>CAYZXN010000198.1:0-18331 GCA_964482425.1 uncultured Syntrophobacteraceae bacterium | reverse complement strand
CGTCAGGCCACTGCGGGCCTTCGACGTAGAGCTTCACCGGCACGGGTTCTTCTTGCCGTTCAGCCGCGAAGCGGATAGGCAGCGCAATGACAGCTCCGTGCAACGCGAGTGAGGCAAGAAAAAACGAGAGCAAGTTCATTGACGCTGCTCCCGGCGCAAAATGAGACAATGAATAAAACCTTTCTCTCTCCTCCGGAGAGGTCGGTTTACGGCTCTGAGGAGGTCTCCTGGCTTACGAGTAGGGAGGCTTTCCTCCTACCTTTCACCGCCTTCCCATCGGCCTGAGGCTGACAGTGGCTGACTAGTGAAAGATCTTACCCGATCACAGTGGCGGGACCGCGCCGGATTTGCACCGGTCTTCCCTTTGACCTTAGAGCACTGAGCTGATGTCGCGAAAAGTACAACGCGCATAAAGCCTTGTCAAGAAATCGTTAGAGGTGAGCTGGTCGGTTCATAGAATAATCCAAAACACGATTGGGATCGTGAGGACGGAGAGCAACGTACTCAAGACCACGATCGATGCGGCGAGTTCCGGATCCTGGCGATATTTCTCCGTGAGGACGAAATTGATCACTGCAGCGGGAAGCGCGCCATAGAGAAGCAAGACCTGGCGATTGACGCCATCGGCGCCGATCAGATTCACCACAATGGATGCGACCAGAAATCCGCCAAAGATTCGGACGATAGCGCCGCCAATGGCATGGCGCCATTTAAGCGATTGAAAATCGTGGAGCCGGTAGCCCAGGCTGACAAGCATGATGGGAATGGTCGCCTGGCCGAGCATGTAAATGGGCTGGAAGAGCAGTTCCGGAATCGTAATCTGGTTCAGATTAAATGTCAGACCGGCGACAGTCGCGTAAATCAGTGGAAGACGAAAGGTTTCGCTCCAATTACCCCGCCCATTGAGAAGATATAGTCCCAGCGAGTATTGCAGGAACGTGATAATCACGAACATCAGCGTTGCCCGTTGCATGCCGGCTTCGCCGAAGGCAAACAGCGCCAGCGGAATGCCCATGTTGCCGGCGTTCATGAACAATGCCGGCAATGCAAAGCCACGGGAGCTGAAGCGAAACACGATGAAGTAGAGCCGCACCAGTGCGCCGACACCGGCGAAAATCAATAGCACCCCGCCAAGTAGAACCGCAATGTCTCCGGCGAACAAGGGCCTGCTCGCGAGAGATGAAAAAACCAGGGCAGGAGTTCCAAGGTAGACGATCAACTCGGTCACCGGCACAAGACTGATCTTTTTCCAATGAGCGAAGAAAAATCCGGTGGCAATTAAAATAAAGACCGGAATGACCGGGGAAAGCGGTTTAAAAAGCTCCATAGCGGAAAGGCTTTCTACTTTAAATCAAAACCACGCTAGCGCTATAAGGCATAGCGTTTCGCTGAGCTCGACTACCGCGCCCAAGTGGTTTGTGGTGAGCGCTCCATTGCGTTTTTGGAAGATAGTTCGGCAAATCAGCGCAAACACGGATAGATAAACGCCAATCCAAAGCGCAGTAGGTCCCAGCAGGTAAGTGGCAAGTGTCAAGGTGGCGATGCTCGTCAGCAACAGGCAGGAGAAACTTATTTGTTGCGCGATTTCGCGAGCCTCTCCTTCGCTAAAGCGATACGAACCGTAGATGAACACCACTAGGGCCCAGCGCGCGAACACCGGCATCAACAATAGACCGAAAACCAGATTGTCGTGAAGAATTTCAATGGATTTAATTTTGAACAGAAGTACCAGCAGGATTGCGACGGTGCCGACAGCGAAGCTCGAGTCGGTGTTTGCGGCTCCCTCAGATCGCCCGGCCCGCGAGTCCAGAGTCTTCTGTAATCCTTCTATGTGAATTGCTCCTGTGGCGATGGTAAGAGCCGTTGCCAGAACTATGCTGAGGATTTCTGGGTCGAGATGGTTTTGCAGCGCTTGATTGATACCGACCAGCATCATTCCAAGGAGCAAACCGATCACCGGAAAATAGCAGGCAGCCGTGCCTAGAACTGCTGGAGGCGGATGAGATTTCGTAAACCGCCACCAAAAAGTAAGGTAGCTGAAGGCTGCGGTGATATTTTTCATGCTTTTTGTCTTTTCCCCTAGCGATCTCAAGCTGTCAACCCGCAGCGCGGTTGGGCATCGTTGATGACGCTTCGCCGACCGACCCCCCAAAGTCCAAATATTTTCTTTAGAATCAGTCATTTACGGACAAGTTGCGGCTTTACTTTTATGCTGTTTTTTGGTACTATCTCGGCAGTTTCGATTTGTTCTAACCCCGTGACTTTTCACGAAAATTTTCCGCTCGACGTTAGGAAAAAATGACACAATCAAAACCACCTCAGCAGAATGAATATAGCGCAGACAATATCAAAGTCCTTGAAGGGCTCGAAGCGGTCAGAAAACGCCCTGGAATGTACATCGGCGACACCAGCGAGCGGGGTCTTCATCATTTGGTTTATGAGGTGGTCGACAATTCCATCGATGAAGCGTTGGCGGGACACTGCGATACAATCGGAGTGACAATTCATATCGATAACAGCGTCACTGTCATCGACAATGGCCGGGGTATCCCGGTAGACATTCACCAAACTGAAAAAGTGTCTGCCGCGGAAGTCGTTCTTACCAAGCTTCATGCCGGCGGAAAATTCGATAAGGCGTCCTACAAGGTGTCCGGCGGTCTTCACGGCGTCGGCATTTCAGTGGTGAACGCTTTATCGGAAACCCTGGAAGTGGAAATCAAACGGGACGGCAAAGTCTACCAGCAGGCCTATAAGCGAGGCGAGCCACAGGGAAGTCTGCAAGAGGTCGGCAAATCGAAGGAGCGCGGAACTCAGGTCAAGTTCAAACCAGACAGCGAAATTTTTGAAACCATAGACTTCAGCTTCGACATTCTGTCGCAGAGACTACGCGAACTCGCTTTTCTAAATAGCGGTGTAAAAATCACTATTGAGGACGAGAGAAGCCAAAAGAAGCACGAATTCTTCTACAAAGGCGGGCTTCTTTCGTTCGTTGAGCATCTCAATCGAGCCAAAACCACGATCCACCCTAGGGTAGTTTATTTCGAGGGCGAAAAAGACGGCGTCTCGGCCGAAGTCGCCATGCAGTGGAATGACGGCTATTCTGAAAACGTCTTCTCGTTCGCCAATAACATCAATACTATCGAGGGCGGCACACACTTGATCGGTTTCAAATCGGCGTTGACGCGCACTGTGAATAGTTATGCCATCGATACGAACCAGCTGAAGAAAGACGATCAAAATCTGCAGGGGGAAGACGTTCGAGAAGGGCTCACCGCGGTAATCAGCGTGAAGGTTCCCGAGCCCCAATTCGAGGGGCAAACCAAAACAAAGCTCGGCAATAGCGAGGTCAAAGGGATTGTCGAGGCGCTGGTTAATGAAAAATTCTCAAGCTATCTCAGCGAACACCCCAGCGATGCAAAAAAGATTGTCGCCAAGGGCGTCGAAGCGGCCCGGGTACGTGAGGCGACGCGCAAAGCCAAAGATCTGGCACGGCGCAAGGGCGCGCTGGACTCCGGCTCGCTACCGGGCAAGCTTGCCGACTGCCAGGAAAGAGACCCGGCACTAAGCGAGATTTACCTGGTTGAGGGAGACTCCGCCGGCGGCTCCGCCAAACAAGGCCGCGACCGGCGCAATCAGGCCATTCTTCCGCTCAAAGGGAAAATTCTCAACGTCGAAAAGGCCCGTTTCGATAAGATGCTGTCTTCTCAAGAAATCCGCTTGTTGATTACCGCGCTGGGAACCGGAGTGAAAGAGGATTACGATCCGGCAAAGCTGCGTTACCATTCGATCATCATTATGACCGATGCCGACGTCGACGGATCGCACATCCGCACTCTGTTGCTGACCTTTTTCTATCGCCAGATGCCCGACTTGGTCGAGAAAGGCCATCTTTTTATCGCCCAGCCGCCGCTTTATAAGGTAAAGCGGGGTAAGCAGGAGCGTTACTTAAAAGATGAAGCGACTCTGGAAGATTACTTGATCGAGCTCGGCACTGAAAATATCCGCGTCAGAGCCACCAACGACGGCAATGGTTTGGCCGGACAGCCGTTGCAGAATTTTGTTAAGAAAGTCGCGCGAATGGAAAAGTTAATGGGGCTGATCACTCGTAAAAGAAAAAACCGGCTGGTTGTCGAAGGGTTGCTGTTGGAGGACGAGTTCAACGAGGAGGTGTTAAAGGATGAGAGCGCGCTGCGCCGCGTCGGCATCCGGCTGGCCTCCTACGTGAGTTTGATCGCGCCGGAGCACGCCCCGCTGTCTTCCGCATTGGAAGAGGACGCAGAACACAACTGCTATAAACTGATCTGCACGACGCGAGCAAACGGCAGCGGGTTTCAGACGGTGATCGATCGCGAGTTTTTGACCAGCCCGGAATATAAAGAAATAAAAAAAATATTCAGCGATCTGATCGGCATCGGCATGCCTCCTTATGCGGTTGAAAACGGCGATCACAAAGCGCAGCTTCGCTCGCTTACCGAAGTGCTCGAGTACATCATGGAGGGAGGTAAGAAAGGTCAATACATTCAGCGCTATAAAGGTCTCGGCGAGATGAACCCCGACCAGCTATGGGAAACCACGATGAACCCCGAGACGCGCATACTCTTACAGGTAAGAATCGAAGATGCGGTAGAAGCCAACGATATTTTCTCGACGCTGATGGGAGACGAAGTCGAACCCCGGCGCAAGTTTATCGAAGAGCACGCTCTCACGGTCAAAAACCTGGACGTCTGATTAGCGTCCAACCCTCAAACTTAAACTGGCGAATTTGTCGGCGCTAGTTTTACGGTCAATCTATGGAAGCAACATTAAAGTCGCAAAGAGTCCCGGTCTATATCGAAGATGAGATGCGTCAGTCCTACATGGACTACGCTATGAGCGTGATCGTCGGACGTGCCCTCCCGGATGTCCGCGATGGCCTCAAGCCGGTGCACCGGCGAGTACTTTACGCCATGTACGACATGGGCAACACCTGGGACAAGCCGTACAAGAAATCGGCTCGCCTGGTGGGCGACATCATAGGGAAGTACCACCCTCACGGCGATACCGCAGTTTACGACACGATTGTACGGATGGCCCAAGATTTCGTCATGCGCTACCCGTTTATCGACGGGCAGGGTAACTTCGGATCGGTCGACGGCGACTCGCCGGCGGCGATGCGCTACACCGAAATCCGCATGTCCCGGCTGGCCGAAGAGATCCTTGCCGATATCGAAAAAGAAACCGTCGATTTCATTCCCAACTACGACGATTCACTCAAGGAGCCGGCGGTTCTGCCGTCGCGCGTTCCCAATCTTCTCGTCAATGGTTCATCCGGAATTGCGGTGGGCATGGCGACCAATATTCCGCCGCACAATCTTGGCGAGATCGTCGACGGAATGATCGCAATGGTGGCGAACCCGGCGATTACCGTCAAGGATCTCATGAAGTATATTCCGGGTCCGGATTTTCCTACGGCGGGCTTTATTCATGGCAAGGAGCCCATCCTTCAAGCCTACAGCGAAGGCAAGGGGATTATCCAGATGCGCGGTAAAGCCTTTACCGAGACCGTCAAGCGCACTGGAAAAGAGCAGATCATCATTAGCGAAATTCCCTTCATGGTTAATAAAGTGCGGCTCATCGAACAGATCGCCGCCCTGGTCCAGGAAAAAAAGATCGAAGGTATTTCCGATCTGCGCGATGAATCGGATCGTGAGGGAATGCGCATCGCCATCGAGCTCAAACGCGACGCGAGCGCGGAAGTTATTATCAATCAGCTCTATAAACACACTTCGCTGCAGGAATCGTTCGGCATCAACATGCTGGCCATTGTCGAGGGCCGGCCGAGACTGCTCAACCTCAGAGATGCACTGAAAGCGTTTTTAGACCACCGCAAGGAAGTGGTCACCCGGCGCACAGCCTATGACCTGCGCAAAGCCGAAGAACGTCTGCATATTCTTGATGGTTTGCGGATCGCACTGGACAACCTGGATGCGGTCATCACGCTGATTCGTAACGCCCGGGATCCGAAAGCCGCCAAGGACGGTTTAATGGCGAGCTTCACGTTATCGGAGATTCAAGCGCGGGCGATTCTCGATATGCGCCTGCAGAGACTGACTGGCCTGGAACGCGACAAGATCTTACAAGAGCATAAAGAAACCCTGGAGATCATCGCCAGGCTCAGGGCTATTTTGGCCGATGAAAAGGAGATTTTTAAAATTGTCGTCACGGAGCTTGAAGAGCTCAAGGAAAAATTTGGCGACGAGCGGCGCACGCAAATCGTTGCCCGTTCGGAAGAAATCTCCATCGAGGATATGATCGTCGATGAAGAAATGGCAGTGACGATTTCCCATGAAGGCTACATAAAACGAAATCCCGTCACGCTGTACCGGGCGCAGCGCCGCGGCGGCAAGGGCAAGATCGGCACGACCACCAAGGAGGAAGATTTTGTCGAGTACCTCATCATTGCGTCGATGCACTCGTACCTGCTGTTTTTCACGACCATTGGAAAGCTCTATTGGGTCAAGGTGCATGAGCTTCCGCAGGCGGGCCGGGCCGCCAAAGGCAAGCCCATCGTCAATCTGCTCAACCTGGGACCCGGGGAGAGAATTTCGGCGTTTCTTTCGGTTCGCGAGTTCGTCGACGGCCGTTTCGTTGTTTTCGCGACCAGAAAGGGATTGGTCAAAAAGACCGATCTAATGCTCTATTCCAATCCGCGGGCGTCCGGTATTCGGGCCATCGGCCTCGAGGATGGCGATGAGGTCATCGGCGTGCGGCTGACCGATGGCCACCAGGAGCTGATCCTCTCGACTTTGGATGGCCAGTCCATCCGTTTTAAGGAGGAGCAGGTGCGGCCGACGGGGCGCGGTACCTACGGTGTGGTGGCGATGCGGCTGGATCCCGGCGATGCGGTCGTCAGTATGGAAATGCTTAACCGCGGCGCGAGCATCTTGACCGTATCGGAAAACGGCTACGGGAAGCGCACCGATATGGATGAGTACCGTCTGCAATCGCGCGGCGGAAAGGGCATTATTACCATGAAATCGACGGATAAAACGGGCCGTGTGGTCGGCGGCCAGCAAGTGACGGACGATGACCAGCTGATGCTCGTCACTAACAATGGTAAAATCATTCGGCTCCGCATGAAAGACATTCGGCTGATCGGTCGTAACACCCAGGGCGTGCGTCTCATCGACGTCGAAGAAGGGGAGCGGGTGGTTTCATTGGCGCGGCTGGCTGAAAAGGAAGATGAGGAAGAAGCCGAATAGGATCTCCAGAATGTTGAAATAAATTGATTCGGCGCGGGCGGCGCTGCAGCCTTATTTCAAACTCTCCGCGGCTTACTTGATAGTCTACGGATCATGGCAGAGTCGATCGGCATTATTGGAGCCGGTGGTTGGGGCACCGCGCTGGCCTGCCTGCTAGGGCATAAGGGGGAGAGAATTATTCTCTGGTGTCATGGCGCGCAGAGCTTTAATGAAATCCAAGAGAGCCGGGAGAATCGCAGCTACCTGCCAGGAATATTGCTGCCTCCGACCGTCGAGGTCACGCGCTCGTTGGAGAAGGCGGTTACGGAGAGGACCATTGTCCTCTGCGTTGTGCCGTCACATGCGGTGCGCCAGATCATGACCCAGGCGGCGCCGCACGTTGCATCCTCGGCACTGATCGTTTGCGGTACCAAGGGTTTGGAAGAAGAGACTTTGAAGACCATGGGAGAGGTGTTGACAGACATTTTCGGCGCTGTCGGCACAGACAGGCAGGCGTTTTTGTCCGGCCCAACTTTCGCTTTGGAGGTGGCCCAGGGTCTTCCCGCCGCTGTGACCGTGGCCGCATACTGCGAAAACACCGCACGCAAGATTCAAGGCGTTTGTAGCACGCAAAGCCTCAGAGTATACACCTCGCAAGACGTCATCGGCGTGCAGATGGGGGGAGTTATTAAAAATGTTATCGCTATCGCCGCCGGTATAAGCGATGGTCTGGGGTTGGGTCAAAACGCGCGGGCTGCATTAATCACGCGCGGCGTGGCTGAAATGACCCGGTTAACGGTCAAAATGGGAGCAGATCCATCAACTCTGGCCGGCTTACCGGGAGTCGGTGATTTGATCCTCACTTGCACCGGAGGGTTGAGCCGTAACCGGCAAGTGGGGCTGCAGATCGCTGAAGGCAGGACGGTCGCCGAAATAACCGCGGGTTCGCGAATGGTCGCCGAGGGCATTCGCAATGCGCGCTCGGTATATTTTCTGGCGCAACGTGTAGGTGTCGAGATGCCGATAGTTGAACAGATGTATCGGATCATGCACCAGGACAAAAAGCCGTCCGACGGGGTGCGGGAGTTAATGCAGCGGTCGCTTAAAGCCGAACGTGCATAAATTGACAACATCCGGCCGGTATGGTTGAAATAGGAGACTGCGAAAAAGCCCGCTCTGGTTCGTAGCGCCCGACGGCGTACTGCCGATGTTTAAGCTTGTACGTTTTTCCGCCCGTCAACCTTTCGCGCGCCTCGCATCCGGGATCTTCTTTGACGTGGCAAAACCAGATTGGTTATTTTGATTGGCCGGATGTGCGGCCAAAGGAGCGAAATCGCAAATGAAGAGAACCTATCAACCAAGCAATATCAAGCGCAAACGGACGCATGGATTTCTCACCCGAATGGAAACCCCGGGAGGGCGCAATGTGCTGAGGCGACGACGCGCCAAGGGACGCAAGAAGCTTACGGTGACCGTGCCGCCGAAGCGAGCCAGAACCTAGAAAGGATGACGTTAGCGGTCGGAGCGGGATTTCCCAAGAAGGCCCGGCTAAGAAAACGACCGGAGTTTATCGATCTCTCGCGCTCGGGTAAAAAGCACCATACAGCAAATTTTGTGGTCATCACGAAAGAGACCGGCCGATGTGAGGTTCGGCTGGGCATGACCGTTAGCTCCAAGGTCGGTAAAGCGGTGGTGCGCAACCGAGTCAAGCGCTTGCTTCGGGAATCGTTTCGCCGCTTGCGTGTCGACATCGTCCCGACTCGGGACATACTGATCATTGCCAAAAAAGGAGCGGCGAGTCTTAGCCTCTTCCAATTGGCGCGCGAGCTCAGAGAATGCTTGATCGAGAGACGCGGTCACAGGCAATGATGGAACGGTTTTTTCGACAGATCGTGACCGGTATTTTGGGCGCTTATCATCGATTTCTTTCGCCGCTCCTGCCAAAAGCCTGTCGATTTTTCCCGAGCTGCTCGGTTTATACATCCGAAGCTATTCATAGGCACGGGTTGCTCAGAGGAATAACTTTGGGATTCAAGAGGCTGGCCCGCTGTCACCCATGGCATCCGGGCGGTTACGACCCTGTGCATTAGTCATCATAATGGAAAAACGCGCTTTTTTAGCCATTGCCCTTTCTTTACTGGTGCTGGTTCTTTACCAGGAATGGATCACGCGACAGTACGGAACCACGCCCCCTCCTCCGTCACCGCAGCCGACGGAAAAAGCCGAACAGGCTCCCCCCGGGGCTCGCGACTCCGTAACGACATTTGAACCATCGGCGGCGCAGATCAAACCGCCGCCGCTGCCCGCCGGAGAACAGATAAAGGACATTCGTGTTGAGACCGACAACTATGTGGCGGTATTGACCAGCCAAGGCGCGCGTTTGAAGAGTTTGAAGTTTAGGAATTACCGCACCACCGCAAACCCCGAAAGCCCTCCGTTCGATCTAATCGCTGGGGTTCCGGGGGTTCCCTATCCTTTGGGGGTTAGGTGGAACGGCGCAACCCCGGCTGACGATTCCCAGATTCATTACAGCATCGAGGCCGGAGATGTTAAGCTCAGCGGCGAGGCCAAGGAAGCTTTGACCTTCGTCGGGACCGCTCAGGACGGCGCGACCATCAGAAAAACCTTGACGTTCTCTGGAAATCGCTACCCCATTGACCTGCGGGTCGATGTCAAGGCGGCAGACGGCCGCGTCCTGCTTCCGGCAGTCATGCTGACGGCCCCCAGCGAACACGACAAGCCCAATCCCGATGCGCCGTTCGAAGGACTCATCGGCCTGGTCGACAACAAGATCAAACGCGAACACCTGAGCGACGAGCTCACGCAAGGCAAAGAATTCACCGGCGACCTTTCGTGGGCAGGGTTCGGTTACACCTATTTTTTCATGGCGCTCGTTCCTGACATCGGCGCGAATCATAGATTGACCATTCAACAGGCAGGTCCGGCGTTGATCCTCGCGGTTGCCGGCCCTCCCGCCAACACCAATGCCGGCGCGAACTATACCCTGTTTGTCGGTCCCAAGGAGTTGAGCGTTCTCGAGTCGATCGGCAAAGGAATGGAACGCGCCATCGACTTCGGCTACTTCGGTTTTATTGCGATACCGTTTTTATACATCCTGCATTTCTTTCATCAGTTTACCGGCAGCTATGGCATTGACATCATTCTACTGACGGTCTTGCTCAAGATCCTTACGGCGCCGCTGACGCACAAGAGCTACTCGTCAATGAAGCAGATGGCCAAGCTTCAGCCGCAGATGGAACGGCTCAAGGAGAAATACAAGAACGATCGGGAAAAACTGAACAAAGAGATTATGGAGATGTATCGCCGCAATGGTGTAAATCCTTTGGGCGGGTGTCTTCCCATGGTGGTGCAGTTCCCGGTTTTCATCGGCCTTTACAATGCGCTCTACATCCCCATCGAGTTGCGTCATGCGCCGTTTCTGTGGATCAAGGATCTTTCCCGGCCCGATTGGGAGTCACTGCCGTTTACCCTTGCCGGTTGGCAAGTCGGCGTGCCCGTGCTTACGATACTGATGGGTGCCAGCATGTTTCTCCAGCAGTGGATGACCCCGACGGCCGGCGATCCCAACCAACGCAAACTGATGCTGATGATGCCGCTCATATTTACCTTTATGTTCGTCACATTTCCGGCCGGGTTGACGATCTATTGGCTGGTCAATAACTGTCTTTCTATCGCGCAACAGTATTGGATCAACCGCACAGCGAAGTAGGCGTAGCTGTTACGAGGTGGGTTGTATGGATTACGTGGAAGTCGAAGGCGATACCATCGATCAAGCCATTCAAAACGCTCTGACACGCCTCGGCGTCGAGCGCGATAGGATAACCATCGACATCCTTTCAGAAGGCAAGAAAGGCATTCTCGGGTTTGGCGCTCAGAAGGCCCGGGTTCGTGCTGTGCTGAGAAAACCTGCCATCGAGCCGAAACCTTCCGAATTGCCGCGGCTGTCTGAAGCCGCGGCTCCACCGCCGGAGACTCAAGCGGCGGCTACAGCTATAGCCGAGAAGGGCACCGAAGTGCTCGGCGAGATTCTCAAGCTCATGGGCGTGCGCGCATCGGTCCAATGGAAGATCGGGGAAAAACTCGACGAAATCGTCCTTGAAGTTACCTCCGAAGACGGCGGCTTATTGATCGGCCGTAAGGGGCAGACTCTGGAGGCGCTGCAGTATCTGGTGACGCGCATTGCCGGCGACCGTCACGGAAGCGAAGGGCCGCACATCATCGTCGACGTCGAAAACTACCGCGAGCGCCGGCGAAGATCGCTCGAGGATATGGCGTTGCGCCTTGGCGAGAAAGCTAAACGGCAAAGAAAGACCGTAACAGTGGATGCTTTGAGCGCTGCTGATCGCCGGATCGTACACGCCGCGCTGCAGGACGATCGGTGGCTCACCACCAAAAGTCTGGGCCAAGGGCCCTACCGTCGGCTTCTCATCATTCCTGAAGGCGACCGGAGAACCAAGGAAGAAGAAAGTCAGGTATCTGACAAACGCGAATCCGGACCCCAAGGAAAGAGCGGCAGGCCAGGGTCGGCGCGAGCTTCTGAAAACGACCCGTGACGCGGCCGCCGTGTGACCACTTGGCTCTCCTCTCTTATCCTGGTTGACCGTTCCAGGTCAGTTACCTATAGTGAAACCGTGATAAAGCGCCGCAAAACCCGACAGATCCAACTGGGCACCGTGAAAGTGGGCGGCGACGCTCCGATCACCGTTCAATCGATGACCAAGACCGATACCCGCGATGCCCGCGCCACCATCCACCAGATATGGGCTCTCGAAGCGGCCGGCTGCGATATCATTCGCGTCGCCGTGCCTGTGCGCGAGGCGGCCGAGCAGCTGGCCGAAATCAAACGGCGCATCCGCATTCCGCTGGTTGCCGACATTCACTTCAACTACAAATTGGCGCTGATGGCCCTGGAGCAAGGTGTCGACGGTCTGCGCCTAAACCCCGGCAATATTGGCGCGCGGCGTTATGTCGAAGAGGTGGTCAGGTCCGCCGCCGAGCGCAAGATTCCTATCCGGATCGGGGTTAATGCCGGTTCTCTGGAAAAAGACATTCTGCAAAAAAACGGCGGACCGACAGTTGAAGGGATGGTGGAAAGCGGGCTGCGTCACATTCGAATTCTAGAGGATCTGAACTATCCCGAAATAAAAATTTCCCTTAAAGCTTCCGATCCGCTGATGATGATCGAAGCCTACCGGATGCTGTCAGACAAGGTCGATTATCCGTTTCACTTGGGTGTCACCGAAGCCGGCACTCCGATGTCAGGCACTATCAAGTCCGCAGTCGGACTTGGAGCACTACTCGCCGAAGGCATAGGGGACACTATTCGCGTGTCCTTGGCTGCCGATCCGGTCGAAGAAGTGCGAGTCGGTAGGGAAGTTTTAAAATCTCTGGGACTCAAAAAGGAAGGCTTGACTTTCGTTGCCTGTCCTTCCTGCGGCCGCGCTGACGTCGATCTGGTGGCCCTTGCCAAAGAGGTTGAGGAGCGCATGATGCCGTTTCGGAACTTGAACATTCACGTCGCCGTCATGGGCTGCGAGGTCAACGGTCCTGGAGAAGCGCGGGCTGCCGATCTCGGCGTGGCCGGCGGGAAGGGCATCGGTCTGCTCTTCAAGAAGGGGGAAGTGATCCGCAAAGTTCCGGAAGCGGCCATTGTCGACGCCCTCATGGAAGAAGTGCACAAACTCGCTGCAGAGAAAAAAGCGGACGCGGTAGCCGCCGCTAACGACTAGCCAACCCTCCAACAGTCTCACATCGGTCAATTCAAGGAAAGATCATGCGCTGGAGTAAAACACTCATCCCGACACTCAAGGAAGATCCGGCCGATGCCGAGGTGATCAGTCACAAGCTCCTGGTGCGGGCCGGATTCATCCGGCAAATCAGCCGTGGGATCTACGATTATTTTCCTCTAGCCTTGAGAGTCATACGAAAAATAGAGGGCATTGTCAGAGGTGAAATGAACCGAGCCGGCGCCCAAGAGCTTCTGCTGCCTATAGCCGCTCCCGCCGAGCTGTGGCAGGAGAGTGGCCGATGGGAGATCTACGGCAAGGAACTTGTCAGGTTCAAGGACCGCCACGACCGGGATTTTTGCCTGGGCCCGACCCACGAAGAGATCGTTACCGATTTGGTGCGCCGCACGGTGCGCTCTTATCGGGAGCTGCCCTTTAACCTTTATCAAATTCAAACCAAATTTCGCGATGAAGTTCGGCCGCGCTTTGGCCTCATGCGTGGCCGGGAATTCATCATGAAAGACGCATACAGCTTTCATGCCGACGTCGAGGACTGCAGGCGGGAATACGACAACATGTTTCAAACATACAAGCGGATCTTTAGCCGTTGCGGTCTACAGTTCCGTCCTGTGGAGGCTGATACCGGGACTATCGGCGGCAGCCTATCTCATGAGTTTCAGGTGCTTGCCGAATCCGGCGAGGACGCCATCGTCGGCTGTAGCCATTGCGACTATGCCGCCAACCTCGAAAAGGCCGAACTTAGAGCCAGCCGTCTGCCGGCGCGCGATCTAACCGAGGAGCCGCCCCAATTACAAAAAGTACCGACGCCGGGAAAAAAGAGCGTCCCCGAAGTGGCCGAATTTCTGAAGCTCGCTCCGACCCAATTCATCAAGACGTTGGTTTATAAGATCGACGGGGACGAATTTGTCGCCGTGTTGGTGCGCGGCGATCATGAGATCAATGAAGTCAAGCTACAAGCCGCATTAGGGTGCCGGGAAGTGGCGCTGGCGGACGAGGCAGCGGTCGAGGCGGTTACCGGCTTGACGCCGGGATATCTAGGGCCTATCGGTCTGAAACTTCGCGTTATCGCCGACCTTTCAGTCCAGTCCATGCGCGGCGCCGTGACCGGTGCAAACGAAGCCGACGCCCACTTCATCGAAGTGGATCAGGAGCGCGATTTCAGACCATCAGCATTTGTCGATTTGAGATTGGCCGTGGCCGGCGATGCTTGCCCGCGTTGCGACCAAGGCAAGCTCGAAGCACATCGCGGCATCGAAGTAGGACAGGTTTTTTACTTGGGAAAGAAATACAGCGAAGCTTTGGGCGCCACTTATCTGGATGCCGAAGGCCGGGAACGGCCCATCGAAATGGGTTGTTACGGTATCGGGATCAGCCGTCTGGTAGCGGCCGCTGTCGAACAGAATCACGACAGTAACGGAATCGTATGGCCGCTTTCGATTGCACCGTTTGAGGTTTTACTGCTGCCGATAAACTACAAAGATAAAGCCACCTTCGATGCGACGGATCGTCTCTATGACGAGTTGACCCGGCTCGGTGTCGAAGTTCTGCTCGATGACCGCGACGAGCGGCCGGGCGTGAAATTCAAAGACGGCGATCTGATCGGCATTCCGGTGCGCGTAACCGTGGGCGCCAAGGGATTGGAAAAGGGTTATATCGAGTTGCGCACGCGCCGTGACGGTAAGACCGTGGAAATCCCGGTGAGTAACGCGGCGCAGGCGATCCATCGCCATTTGGCCGAGGCGATGGGCGGTTAAATGGCGTCCAACCTGGAGCTGCTGCGCAGCCGTCGATCCATGCGCGAGCGCTTGATTGTCGCTCTGGACGTTGACGATCTCGATCATGCTGCACACTTGGTCCGCCGGCTCGCCGGTGAAGTGGGGATGTTCAAAGTGGGTAAGCAGCTCTTTACTCACGCCGGGCCTCAGGCCGTTCGTTTGATCCAAGAACTCGGCGGCGAAATTTTCCTCGATCTCAAGTTCCACGACATTCCCAACACGGTTGCCAAAGCGGCCGTCGAGGCTACCCGCATGGGCGTCAAAATGTTAAACGTGCATGCCTCCGGTAGCCTTAAAATGATGCGCACCACGGTCAAGGAGGTGCGGCGCGTATGCCGTCAGGAAAAACGCCGCGCCCCGATCATGCTGGCGGTCACGGTATTGACCAGCTTGAATCAGGACGACTTGAAGCGCGTCGGCGTTGATGAGCGAGTGGCCGCCCAGGTGGTGCGCCTGGCGCTTTTGACCAAAGAAGCGGGTATGGACGGCGTTGTCGCTTCGCCGCATGAAGTGGCCGACATTCGCGAGAGCTGCGGCCGCCGCTTCGTTATCGTGACTCCCGGGATTCGTCCGCGCGACAGTCAACGCAACGATCAGCAGCGCGTCATGACACCGGCTGCCGCGATCAAAGCCGGCGTCGATTACATCGTCATCGGCCGTCCCATAGTCGAGGCCAGGGACCCGATGGTCGCAGCCCGAGCGATCATTGCCGAAATGAATTCCGCCGGCAAATAGTTTTTCCCGTGCGGCTCCCGAAGCCGCGACGTGCTTTGATAAACCCGGTTCGGCACTTAAATAAAGTGAGCTATTGCCGGTCGCTGAACATCGCTGCTGAGGAATTTTGCGTGATCCTATTTGCCCCAGTAGCGGAAGAAATGATGCACCGGACCGTGGCCGCTGCCTACGGCGAAGCCTTTGCGGATAGCGGCCGTGATGTAGGTCTTGGCATGCATTACCGCGCTCTCGAGCTTTTCGCCCCTGGCTAGAAAAGCTGCGATGGCGGCGGACAATGTGCAGCCGGTGCCGTGGGTATGAATGGTGCGG
This sequence comes from uncultured Syntrophobacteraceae bacterium, assembly GCA_964482425.1. Classification (GTDB taxonomy): domain Bacteria; phylum Desulfobacterota; class Binatia; order UBA9968; family UBA9968; genus WHTF01. Next base: position 2,524 of record CAYZXN010000198.1, on the reverse strand, counting down.
ATGCGCTGGGTGCGCAGCTGGCGAAATTTTTTGCCGTCGAAAAACAAATCGATGGCCGGGCCGCGCCGGTGGCCGCCCTTGATCATCACGCTCTGAGCACCCATGTCGACGATTCGCTGCGCCGCCCGGCGGATGTCTCTGGCATTCGTAATCGTGAAGCCCGTCAAAGCGTTTGCTTCGGCCACATTCGGAGTGACCAAGGTGGCCAGCGGGATGAGACGCGTGCGCAACGCATCGACGGCGTTTTTCTTGATCAGCAGATCTCCCGAAGTCGCCACCATCACCGGATCGACCACAATATTGACCATCCCGTGCTCCCGGATTTTTTCGGCCACCGTCTCGATGATCGGTGCAGTGGCCAACATACCGGTTTTGACGGCCTGCGCGCCGATATCATCGATCACCGCATCGATCTGGGCGGCGACAATGTGCGGCGCGAGCTCGAGTATTTCTGTAACACCCACGGTGTTTTGCGCCGTGATTGCCGTAATCGCCGATGTTCCATAAACACCCAGCGCCGCAAACGTCTTGAGATCGGCCTGGATTCCGGCGCCGGCGCCGGAATCCGAACCGGCAATGGTCAGAGCTTTGTAGATTTTCATGGCTGTGCACCGTAGCAAAGCTTGCGCTTGGTTTCGAGTGGACGTGATTTCGACAGTTAAATCGGCACAAGGATCTAGCGGTCGGTTGAGCCAGAGGAGCTGTGAATCACAATTTCAATCTGGTAATTCGTTGGCGTTGATTACGTCGATCATCTGGCGTAGCCGGGCGTAGTCTTCGCGATTGAAGCGCATCAGGAGGCGGTGCAGATGCAGCGTGCCGGCGTCGTTGGCCTCGACGGGAAGGGGGTCGGTTTGCCGGACTGGGCCACCGCTTACGATATCCGCGAAGTCGCGGTTAAGCCGGTCGATCAAACCAGGTGAAGGCGGATGCTGCAGACGAATAACCAGGTCGTGCTTAACGAATCGGTAGGAGTGAAAGTTGCGGTAAAAATGCTTAATTTCCTTGACCGCCTCCTCCGCTTTCGTGTGGATTCTAAAGAAAGTCATCTCCCTTTCCGATATATAACCGCGGCTCATCACGTCGTCGCGAAGAAACTCCTGCCAGCGCGCCCAGTAGGTGCCATCCGCCACATCCATTAAGATGATCGGCACGAGATGAGTCTTGCCGGTCTGCGCCAGGGTGATCGACTCCAAAAGCTCGTCATGGGTACCGAAGCCGCCGGGGAATATCACCACGGCGTCGGCTTCCTTGACGAACATAAGTTTGCGTGTGAAGAAGAAGTGAAAGTTCATGAGTTTCGGGTCGTTGCGGATAAACGGATTAGCATCCTGTACCGACGGCAACCGGATGTTGACGCCGAAGCTCTTCTCTCGTCCGGCTCCCTCGTGTCCCGCTTGCATGATGCCAGGGCCGGCGCCGGTGATCACCATGAAATTTGCTTTGGCCAGTTCTTCCCCGACGCGGCGCGCGAGATGATAATACGGATCGCTTTCGAGTACCCGCGTCGAGCCGAAGATGCTGACTTTGCGCATATGCCGGTAAGGCGCGAAGATTCTAAAGGCGTGGCGCAGCTCCTGCAACGTGCGGTTTAGAATTTTCAGATCCCCACGTTCGGCGTCGTCCTGCGCCAGCTTGAGCAAAGTGCGCAGGATCCCCGCGAACTGATCTTCGTTGATGTAGTCGTTCTGCGCGCGTAGCCACTCGTCAAGCTGCGAACCAAGGTCCATTAAAGGTTTCTTTTCCACTTTTTCCATCTGGCTCCCGTGCCGTTTCATTCTTGAATTCAGCCAACGGCCTTCCGTCACGGACCGACCGGAAAGCCGTTGCTTATGTACAGTATAAACGATGAAACAGGTTATAGGATAGCGGGGAGTTCATGCCGACGGCCTGCCGACCCGCGGCGTCGAGCCGTGCAGAAAGCCATGCCACCAGGGCATACGGGGCGCTTACAATTCCCTTGAGGTCTGACGTGGTGGCGTGGGAGAAGAACTCTTGGGACGAGGACGTAATCGACGTGCAAGCGAGCTACCGAAACCGGAGGATTTATAGCTTTACATCGATCGTCTGCAATCGAAACCCACCGGACGCAGTGAGACTCCCTTTTATAGTGCTGAACCCTCGCACCGCTGGGTTCGGGCTAATTCCTGTAGATCATCACCCGCAGGTCCTTGCCCCGTCCACCTTCGGGGCAAGCGCTGATACCGACCAGGCAGTCCATCTCGGCGCGCAGGTCCATCATGTCTCCGCCAGGCTTTGGACGGGTCATGGCGTAGCGCATGCTTCCGGTTTTGGCATTGATGACCATGGTTTGAAAAACATTGAGCGGGCTGGGAATATCTTCCTTGGCAATACCGTGAGGTTGCAGTGCCCTCGCGAGATTCTCCCAGCAGCCATGCTTCGGTGCCGCCCCGCTCTTGCGGCCGAGTCTCTTCCAAACTCCGCCGTAGATTTTAAAGATCTGCGCGCCCCATTTTTTATAGAAAGATGTGCTGCACATTCCCTTTTCCATATCGTGGGTGCC
>CAYZXN010000197.1:0-4627 GCA_964482425.1 uncultured Syntrophobacteraceae bacterium | reverse complement strand
CAACGACGGTGAGACCGGAAGCCGTGGGCACTTGAGCGCACAGGTTGCGTTAAGGCCCGACGCACGAAACGTCACCCTCAGGGGATTGCGGGGTGGCCTTCAAGGCAGTGTCCCATTGCCCACGGCTGTAGGGCTCATCGTCCGAGCGACTTCGAAACAATGCGGATTAGGGTGAATGCCGATGCTTCGAGGGTCGGGGAATCTCACTGATTGACAGCCAAGGCCCTTTGTTCAAGACGTTCGAGTCGTCTCGGATGGGAAGTAAAACTCTTCTTCGGTGGCGTGGGTTGTGCCAAAGCGAACGAGCTCCTCTATGTCGATTCTGCTCTCGTCTTCTTCGATGTCGCGCGGCTGCGCTTTGGTCGCCGGATGCTTTGGCACGAAGAGCTGGCAGCAGTCCTGGTCCGGAATGGATGAGATGTCGTAAGTTCCGATGCGGCGAGCCTGGTCGATGATTTCCTGTTTATCCATGCCCACAAGGGGTCGTAGAATCGGCAGCCGTGCCGCCTGTTCGATGACCGCCATGTTGTCCAATGTTTGCGACGCCACCTGAGCGAGACTTTCGCCGGTGACGAGGGCTTTTGCCTTCTCCCGGCGCGCCACCTGCTCGGCGATACGCAGCATCATGCGGCGATACAGTACCACCCGGAGCGGTCTGGCGACGGCGGCGACGATCTGGCGCTGAATTTCGCCAAAGGGAATCAAATAGAGCCGGGAGTGAAACTGCCGTCGCGTCAACTCACTTACAAGTTGGCGCGCTTTCTCCTGCGAAGTTTTGTCGAGATAGGGCGCGCTGTGAAAATGGACGAAGATCAAACGACAGCCGCGTTGCATCATTCGGTATGCCGCCACCGGTGAATCGATGCCTCCCGAAATCAGCGCCACCGCCCGGCCACTGACGCCCACCGGCAAGCCGCCCGCCCCGGCGATTTTGTCGAACCCGAAGAATGCGTCGCGCGGCAGAATCTCCACTACGACCGTAAATTCAGGATTGCCGAGATCCACGCGAGCGCCGGAAAACTCTTTGACCGCGCCGCCCAGCCGCCGGTTGATTTCCGGCGAGATCAATGGAAACTCTTTGTCGCCGCGTTGGGTCTCGATGCGAAAGGAGGAAAAGACCTTGCCTTCGAGTGCTTGCAGGATGCGGCTGCGAAGAGCCTCGACGTCCTTCTCGGCTCGCTCGACCAGCGAGAAATTAGCCACGCCGAACACCGGTTTGATGCGCGCGATCACGGTTTCCGGATCGTAGTCTGACTTGAACGTCATGAGCAGGCGGGCAGGCAAGTTGCGGATCTCCTTGATGCCGAGATCCTTGACCGCGGCGAGCAGATTTCGCCTGAGCAGCTCGACGAAATAACGACGGTTGCCCTTCTTGAGCGCGATTTCGTGATAGCGGATGAGCACTGAATCCATCGCTAAGCGATAGCAAATTCCACCCGGTTTTGCATGTGTTAACCCCTATGGTAGTATCCGGCTAAATTATCGAATCGCGCTTGGGAGATGCCGTATGTTCAAAAATCTCAACGAGGCAAAGCAGTTTGCCGCAGACAAAATGAAAAAAAACATGCTGTTCGGGACCGATCGTTTTGTTTGCGATCTCTACTGTTTCGAGCCGGGACAGTCGCAGGCGCCGCACACTCATGACGGTCAAGATAAAGTTTACTACGTGGTCGAGGGGGAGGGAGTGTTCCAGGTTGGCGACGATGAAAAGGCATTGGGTCCCGGTGAAATGGCTTTGGCTGCTTCCGGGAAGAATCATGGCGTGAGCAACCGCAGTCAACAGCGATTGATGGTTCTTGTCTTTATGACTCCTAAACCGTCCCACTAGCTTATGCCCGACGATAAATCGGAAGTTGCCCGGGCGAACGATAGTTTTTACCGCGCCTTCGAGAGCCTCGACATCAAGGAGATGGAGAGGATCTGGTCCAAAGAACGCGAAATTCAATGCGGCCATCCTGGCTGGCGGGTCATCAGAGGGTGGGCGCCGGTCATGGAGAGCTGGCGGCGGATTTTCGAAAATACACCCGCGATCCGTTTCATGTTGACCGAAGTTTCCATCGAGCTGAGCGGCGCGGTCGCATGGGTGACTCTTTACGAAAATCTCACCAGTACAGTCGAGGGTCAAAACGTGTCGGTGACGGTTCTGGCGACCAATATTTTTGTCAAACATGCTGATGGTTGGCGCATGATCCATCATCACGGCTCGTCGGTGGCGCCGGCGGCGCCTCATAGCGATCCCTCAACGGTGCATTGACCCCGGCGTTGGCGTGAACAGCCTAAAAGGAAAAATCGCGCTCGTGACCGGCGCCGGCCGGGGCATCGGCAGGGCGGTCTCTTTGCTTCTCGCCCAATCCGGCTGCCGCTTGATTCTCACGGCCCGCACTGCAGCTCAGCTCGAGGAAGTTCAAAAGGAAATTCACCTTCGAGGCGGCGACGCGCGTTGTATGCCCGCCGATCTGACGCGAGACGAGGAAATCGACTGCCTCGTCAAAGAAAGTCGCACACCATGGGGAGCCGCCGAAATCCTGATCAATAATGCCGGTTGGGGAAAGCGCGCGCCGGTTGTCAAAGCCGATCTCGCGGACTGGGATCAAACCTTGCGGCTCAACCTTCGGGCGCCCATGATGCTGGCCAGATCGTTGCTTCCCGCCATGTTAGAAAAGAGGCAAGGAGCAGTCATCAATATCGGCTCTGTTTCAGGTAAAGCAGGCGAGGCCAATGGCGCCGCCTACTCGGCATCCAAGTTCGGTCTGATTGGATTTACCCAGTCGCTCTACGAAGAGGTGCGCGAATACGATATCAAGGTCGCTGTGATTTTACCCGGGTTTGTCGATACACCGCTGATTCCGCCCAATCGCCGGCTGGAGCGGAGCAAGATGATTCAAGCCGACGACGTGGCGCAAACCGTTCACTATATTCTAACCTCTCCCGATACCTGTTGTCCGGTCGAGATTACGCTGCGGCCGCAGCACAGTCCATATCGAACGTAGGGGTTATGACCACAGTGCTTCGAGCGCCTTCAGAGTGAGCGGCTCCAAGCTTTCGACGACGGCGTCGGCCCCGTTGAGCAGATCCGCCGGATGGGAATTGGTGACCGCCAGGCATTTCATACCGGCGCTACGGGCGCCCCGGATGCCTTCCTTGGAATCCTCGATGACCAAACAATCGGAAGCGCTGATCGGTGAATTGCCGGCCAGCGCCGTATTGAGGTTGGCGAGCGCTTTCAAGAAAATCTCCGGATCCGGCTTGCCTCGCCTGACATCCTCCGCGCTGACAATGGTGCGAAATCGTTCAACCAGGCCGATGCTCGACAGAATCTCCCGGATCTCATGTCTCAAGGCGCCCGATGCAATCGCCAAAGGCACTCGTTCCGCCAGAGCAGGGATCACGGTTTTGACGCCGGGAAACACGCGCATGCGCGTCTTTATGGCGTCCTGGTAGTAAATGGCCTTGCGTTCGATCAGTCGAGCGAGGTGATGATCGTCCAGAGGCCGGCGGTGCTCGCGGTAGGCTGCCGTGAAGGCACCGCGGTCATCAAAACCCAGGTAGCGCGAGTAGTAATCTTCTTCCGTCAGGCGAATCTCTTCTTCTTTGAGCACTTGCTGGAATAATTCAAAATGGATGGGTTCGTCGTCCACGATGATACCGTTAAAGTCGAAGATAATGGCGCGAAGCATCTGTTACGATTACAGACATTTTCCTTTTGTTTCAAGCAAATATCGGTTAAATAGAATTCATGACATCAATCCATCATCAGCATCACGCTCATGGCCACGTAGAGTATCGATTCTGTCCCAGGTGCGGTGGAGCGTTGGAGAAGCGGGTGGTGAAATCGACCGAGCCGAGCCGACTGGTGTGCGCGGCCTGCTCGTTTATTTTCTATCAGGATCCCAAGGTGGTCGTCGGCACGATCTTCACTTTGAACGGCGGTGTAGTGCTGCTCAAGCGGGGCATCGAGCCGGCCCTTGGAAAGTGGGTGTTTCCCGGCGGTTATGTGGATCGCGGCGAAAGCGTCGTTCAGGCAGCCCTGCGCGAGACGCTCGAGGAATCGCAGCTCGAGGTCGCTCTTGGCGATCTGCTAAACGTCTATTCATATCCGCGTTCGCCCAACGTGATCATCGTGTATGCAGCGCAGGTTGTTGGCGGCGACTTGGCGGCCGGAGAGGAGTCGGTCGATGCGGCGACCTTTTTGCCGCGCGCCATTCCTTGGGGCGAGCTGGCCTTTGACAGCACCCGGGATGCCCTCAAGGATTACATTCGACTTTACACGAAAGAGGAGAGCTGATAATAGAACCGGCAGTTTTACTTTTAAGTTATACAAGGAGGTAGAGATGGCGATGCCCAATGTCGGGGAAACCGCCCCGGAATTCACTTTGCCGGTTTCGCGCGAGCAAAATGTCTCGCTGAAAGATTATCGCGGTAACAAGAACGTGGTGCTGGCTTTTTACCCGCTTGATTTTACCGGCGGCTGAGAGCGTGAACTAAGCGGCTTCGAAAAAGACCGGAAAGAATTCGAAGCACGCAACGCTCAGGTCCTGAGCATCAGTGTCGATTCCGTATTCTCGCATAAGGTTTTTGCCGAAAGGATGGGCGGCATCGGTTTCCCGATGCTCTCGGATTTCTGGCC
>CAYZXN010000196.1:0-7183 GCA_964482425.1 uncultured Syntrophobacteraceae bacterium | reverse complement strand
TCCACTTCCCGGTCACTCAGGATGATCTTGACGATAATGGAGCTGGAAAAATCGCCGGCCTTGCTGCTTTTGGATTCGACCACTTGAATGCCGCGCTCCTTTGCTATGATGGGTGCGTTGACGTAGTTGACACTGGACTCCATGACCGGTGTCAGTATCCCCTTGAGCACGGCCAGAGTGAGCGGCGCGACGTTGTATTGCGTCACTTCGCCGCGGTATTCGACATGAACTTCTTGCGGCAGGACATTAGCCATCTGAACCTGCAAGCTGCCTAGCTTTTCGGCCAGGACCAGATACGGACGAAGGATGTCCAGGAGCTCCGGACTGACCGAAGGAACGTTGACGGCATATCTGACGAGACCTTTGGCCAGAAAGTCCACCATCTGTTCGGCCACGGCGATGGCGACATTGAGCTGGGCTTCGTCCGTGGAGGCACCGAGGTGCGGTGTGGTGATCACCTGATCCATTTTGACCAGAGGATGGTCGGCTCCGGGGGGCTCGTCGACATAGACGTCCAGCGCCGCGCCAGCAACTTTGCCGTTTTTGATGGCGTCAACCAGGTCGTTTTCGTCGACGATGCCGCCGCGCGCGCAGTTAATAATCCGCATGCCGGGCTTCATCCTGGCAAAAGCCTCGTGATTAATGAGCCCCTGGGTTTCGGGCGTGAGCGGCACGTGGACGGTGATGAAGTCGGCTCTGGTGAAGATCTCGTCAAGGCTCGCCGGTTCAACGCCCATCCGCGCAATGTTCTCGGCTGGAATGAAGGGATCGAAACCCGTGACTTTCATTCTCAGGCCGGCGGCGCGTTCCGCGACGATGCGGCCGACATTGCCCAGGCCGATGACGCCCAGGGTTTTGTTGCACAGCTCAACGCCGATGAATCTATTGCGCTCCCATTTGCCGCTTTTCAAGGAAGCCACGGCCTGCGGAATGTGACGAGCCAATGCCATCATCAACGAAATCGTATGTTCGCCGGTGGTGACGTTGTTACCGCCGGGCGTATTCATGACGACGATGCCTCTCTGGGTCGCCGCATCGACATCGATATTCTCAAAACCAACGCCAGCCCTGCCGATGACTTTTAAATTCCTGGCCGCTTCGATCAACTCGGCGGTGATCCGAGTGCCGCTGCGGATGACCCAACCGTCATAATCTGCACAGATCTTCTTCAGTTCATCGGGCTTGAGTCCGATCCGGACATCGACTTCGAAGCCCGGCGCACGCTCGAAAACCTGCAGGCCCTGAGGCGCCAGAGCATCGCTTACGAGAATCTTCATCTTGTTACGCCAGCGCCTCCATGAGAACCTCTTGGGCGGCCGCCACGCCTTTGCCGAAGGGCAGCTCGACACCGAATTTGCGCAGCGCCATTTCCAGCGCCGCGATCGCTGTGATCACGTCGAAGGCGCCCATGTAACCAACATGAGCGATGCGAATCACTTTTCCTTTCAACTGATCCTGCCCCTCGGCAAGGGTAATGTTCATGTGATCCCGTAAATAGTCGAGTACCCGGTCGGCATCAATGCCATCGGGCAGGTAAATGCCTGTGGCCGCCGGGCTGGGGCTATCCGGCGCGAGCAATTTCAATCCCAAGGCGGTGGCCGCGGCTCGCGTAGCGCGCGACATGCGGGCGTGACGCGCATAAACTCTATCGAAGCCTTCCCGCTGCATCATGTTGAGCGATGCGCGAACACCGAAGATCAAGGACACTGCCGGCGTAAAAGCGCCCGAGCCTTTTTGCTGATTTTTGCGCTCGAGATTGAGGTCGAAATAAAAGCGCGGCAACCTGGCTTCTTTGGTTTTTTTCCAGGCGCGCTCGCTCAAGGAGATGAAGCCGAGTCCCGGCGGCAACATCATCGCCTTCTGCGAACCGGTGACCAGGACGTCGATGTCCCATTCGTCCACGGGTATAGGGACCACGCCCACCGCGGTGACGCCATCGACCAGAAACAACGGTCCGTTCTTTGTCAGCTTGGCGATTTCTCTGACCGGATGAAACACCGTCGTGGAGGTCTCGCTTGCCTGGATCATTACGGCCTTAAGATCGGCATGAGCTTTGATCTGTTTTGCGACCTCTTCGACCTTGACCGCTTGACCCCATTCGACCTTCATTTCAACGGGGTCCAGGCCGAAGGCATTTGCGATGTTGAGCCAGCGTTCGCCGAACTTGCCGCCGTTAACGACGAGAACTTTGTCGCGCGGAGAAAATAGATTTGCAACCGCCGCCTCCATGGCGCCGGTGCCGGAGGAGGCCAGCATCAACACGTCATTGCTTGTGCCGAAGAGTTTCTTGAGTCCGGTGCGGGCCTCCTCGAACACTTTATTAAACTGCGGCGTTCGGTGGTGGATCATTGTTTCCGACATCGCCAAGGCCACTTCATTCGGAATGGGCGTGGGACCCGGTGAGAGCAAATAGTGCTTAATCATGACGATCCTTCAATTCCCGGCTTTGTTTGGCCAGCTTAACAAGTGACACCGCGGGGGGATAAGGTGTGAAAGTAGCGTCAATGCAGTCCCGACGGCGCATAGCCAAAAAAAAACCTGAACCTCTTCCGTTAAGAGACCCAGGCGTTCGGCCGTCTTAATGCTTTGCACTTCCTCGTGGTCGTTTCCACGTTGACGCCAGTCGCGCAAAACGCACCAAAAAATTTTTATCGTAGAAGCGGCGCCTTGTCAACGGTTTAAGGGTCCAGGAAGTTGCCAGAAACACGTGGACTGTGCGACTATCAAATTCCCATGCAACGGCTTTTACTCTTCGATATCGACGGGACGCTTACGCGAAGTCACAACGGCCATGTTCCGTTCAATGAGGCTATTTTGAAAACCTTCGGTGTTCCCGGAGATATTCGCTCAGTCGTTCCCGATGGCAATACCGATCCATTGATTGTCACTGAAATCTTCAGCAAAGCCGGTATTGCGGTCGAGAATATCGATGACAAATGGCAAGACTTTTCAGTTAACCTGCGCGACTGTTATTCACTCGCCGTGAGAAGCGGCAAGACCACTCTCCGCGCCTTGCCGGGCGCCGCTGAGCTGTTTCGAGAACTGGTTGACGCCAATCTGTTTTGTTGCAGTGTGGTCACCGGCAATCTGGAATCCATGGCGCAAGTGAAGCTTGAGGCGGCGGGTTTATTCTCCTACGTCTGCCGCGGCGCTTACGGCAGTGATTCGCCGCGGCGCGCTGATCTCCCGGCGATTGCCAGGCGACGGTGCGAGGCGGCCATGGGAAAACCCGCTTCATTAGAGGATTGCATTGTTATTGGGGACACGCCAAAGGACCTCGAAGCGGCGCGGCACAATCATATGAAATGCGTGCTTGTCGGCACCGGCAGGTATTCGTTAGAGGAACTGGAGGGTTGCCGTCCCGATGCGTGCTTGCCGGACTTGACGAACACAGAGGCGGTCTTACGGACGCTGGCGAAGATCTAACGCACTGGAGAGGTGAAGTCATGCAATATCGAACCATCGGCAATACCGGATTGCGGGTCTCGGAAATCGGCTTTGGTTGCGGCAACAATGCGGTTCTCATGGTCAAAGCGAGTTATCAGGATCAAGTGAAGGCGGTGCGCCATGCCCTCGACTTGGGAATCAACTTTTTCGATACAGCTTTCGCCTACGGCTTGGGCAAATCGGAGGAAAATTTGGGGCGTATCCTTAATGAATTGGGCGCCGAACCGGTGATTTCGACCAAAATTCGCCTGGAGGCCGATGCTGTGGCCGATATCAAGGCAGCAACCATCCGTGCGGTTGAAGCGGGCCTGGAGCGTCTCAAGCGAGACCGAGCCGATTTCATCCAGCTCCATACGCGGGTGACCTCAGAGCGGGGTGCGGGCAAGCGTTTGAGCTTGACGCCGCAGGATGTCCTCGGACCCGGAGGGGTTATCGAAGGCTTCAAGACGATGCGCGATCGAGGCAGGGTTGGGTTCTTCGGCTTTAGTGGCCTCGGGGACCCTGTCGCGCTGCACGAGCTGGTCGACAGCGGCGAGTTTCACGGCTTTCAGTGCTACTACAATCTACTGAACCCCAGCGCCGGGCAACCGGTGCCGCCGGGATTCAGCGCCCTGGATTACAAGCTGATTTTGAATCACGCCGCAGACAATGCTATGGGAGCTTTTATCATTCGAATTCTCGCAGCCGGAGCGCTCACTTCGAATCCCGGCGCCGGCGGTGGCAGCACTCCGGAACCGCTCTCGCCGGGCTCCGACTATGCGCTCGATTGCCGGCGGGCCGAGAAAATCAAAGGGGCGTTGGGCATCGCTGGCACGGATCTCACCCAAGCGGCGATCCGCTTCGGCCTGATGAATGAGAAAGTTTCGACGGTTCTGGTGGGTTTCTCCGACACCCGCCATATCGATGAGGCGGTGGCGTGTTGCGGCGCGCCCGGTTTGACGGACGATCAAATGGCGAAAATGAGGAAGCTATGGGAAGCCGATTTTTCAGACAAATCTTAGGATTTGTGCCCTGTCCCCGCTGATTTGATGCATCAGCACGCCGGCAAACAGTAAATCTTTCGAAACCGGTTGGCATAGGCGTTTCATCGCCGACACCTGCGCGACAGGACCCTGGCTGGCCGGCCATGACGATTTCCCAAGGAGGTTAAAATGGCGCTGTTCTTTCATTCCGACGATGTCGACCAGATGATTACGATGAAGGAGGCCGTCCAGATCACCGAGGGGGCGTTGCGCGATATGCTTTCTCCAGCGGGTGTTTGCGCGCCGCGCAAGCGGCTAAATCTGCATCGCCAGGTGGCCGAAGGCAGCTTCGACACTGTGCTCAATATCTACGCTGGCGGTTCTGCCAGCTATGGGGCTATCGGCGCTCAGGTGGCGTTACATCGAAAGGCGATTGCAGGTAATACGCAAAAGCGTCCGCCGTTTAATCCGGAGCAAACGGAATTAGCGCTCATCTACGATACCGATAGCGGCTCTTTACTGGGAGTCATGGCGCATCGTCCGCGGGATTTCACAGGTGTGGCCGACCTGCGAACGCCGGCGACCAGTCTGGCTGGATTGGACCTCTTTGCGCGCAAAGACGCAAGCCGAGTCGGAATCTACGGTTCGGGCCAGCAGGCGTGGGCGACATTTGCCGGATTGTGTGAGTTGCGCAAGATCGAGAGCGCGAAAGTCTACAGTCCGACAAGGGCCCATCGGGAAGGGTTCGCCAAAAAGATCAGCGTTAAGACCGGAGTGCCGGTGATGCCGGTGGCCTCGCCGGAGCAGGCCGCAAAAAACGTCGACATAATTCTGTGCATGACGAACACCAATGTGCCGGTGATCGACGGCGCCTGGTTGGAAGAAGGGCAATACATTATTTCCGTGGTAGGCAGCAATATCGAGCTCGTGAAAAGCGGAAGCCTTTCGGCACCGCGCCGGGAGATCGATGACGGCACACTGCGACGGTGCGACGCTATCGTCGCCTTATCAAAGGCACAAGCCGTCGATTCCCAGCAAGGCGACATCTACTGGCCGATCCAAGACGGCGTGATCACTTGGGACAAGGTCGTCGAGTTAGCCGAAGTCCTTGCCGGCAAGGCCCCAGGCCGGACCCGGGACGAGCAGATCATTCTATTCAAGAACCAGGGCGGCCAAGGAATTGTCGATATCGCTCTGGCCAAGAAGTGTTATGAACTGGCCAAACAGCAAGGCGTTGGATACGAGATGAAAATCAACGCGCGTGAAAACTGGTGGGTGCAAGGCGGTCGGGCGGAAACGTGGTAATTGAGACACCCGGCAATAGGAGACGGCTGATGTTCAAAAGATTCAATTGGTCAGGCGGTCAACGCCGGGCTTTTTATAAAATTGCAAAGAATGCTCTTACTCTCAATCGCAAACGCAGCACAATCGATTGGAAGCTACTCGCTCGCAGCTCGTCGACGGCTCTCTTTGCGGCGATCCTATTTGCGTCGTCAAGTCTGCCGAGCCCAAACGCCTTACTACCAAGGCAAGACGCTGACCATTGTCGTTGGCACGGTGGCAGGGGACCTTTACGATCTCTACGCCAGGGCTTTCGCTCAGCACATGGGAAAGCATATCCCCGGGAATCCCGCCATTATCGTTCAGAACATGCCGGGCGCCGGTCACATGATCGCCGCCAACTATTTGTATAGCGTGGCCAAACCGGACGGTTTAACGCTCGGTGGAACCCTGCCGACATTATACTTCGAGCAGTTGATTGGGCGCGCCGAAGTCAAGTTCGATTTTTCTAAATTCGTATGGCTCGGCAATGCAACGAAGTCGTCACAGGTGCTTTATATGCGATCGGACGCGCCTTATAAGACAATCGAGGATGCGTAATGCCAAGGAGCCGCCCAAATGCGGCACCACAGGCACCAGCAATATGGGGTACTTCGTGCCCAAGCTTCTGGAAGAAACGGTCGGCGCGAAGTTTACCGTATGGCGGGTTATCCGGGCGGTAGCGAGGTCGATCTTGCCGTGGAGAGAAACGAGGTGCAGTGTCGATCGCTCAGCGCGGAGGCATTTTTTCCCGCGAACCGTTCTTCACCTGGCGTAAAAACAATTTTGTTCGAGTGCTGGTGCACGGGGCTAAGAACCGCAATGAAAAACTGCCGGATGTACCGAGCATCTATCAGCTCATGGACAAGTACAAAACGCCTGAATCCGGGCGGCGATTAGCGACCGCGCTCATGGCTGCCGGCGAGTTTCATCGCCCTTATATGGCTCCGCCCAACACGCCGCCTGAGCATGTGAAAATATTGCGTGACGCGTTTCTCAAGACGGCAAAAGACCCGGGGTTTTTGGAAGATGCCAAAAAGAAGAGGTTGGAAATCGATCCCTCGTCCGGTGAAGAGGTGGCCGCGCTGGTCAGGGAAGTGATGTCCCAGCCGCCGGATGTCATCGAGCGATTGAAAAAGCTTATGGGACGGTAGGCGGAATCAACCGGTTATGGCTTGATGTCCTGGAGGAACCATTCGCTGGGGATCTCGTGGCCCAATCCGGATTCTTTTGCCGCTTTATAAGCGCAGTAGCCCATGGCGGCGAATTGAACGCCGGTGCCGACGTTGTTCAAAAAGAAGGTAAGTTGTTTGTCGTTGGTTCTGCTCGGAGATTTGCCGGCGATCAAATCGCAGAGTTCAGGATAGCGAGTCCAGTCACGCGGTTTCTCGCGGCGCACGCCGGGCATGTCGTCGTGGATTCCGGGCGGTTGGTAGTGCTGAATGCCGCCGAAA
>CAYZXN010000195.1:0-5960 GCA_964482425.1 uncultured Syntrophobacteraceae bacterium | reverse complement strand
GCCCGCTTTTATCAGGATATTCCTGTCCGGCCTATCAATTGGCGAGAGTACACTAGCGATTAATCGCGTGGATCGCTACGCAGTGGAGGATCTTTATGCGGGCGCCGGCAGCTGTCAGAATTCTTAGCTAAGGGGTCGTTCTCAATCGCGATTCGCCGGCTGTTGTTTCGTTACGCAAAAACGATGAAAATACCTCCCTCAGAAAACTCTGTCCTGCCGCTTTCTATCGCAAAGGGCAGTCGAAGATAAGCGATAGGCTCACCCTATTCACGGCCGATCGCATTAGCCGCAGACCTCGTACGGCACCTGAGTGGGGCCCTCGATCTGCCGGATGGTTTGCTTGTCCACGTCATAGCTGCCCTGGGTGGTTCTGCCGGCGACCCGTTCCGAGCGTAGGATGACAGCCGCCGACCTTGTCGGGCCGCCCTGTTCGGCATGAATGTCGAAGGGCGGGACGAGATCGACTTTGCCCGCTTTGCCTTCCGTGACACTTATAAGTTCGAGCTTTGCGTAGCCTTCCTTGCTGCCATCGTCTACCCGCTGAAAGCGCTGGAGACTTTCCGTGCCGTCCAGAACACCGTATGCCGTCCATGCATGAGCGTGATCGTGGATGCTGCCTTTGCGGCCGGCAACGCGGACTACGCCATTGACCGCGAAGTTGTAATCAGGGTCTTCGTAGAAAAGCAGGTTTTGTCGCCCTTCGGTCGACGGCCACGACTTCGAAGCTTCCCTCATGCTTGGATCTTGCACCAGCGCTTCGAGCAACACCGTGCCTCGTTTCATACGCGACTCCGTGTCCGGCAGTTCGGCCCATGCGGCACGCAGATCCTGAATGAATCGGTCGAACACCGGAAGTTTCGCTGGGCTCGTCATATCGCCTCCATGTTTAGTTCTTACTTTCCGCTATTGACCTGGCGCACGAACCTGTCGTCGAAGAATTGCGCAGGCGCGGCCTTCTTTGCTTCCGGAATGGTTTCGGACAGGAAATTGAGAATTCCCTGGATTCCCGGCTCGGACGTCATCAGCTCGCGCCTGAAGCCGGCCCGGCGATAGAACTCATAGGTCTTGTCGAGCACGTCGGCGTCGCTTTCCTTGGTATACTTGCCGATGACTTTGACGGCGAAATTTTTGTCGCTGTAGTAGCGGTCGATGCCGGCCCGGATCGCCCGCAACAGCGGCACCAGGCGCGCGCCCAACTCATCCAGTCGGCTACGCCGCACAACAATGCCGACGTTCTGATAAGGCTCATCCAGCAGGCTGACCATGGAGCGAAAACCGGAGTGCTCGAGTACAAAGCTGGCCGGCGGCGAACCTACACCTCCGGCGATCTGGCCGCCGTGAAGCGCGGCAACGATCTGTGCGCTGCTGCCGAGAGGGAATAGCTGAACGTCCTTGGGGCTGAGGCCCATTTTTTTAAGCGCCACCAGGGTGCCATAGGCGACCGGCGTAGCCGGCCGGTCTGTGCCGATCACCTTGCCCTTGAGCTGCTCCACGCTCTTTATTTCCGGCCGAGCATAAAAGTCCCAGATCATGGTGTTGAGCAATCCAGCCACAAAAACCACATCATGGCCGCGCAGCGAAGCGGTGAGCACGGGCGCCGCCGAGACCTGCAGCGCATCGATCTCATTGGCGATAAGCGCCGGCAATCCGACGCTGGATGCCATCGACAGAACCTCGACATCAAGGCCTTCTTTCGCGAAGGCGCCGCTTTCCTTTCCCATCCACACTGACGCCATGGTCGCCGAAGTACTGAGATAGGCAACCCGCAGGGGTCGACCGGCCCGCGGAGATAGTTGCGCCAGTGTCAGCGTCTGCCGCTGCGTTGCCGATAACAGCGGGTGAGACGAGAACGCAGCGCCGGCATCGGCCGCCGAAAGCATTTTCGCGGCTATGGCGGCGATCATGATAACAGCGTAGAAGATACGCTGGCGCAAAAACCCTGGCGCGCCGGAGCGCGATTCGCGGCCAAGCGCCGCTTTTCTTTGATGCTTCATGAAGTTCCTCGCTTGAGTCATGACAATGCAAACCCGCTAGCCGTCTTTGTTCCGGCTGATCTGCTCATCGCGCCGAGCCAAATCGATTTCGCGCTCCATGCGTTCGCCGATCCATTCGGCGGCTTGTATAAATTCGCTGCATGTCATGGATTCTTCGGTTGTTTGCTTAATAAGGTTTTCGATCTCAGAGCGAATTTCCCGGGCCGGATCCCAGAAGATTCCCTGGGGCAGATGAGCTTCGGTATGTTCGAGCCAATCGTGGATGCCGTTGAGCCCGGCCACGGCTTGGCGAAGTCCCTTTTTTTCCTCGCCTTCGCGTACCAGGGTCAGTCCCAGATAAAGGCGCGCCATCTGGTCGTCTTCGAAACGCGCCACAGCCTGCTCGAAGGCGCGCCGTGCCTCACTCAATTCTCCCAATCGGTATAGCGCCCGGCCGGCATAGGTGCGCGCCGACTGCGGAAGAGTGCTGAAGTAGAGGAAGTCCGGATCGAGTTCGGCGGCGCGATGAAAATAGGCCAGGGCGCTGCGCGCCTGGCCAGCGATGAGCGCCTGTCTGCCTCGATGGATTGCGGTTATCGTGCTCATACGGCATCGCGGCGGGAGAGAAAATCACGGCATTGATGTGGCCTTGTGATACGCCATCCGCCCGTGGATCGTTCCGACCGGCTGACTACCGTTTCACCTTTGCCTGTGCGCTGGCCTTCTTTTCCTCGGGAGCCTTGATCTTATCCAGGTTCTGAATGGCGTAGTCGCCGGTAGTGACCACCTGGTCGTGCTCGCTGAAGCGTGGCTTAGCCGCGGCCTCGGCGCGAGCGCCCAGCAGTATCATGTATTCGTCACCGGTGTTATCGAGCTGGTAGAGCTGGCCGGCGGGAATAGTGACAAGCATTCCGGGGGTCAGCTTTCTCGACGATCCGCCGGGAAAATGAAAGGTGCATTCGCCGGTGACGCAGTAGAACTGCTGATCGGCGGTGTGCTTGTGCATCGGACCTTTGGTGCCGGGATAGTCGCCATGAATCCAGGTGTGAAAATGATCGGACGTGAACAGCACCCTTTTGCTGTGACCGATCTCCAATTCCGGCAGCTTCAACAAATCGATAAATTCGGCAGCCATAGAGTTCCTCCTGTAATTTGTTTACTCCAGGCGGGCGCGACGGGCAAGAAGAAAACTCGACGGATTGCGGGTCTAGCGAAGATGCTGGGGGATTTTGGACCCACCGGACGCCGATACAATCGCCGACATGATGTCCTCGAGCTTGTACGGTTTCAGCAGGACTGCGCTTAGCTCGCCGCGCGCCATGGCGGCGTCGATCTCGGGTGAGATATAGCCCGAAGCCAATATCGGCTTGAGCGAAGGATCCGCGTTTCTCATCTGTTGAAAAGCTTCCCAGCCGCTCATTTTTGGCAGGCCCACGTCGAGAATCACCGCTGAAATATCGCCTTTATGTTTGAGAAAAGTCTCAACCGCCTCAAGCCCGTCTTGCGCCACCAAGACTCGATAACCCACCGATACGAGATACGCTTGCATGAGCCTGAGCTGGTTTTTCTCGTCATCGACGAACAGAACCAAGCGGCCCGGTGCATCGGCGGCGCGCGTAAAACAGCTCGACAACTTGGGTTTGGCGAGTGGATCTGCGCTGTCAGCGAGCGGCAAATAAATACGGAAGACCGAGCCCCTTTCCGGTTCGCTGATAACGTCGATAAAGCCGCCGTGATTGGTAACGATGCCGTACACGACCGCTAGCCCAAGGCCGCTGCCTTGTCCTTGCGTTTTCGTAGTAAAAAACGGCTCAAAAATGCGCTGCTTGACGCCCTCACCCATCCCCAAACCGGTGTCTGCGACAGTGATGCAGGCATACGGCTTCTCCAGCGCTTCGTGAAAAGTCTTGCGAAGCTCAACGCCGCCAATCACAGCTGAACTCAGGACGATCGTGCCGCCCTGGGGCATCGCATCACGCGCGTTTAGACAAATATTTAGAAGCACCTGATGAAGCTGGTTCGGATCGGCCATGATCGGCGGCGGATGGGTGTCCAAATCGACGGTGATGTCGATGGTCTTCGGTAAAGTCCCGGCGAGAAGGTTCTTTAATTTGATGAGTGTCTCACTGACGTCGACTTGTTCGAATTGAAGCTTGCTCTCTCGCGCCAGTGCCAGCAACTGCCGCACCGTGGCCGCTCCACGGTCGATAGTCTCGTCGATGACTTGCAACGTTTCGGTGGTGTCTTGATCGTCCTGGCTTGGGGCCCGTAGCAGCGAAGCGTAGCCTTTGATGATGTTGAGAATGTTGTTGAAATCATGAGCGATGCCGCTTGCAAGAGTGCCTATGCCCTGCATCTTTTGTGCTTGACGCAGTTGCTGTTCGAGCCTTTTTTCCTCCTCTCGCTCGGCCGATAGAGCGGCATTGGCCATTTCGAGTTCCGCGGTGCGTTGTTGAATTCTTTGCTCGAGTCCCTGGTTGGCCTTCGCCAAGTCATCCCTGGCCTGCTGCAAGGCCGCATAGATCTGCTTGCGCTCGGTGATGTTCAGAAAAACGCCGATGGCACCGCGCAGGCGGCCCTGTTCGTCACGTAGCGGGGTGGCGCGGCCGAGCTCATGGACGATGGTGCCGTCAGGCCAGACGATTTCGAGCTCTTCATCGAGTACTTCGATACCATCGCGCGCGGCCCGCTGCATGGGCAGGTCCTCGCCCGGAACTTCCCGGCCGTCGCGCAACAATCGAAACGGCAAGTCGCCGTCTTTCCTGCCTGTCTTGGACACATTCTCTTCCACCCGTGCGCTGAGCATGCGCATGAACTCTGGATTACCCCAGATGTGTCTGCATTCCGGATCGGTGGCTACGGCAATACCAACGGGCGCCGTGTCGATGAGTTTCTGAAATTCTTCGGCGCGCCGCTCGACTGCCTGGTAAAGCCTCGAGTTATCGAACGCAACTGCGGCCTGGGCGGCAATGGCCGTAATGATGCTTTCGGCCTCTGCGGTAAAAATGTCGGGCGCCGCATGGCCGTAAAATAATCCGCCGAGAACTTGTCCTGATCGAGAGACAACCGGAACTGCGAGATAGCTGCGTACCGGCGGGTGTCCCTCGGGCATTCCATGATACGGCGGATTTTTCCCATAGCGCGGGTCATTCAGCACATCGCCGATGCGCACTGCCCCCTCGCCGCGAAAAGTGGGACCGAACAGCGCCGTATTTCGCGGCATGGGGAATTTCTTGAATGCCTCCCGCGGTGCCCCGGAAAGAGTGTAGAGGGAAAAGGATTCTCCCGAATCGTTCTTGACGTTATAAAAAAAAGCACCGAATTGCGCGCCGGAAATATCCCTGCCGGCATCGGTGACGATCTGCACAATTTTCGGCAAGTCCAACTCAGCGGACAATGCGTTGCCGACCCGGTTAATAATTTCCAGCGAGCGCGTGCGCTGCTGCAGCATATCCTCGCGGGATTTATTTTCTGTGATGTCCATGCATACGCCGGCAAGTTTCTGGGGCTTGCCGGCGGCGCCCAAAGAGAGCCGGCCAAATGCCTCAAGCCAGCGCAACTGCCCGTCCGGACGGCAGATGCGGTAGACCGTGTGATAGTCGCCGAGCGTTGTAACCGTTCTGCGAATGTCAGCCAGCACGGATTGAAAATCGTCCGGGTGAATGTCGCGCTTGAAATCTTCGATGGTGCCGCCGAAGCTGCCCGGCTGGAGGCCATGAATCAGTTCCAGGCTCGCAGACCAGGCTACTTTGTTGGTCGCGATATCCCACTCCCACGCGCCCATCTGGCCGGCCGCCAAAGCCAACTGCAGCCGGCCCTCACTGTCGCGAAGCGCAGTTTCGGCGCGCCGGCGTTCGATAAACTGGCCCATTTGCGCGCCGATGTTTTCGACCATTTCCTGGAACTCGTCGTCGGGTTGTCGAACTTCATTGCTGAAAAACTCGAGCACCCCGAGGATCTCATTGCCCAGCTTGATGGGAAATCCGA
>CAYZXN010000194.1:0-4799 GCA_964482425.1 uncultured Syntrophobacteraceae bacterium | reverse complement strand
AAATCATTGCCCCCTAACAGAACGATGACCAGCCGGGGATTTTTATCCATGACCGACGCCGAGATCCGTTCTAATGCCCGCGCGGTCGTATCGCCACGGCGGCCGGCATTGACCACGGGGACCATCAGCTCGCGGGACAGCACCGTCGGATAATCTTCCCCCGAGCCGGCACCGACACCTTCGGTAAGGCTGTCGCCAAAACAGACGATGGTTTCTCCGGCGGAACCAAGGTTGCGAACAGAATCGAACCGTTCCCCACCACAGCCAAAAAGAACAGCCAAAACCAGGATAACGCTAAGGCCGAAGATCCGGCGATTGTAAATAGCATTTGGTCGTGGCTTCGAGAGCATAGTGCAGGAACTACTAACTTAGGCCGATGATGATTGCGAGACGGAAACCGGTAGCCTTGATTGATTGATTTTGTTCATTGCCTGGCCTTCTTCAACGTACGAGCACCAACGCCACTGCCGCAACGGCGACAATGAAAGCGAGACCGGCCAGCACCAATGCCAGGAGTATGGCGATCCGCAATCGCGCCTCGCCTTTTCGCCACTCGGCAAAGGTATCGGGCACCACAACACCTCCGCCCGAGAAGAGCGACTGTTTCATGACCGCCTTTCCCGCGAGCACCTCTTCCGCGCCACGTTCGAAATGCCGCTGCCATAGTTGCTTGCCGACATCCGGCCCGGGTTCGGCCGCAGCTGCAGCTGCCGCTTTGATGACTGCGTTCTTGATATCGCCACCGCTCAGCGCGAAGCGCTCGGCAAGGCGCGCGAAATCGACATCGGGCGCCAGCGGCGTCTTTTCCGGGTGAATCTGCAGCTGCCAGATCCGCTCCCGCTCCTGCACCCCCGGCATACCAAAGAGCACATGGTTTCGGATGCGGCGCTCAAATGCCGGGTCGAAGTTTGCCGCTAAATTGGTCGCAAAGATCACGATTCCGTTAAACGCCTCCAGCTCCCGTAGTAGAACGTTGATGGTCACATTGCTTTCACGATCATGCGGCAAGATAGCTCCAGCCGAGCGGCGCGTCGCAATGGCATCGGCTTCATCGAAGAACAGCACCGCGTTTTGCTCCATGGCGAAGCGAAATGCCGCTGCGATATTTTTGGGAGTCTGGCCAAACCACATCGACTCTGCTTCGGCATAATCGACGACGAGAAGCTTCATGCCGAGCGCATGGGCAATGGCTTCGGCACAAATCGTCTTGCCGGTTCCGGGCGGACCCGCGAAGTTAAACGCCAATCCGCGTCCCAGCGCATGCCGGTCACCGAGACCCCATCGGCCGAAGATGAGGCTTTGATTGCGAACCTGAGCCAGAGCATGCTCCAACTTTTCCCGGGTTTGAGGTGGAAGAACGACATCCGTCAACGTACGCTCCGGGATGATCGTCTCCACGACCCGGCGCGAACCTCGATTCGAGAAAAATGAAATCAAAGGACTGGTCATAATCTGTTTGTCATCACCCACGCGTTCCGATAGCCGGACCGCCACAATCAGAGGCGATCGGCATCACATTGACCCAATCTCACCTGCCGATCCGCATCGAAGCAGCCGCCCTGTGGCGAAATGCATATTGTATACTTCGATCCCGAAGGCTTCCACTGAAGCGCCTTCTTCACATCCCAAGATCCTGGTTTCGTAAGATTTCGCTTAAGGCCGGGGACTTGTTTTTCATGCCTGCATGTCATCCGCTGTGCAAGCAATGATCATGGTTCTTGCGTTGACAACTCGGAGCAGACGGACCAAAATTACTTCAATTGCGACTTCTCGCAGCCGTTGCAAATCGTTCTAGCGGAGGCTGAACAAATGGTCGAACCGGTAAAGCACCTGATGCTGGAATTTCTTATTTGGGTATCAAGCCGTCGGCGCACCTATGGCGACGTAATGGAGGCGTGGCAGAGCACTTGTCCACGCCACACGATCTGGGAAGATGCGATTATTGACGGTCTTGTTGAAATCGGAAGCTCCCAAATCACTCTCACTGAGCGCGGCAGAGCCATCCTCGCAGAGAGCGCGAAGTCCATGCAAAGCCATCCGCCAACGGGCGTGTAACGCCCTCACGCCGGACTGCGCCACGATTATCCGTGATAGAAAAGCCATTGCTTCGGACTACCGTTGTCGCGCCATTCCAAAAGAGACAAAAATCTCTGCGGGGAATTCTACGCCAGCGCAGAAGAGCGTGAATGCGGCCAGTGATTGCGCCTGAATGAAGATTGGCTTGGGGAGCTAGGCGCTGTTCTTTTGAGAGCTGTCTCGCGGAGATCGCAGCACCTCTTTGACAGCGTCCTGGATCAGTTCGGCCTGCCAGTGTAAGAGTCCTGCGCGCTTCATGACTTCATCGATGCTAGCGGCGCCGCTTCGGGCGATCGCCTCGAGAGCGGCTCGAGGCGCCAAAGTCGACGGGGCAATCTCAAGTTCGGCTGCGATTCGCGCGCAAGCGCTACGCAATGCGTCGATTTGCTCTTTGCAGTCGTTATGCGGCGCATAGTCACGATCGAGTTTTCTAAGTTCCGGCCATTGTGCCGGGGGAGTTTCGGCCGCCCGCGCAATCGCCTCCTCGAGGCTGCTCAGCCGCGCGCCGACAATGTTACGCGGCAGTCTAGGTCCATGCTGCAGTGCAACCCCAGTGTGAGAGTCTGCCCACCGGAGGAGATCAAGAATCTGTTCATTGCCAAGCACTTTGAAAGGCGGCAGGTTGGCGCGCCGGGCGTGTTGGTCGCGCCAGCGCCATAGCTCGCGCAGATAGGCGAGTTGACGCCGCGTCAGCCGCCCTGCTCCCTTGATGCGCCAGGCTTCCTCAGGATCGCGTGAACTATCACGCCCACTGGACTGCACCATTGCGCGGCAACTTTCCGAGTGCCAGCCGATGCGCCCCCGCGCGCTCAGCTCCCCATGAAGGCGCCCGGCTAGCTGCTCAAGAAAGCGCGTGTCATTGACCGCATAATGCAGTTGCTTGTCGCTGAGCGGACGGCGCGACCAGTCCGATTTCTGCCCTTCTTTTCCAATCGTACAGCCAAAGAACCGCTCCACAAGCGCTGCCAGTCCGATCTGTTCGAGGCCGAGCAATTGCGCTGCAATCATGGTGTCGAAAACTTCACCGCGAGGTCTGAAGCCCATCGAGACTCGCAACATGCGCAGGTCATAATCGGCACCGTGCAGAATCAAGGGTTTGTCGGCCAGAGCTTTCATGAAGCCGGTCAAGTCCAATCCGGAAAGCGGGTCGACAATATAGTGCTCGCCGGCGCACGAGAGCTGAATCAAACAAACCTTCTCGAAATAGTTGTGCAAACTATCGGCCTCGGTGTCCACAGCGACCCTTCCGGCCCTACCGAGCCGCTCGATCAGACTCTGCAACCTCGCAGCATCTCGGACGTATACGAACGTCTTGGACTCTGGCGCCTTCAACAAGTTGGATCTCCATCATCGAGGCTATTGCCGCGAGCACTTGAATTGAGCATCATTGCCTTCCGTAATCGGTTTCGCTTCTGGTGCATCTTGGCCTTCCTCAGCACACTATGATTGCTTTAAGAGAACGAATGCAAACACTGCCATTCATGTTGATTCGGACAGGCAAGGCCTTCTTTGCTTAGATACCGGACGTTGGTGACTCGGTTATTCCAGGCAGCACAAGCCTATCGGAGACCCATGACTCTCGGCCGGGCGGTTACTGCCGTCTTGGAACCGATGGCTTATGCGACCAATAGTTGGCTAGGGCGGGGCCGGTGATATTTTGCATGACGCTGAAGATCGCCGATGGCACAGCCACCAGTATTTCGGCAAAATGCTTTTGCGCCAGCGCGACGCCCAAACCAGAGTTTTGTATGCCGACCTCGATGGCGATCGTCCGGCAGCGCACTGCGTCCAAGCCGGTTAGCTTTGCCATGCCATATCCCAAGAGCAAGCCCGAGCCATTATGCGTAACAACGGTTGCAAAGACGAGCAGGCCGGTTTCTATCAGCCGATCCCTGGACAATGCCACGATGCAAGCAACAATCAGAACGATGAAAGTCACCGATAGGACTGGCAGTAGGCCATCCAATTTGCGTGCTCCGGCACCCGCAATTTGCCGCACGATCAGCCCGGCGAGCACCGGAACGATGACTATTGTGAGTATCGATAGCAAGAGATCCGGCGGATGCACGGGCACATACTCGCCGGCAAGCCATAACATCAGATAGGGTGTCGCCATCACCGAAGCAAGCGTCGAAAAAAACGTCATCGTCACCGATAAGGCAACATCCCCTTTGGCGAGATAGGTCATGACGTTCGACGCGGTGCCGCCAGGACAGGAGCCCACCAGGATCAATCCCGCCGCGAGGGCTGGCGGCAGGTCAAGAATTTTACCGAGGGCAGCGGCTAGCAGAGGCATGATCGCAAATTGCGCCGCCATCCCGACAGCGACGGCATGCGGCTGTTCGGCCACACGTTTGAAGTCGGCCGGGGTCAAAGCGGTGCCCATACCGAACATGATCAAACCCAGCCCGGGCACGATGAGAGGCTGAAACCATGTGAACGCAGCCGGCCAGATCAGTGCCGCCGCCACTGCCAGCAACACCCAGAGAACGACCCATTCGGTGACGAAGCCGGTAAACCGTTCAAGCCGTAAAAAATTCAACGATCATCCCGTGCAAAAGCAGGCGCTTTCAAAATCTCCATCGGCACCGCGACACCGACCGAACAAGTGACGATTCACCGGCTAGTCGCGCCATTCAGATGATCGCCCTACTCGGCTTGGATGCACCAGGGAACAGACCGTACTTGCTCAGAAATTCGATCATGAAGCGATCGAATAGCCA
>CAYZXN010000193.1:0-7316 GCA_964482425.1 uncultured Syntrophobacteraceae bacterium | reverse complement strand
CCTGCAAAATAAAAAAGCCAGATCCCTCTTGCGCCTAGAAACAAGAGCGACTGGCTTGCTGCGATTGTTGCCCTCTTGAATACCACGCTTGTGATCTTCGCTTTGAAGCCTCCGGCCACGTTGACATTGCAAAGTTGAGGGAAGTTGTCTGCGAAGACGCTAGCAACGTCCGAAATAGCTGTCAAGTTTATTTTTGGCGGCGCACCGCACTCTTCTGGCTCGCCGCGCGGCAACCATGCGATCATGAAGGGTTGTCTCGAATCTTTTTTTGGCATACGCATAGGTTCTAATTCCCAGTGCGGTGCCGCGCTCGCAGGCGCGGCAATGAAATCAAGGAGTGCCTATGTTCGATTTTTTATTCCCGACGGAACCCTTCGGCGGACAGACCCTGAGACTGGTGGCGCAAGCGCAGCAAGGCGGCGGCGATCTCTTCGACATTGCCCGCACCTGCCGCAAAATCGACAGCGGCGATAAGCAGGGCTGGGAAGACGCATGGCTGGAGCTGGCCCAGGCAACCGAAGCCCGCGCCGGAGAAGCTCTCAGCGCCGGAAGAAAAATAACCGCGCAAAATTATTTTTTTCATGCGAACCAGTATTACCGGATGTCGGACGTCTTTCTTACCCACGAACAGAACGACCGCAAAGCCGAACGCTTCGGCAAAGCGCAGCAATGCTTTCGCGCCGCCGCCAAGCTGCATACTCCGGCCATCGAGGTCATCCAAGTCCGTTGCGGAAAAGAGGAGTATGAAGGTTATTTCTGTCATCCCGACCGGCCCAAGGACGGCAAATGGCCGGCGGTTTTGTTCCTGGGCGGTGCGGATGCTTATGCCGAAGAGATCTACTTCGGCGCAAAGCTGATGACCGAGCGTGGTTGGGCAGTGCTGTTGGTCGACACGCCCGGACGAGGCTCGTCTATCTATCTCAACAATATCGGCACCCGAGCCGATTACGAAGTCCCCGGCAAGGCCTGTCTGGACTACCTTTTGGCCCGTCCCGAGGTCGATCCCGATCGCATCGCCCTCGTCGGCATCAGTATGGCCGGCTATTATGCACCGCGCGTCGCCGCCTTCGACAAGCGCATCAAAGCGCTCGTCGGATGGAGCGGCTGTTACAGTATCCTCGACGACCTCTACGACTTTTGCCATCACCTGCAACCCACGGTGCAGCGGCTGCTCGGCGGCGTCAGCCACGAAGAAGCGCGTGAACGCTTGAAGGATTTCACCATGGCCGGCATCGCCGGAAATATCACCTGTCCGACGTTGATAACCCACGGCGACAAAGACACCTTGATGTCGGTGGACGGCGCCCGGCGTCTGTTTGCCGAGATCGGCGCCAAGGACAAGACGCTCGAGATTTACGGCGAGGAGGACGGCGGCGGCCGGATTCACTGCAGCCACGATTATTGGGCGCACAATGTACCCTACATGCTCGACTGGTTGGAGGAGCGGCTGTAACAGACCGTTGAAAGGCACGGTTGCTCGTTGCGCTCGATCGCTGCGCATCGTAACTTTTTGAACGGTCTGTATAATTTCGATGTCAATCGGATCGACGGTCCGAACTTCATTATCGCGAAGGAGTATTCATCTTGGCAATCAATGGTACGACACTTAAATGGGACAAAGAAGTAGATGTTATCGTGGTCGGCTTTGGCGCGGCCGGAGGAATCTCCGCAATTACGGCACACGATGCCGGCGCCAAGGTGCTGCTTTTGGAAAAGATGCCCCATCCGGGCGGCATTTCCATTCTGTCGGGCGGCGGCGTTGCGTTTGCCCGTAACGCCGAAGGCGCCTTTCAGTATCTGAAGCGCACCTGCAACGGCACCACCCCGGACGACATTCTGCGCAGAATGGCCGAAGAGATGGTGGGCATGATCGATTGGTTGAAATCCCTGGCGAAAGTCAGCGGCACCGAGCCGACCCAAACCGAGACGCGCGGCCACGGCACCTATCCCTTTCCCGGCACCAACGATATCGACTCCATCAAGCTCAAAGACTTCCCCGCCTATGGCGATTTTCCCTGGGCCAAGGGGCTGCGCGGCGGCGCGCGGCTCTTCAAGGTCGTCTTCGACAACGTCAACGAACGCAAGATCGAGGTGCTGCTGTCCACTCCCGCCAGACAACTCATCACCGGCGATGGCGGCGAGGTTTTGGGGCTGTCTGCCGAGGCGGACGGCAGGGAAATCCGCATCAAGGCGCGTAAAGGCGTCATTCTCGCCTGCGGCGGTTATGAAAACGACGACGCCATGAAGCTGCAATACTTCCAGGCGCAGCCGGTTTATCCGGTCTATCTCGGCAACACCGGCGATGGGATCAAAATGGCGCAGAAAGCCGGCGCCGCGCTGTGGCACATGTGGCACTTCCATGGCGGATACGGATTCAAATATCCGGAACTGCCATTTGCGATTCGCCACGTCTGGGCCGGACCGCGAAATGAAACCCGCAAAATGATCTGGATCGCCGTCGACCGCTTCGGCAAGCGCTTCATGGACGAGTACCCGCCGGCGCCGCAAGATACCGGAACGCGCGCTTTGGAATTCTACGACGCCGACATCCAGGATTATCCGCGGATCCCCTGTTATCTGATTTTCGACGAGGAAGGGCGAAAGCTCGGACCGATCGGCATACCCATCGTCAACGATGAGCGCTATGAGGCGCAGTGGAGCGCCGACAATCTGGCTGAAATCAACAAGGGTTGGATCAAAAAAGGCAACAGTCTGGAAGAGATCGCCGGGCAAATCGACGTCAATCCGAAAGTGCTTCGAGCCACCGTCGAGCGTTGGAATTCGCTGTGCGCCGGCGGCGAAGACACGGATCACCGGCGTCCGTCAAAAACTATGATGCCGGTTGGGACGCCGCCGTACTACGTCATGGAAGCCTGGCCGATCGTGAACAACACCCAGGGCGGCCCTGAACATGACGCCCAACAGCGGGTCCTGGACCCGTTAAAAAAGCCGATTCCGCGCCTGTACGTTGCCGGCGAAATCAGCTCGATCTATGGCCATCTCTATTTGGAAGCGGGGAACATCACCGAGTGCTTTGTCGCCGGCAAGATTGCCGGACAATGCGCCGCCCAGGAAGCCGCCTGGGATCAGGACAGTTTGCAATAGACAAAATCGGTTAGACTGTTCAGGTTGTGGAAGTTCTCCGGGCCGACGTCGGTATCGTCGATCACAATGCCGAACTCCTCTTCCAGTCCGATGACCAAACGGAGCACAGCAACCGAATCGACGCTGCCGTCTTCTCCGACCAAAGTCAGATGCTCGGATGCCAACAAACTTTGGGGAACTCCCGCGCTACCCACCAATAGGGTTTTCAGCCGGTCTATGATTTCTTCTCGCGACATAAAGTTTGTCCGGTAATCGAATCGCCGATGAACTAGGAGGCGCGAGAGCGAGGAGCGGACCTGGAGTAGTGAAGACACTCAACCGTGCAGTTCAAAGTCTTGCCCCCTCCTACGAATCGATTCTCTTACAAGGTCATCAAACATCGTGAACCATGTTGGTAAGAGGTAGAAACCGATTGGCTTCGCTACGTAAGGCTTGCTCCTCGCTCTTTGCCACTCATACAACTGTGGAATGCTGATAATCAAATCCGCCGATGCTTATCGTCGCCCCATACTGCCGCCCGAGCTGCGGGCAAACTTCTTGTAAACGTTCATTCGACTTTCTATCGTCACCGGCTCTCCTCGCGGCGGGCGCCGAAAGTTGCCTCGACCAGGTGGCGCACCACCTTGCCATGATCGCTCCGGGGCAAATCGCTGACGAACTCGATCTTGCGCGGACATTTATACGGATCCAGCTTCTCCTTGCAGTATCGGAAGAGATTTTCGTACGACAGTGTTTCGTGGGTGATCACCGCAGCCGCCACCGTCTCATCGGTTTGACCCCGATTCAGCGGGAAGACAACCGCTTCTCTCACCGCCGGATGCGAACACAAGACCGACTCCACTTCCGCAGGCTCCACCCGATTGCCCGCCACCTTGATGAAGAGGCTCTTTCGACCGACGATGTAGAGATTGCCGGCCTCGTCCATGCGGCCCAGATCGCCCGTATAGAGATATCTTCCGCGACTGCAAGGATTGCTTTGCAAAAGCTCGCGGTAATCTGCCGGAGCTCTCTCGATATCGAATGCGACCTCGCCTATCTGCGCCGGTCCGAGAGCGCGAGACCCATCGTCGAGAATAACGACGGGAAACATGCCGTCGACACGGCCGACACACGGGGGCGGGCCGTTCACATTGAAAGTGAACGCGGGATGAAAGTGACTGCCCGAGTAACGCAGGTTTATTGATTTGCCGAAGCGTTTCTCGAATTGTTGCGCCACGGCCGGCGCCATGGCGCCGCTGCCGGAGATGCAAAGCCGCAGCGCAGAAAAATCGAAATGGTACGAGCGCGGGATCGATCCCAACACTTCGAAAATGAATGGCACCGCGTACAGAACCGTGACGCGGTGCCGGGAGATAGCCGCCGCGGCTTTCATCCGCTCGAACCGAGGCTGCACCACGATAGGGCAGCCAAGGTGCGCCGGAGCCATTACATGATTATTGATGGCGGAGCCGCTGACGTACGGGCGGGTGGTGAAAAAAACATCGTTGGAGCGAAAGCCATAAGCCTGCGATCGAACGACCACGCGCCGAATCAAACTCTCCGGTGAACGAAGATACAAGGAAGGTTCGCCAGTGGTGCCGGAGCTTGAAACGGCAAACATCTTTTCATCCCTGAATATCCGGTCGCGGATGAACGGGCCGATATGCAAAGGCAAATCGAGCCCTTCGTTTTCTTTCCAGAGGAGCTCGTGTTCGAGTGCAGGGCAGTACTGGCGGACAACGGCGAGAAAGGGTGCGCTTCCAGCGGCGATCCGCGGCGCCGCATCCACCACTGCCTGGGAAATCTTGCCTGACGGCAGTACTGGAATAATCAACAAACCGAGAGCTGCAGCGGCAAAGAACAAGAGGTGAAACTCAGGCGAGGGCGGAATACCGAGCAGCAGGCGGTCGCCCGGTTTACATCCGAGGGAATTCAAAAGAGCAGCCGCGCGGGCTGATTCATCGAGCAGCTCTCTGTAGGTTAAAGTTCTCGTTTCCCCTATAAGCGCTATTTTATCCGGGTGATTGTTTGCAGTATTTCGTAACAGTTCATGAATCATCGATCGGCTTCACGATTCTCCGAGTTCGGCGAATTTACCTGTTTGAAATGTTCTGCACCTACACTGAAAATCATTACACCAGTGGGACAGAAACATAAGTGCCGGGGGGTGCTCTTCGAAGATGCTGTCGATAACACAAACCCCACACGATGGATTTATCAATCGCGGATGTCCTGGAGCAACCACTCAGTGGGAATCTCTCTGCCCAAGCCTTTCGTCTTGGCCAGCTCGTAGACTTTTCCGGCCACCGCAAAAAACTGCGCGCCCTGAATATTGCCGCGCTCCGAGTAAGTGATCTGTCGATCCGATGTGCGGCCCTTTTTTGTGCCGCTCAGAAGTTCTCCCAATAGAACCGCGCGGTCCTCGGCGACAATCCCGTGCGCGCGCCTGCCGCTTCGTTTCATTTGGAATTCGGCCTCCGCGTTCGGCCTGGCGGCATAGGTGATGTATTCATCGGCAAGGGCAAATTCCGGCAGCCCCCATGGATGAGGCGCGTTGCCGAGGCGCAGTGAAACGTCGATGCGCCGGATCGTTTCCTCATCCGGCTTGCCGCCGACACAGGTTACGTGCGTCCCCTCTTCCAGCCATTTGCCGAAAATAACCGGCACCGAGGAGTCCGTGCATCCGGCGACGATGTGCGCGCCTTTATAAGCGTCCCTGGGCGTGCTGACGGGCACGACCTCCAGGCCGTATTGTTCGCTGATCTCACTAGCGTACTGTTCGCGATGAGCTTTGGTCGGGCTGTAGACCTGTATTTTCTTGATCTTTCTCGCCAGTAGAAACGATTCGACATGGGAGCGCGCCATGCCGCCTGAGCCGATCATGCCGACGACTTTGGCGTCTTGCCGCGCGATGTGCTTGACCCCTATTCCTGAATCTGCGCCGACGCGCATGTGTTGTAGATACCCGTCGTTGATCAACGCCAGCGGTTCGCCGTTTTGAATATCGTTCAACAGGATCAGGCCGCAGAATCTTCCCGGCCGCACGCAATACTTCTCTTGCGTGATGGCGCCCTGGTATTCCTGCTCGTAAATCACATCCGACTTCATGCGAATGGCAAAATAGCCGGACGTCGAGCCGCCTTCCATGGTGCCCCATTGATAGATTTTGCCGGGATCATTTGTCGGAATCTGTATATCGATGCGCGGCCGGCACACCGCATCCTGCCGCCCGAGCTCGCTGTAGGCCTGCTCCAGCGCGCCCATGGTGACTTCCATAGTCAGCACTTCTTTAACATCGTCGTTGTTCAAAATCAGAGTCATCGTTCTCCTCGAATACAGGTTTTTGAAAAATGCGCAGCGGACGCCTTGCCGATTTTTATCTCCTACAGATTCTTTCCCCATAGCTTCGTGAAAAACCCGTCGTTCACCAGTTCCTCAACCAAACTATTGTCGAAGAACTGCTCCGGCTTGGCCTGCTTGGCTTTGGGATTGTTCCTGGCGATCTGGTCCAAAGTCACCTGGAACGCCTGGGATTTGACCAGCGGAATCTTCTCCATGAAGTCGTAACCGTACTGGATGCTGCCGTCGAGCATTCCCGGATCGTTGATCTTGGTGTAGCGCGCAAAGATCGCGCGGGTTTCTTCTTTGTGGTTGTGCATGAAATGAATTGCCCGGCCGTAGGCGCGGATGAACGATTTGGCTTCCGCACGATTCTCCCTGATCCATTTTTTCGATGTGGTGAGGCCGATATGCATGAAGGGAATGTCCTCCTGGGCCAGGTTCGCGATCATGCGCATTCCCGCTTTTTGCGCCAGGTAAACCATCGGCTGCGACATGGGCGCCGCGAAAACCGTTCTCTTGGAGAGCGCCGCGGTCAGCTCAGGCATGCCGCCGATCTGAATAAAAGGAACGTCTTTGACCGCTTCGAGACCGTACTTGGACAGCAGCATCCGCATGCCGAAATCGGTCGACGCGCCGAAACGGGTCACGCCGACAACCTTGCCCCTGAGGTCGGTCACGGTTTTGATCTCGGGCGCGGCCATGACATAGAAAGCGACGACGTTGGTAATCGCGCCCATGGCGACCAGATCTCCGCCGTTGAGGCCGACATCGACGATCACCTGGCTGTTGGCGCCGGATATGACAATGTCGCCCGCGAGCGTCGCCCGCGCCACTGTCGGCGAGCTGGCGATGTAAACCAGCTCCACGTCCAGCCCTTCTTTTTTGAAGAA
>CAYZXN010000192.1:0-4830 GCA_964482425.1 uncultured Syntrophobacteraceae bacterium | reverse complement strand
CCCAGATCGCGCTGTTGGTCGGGCTGAATGCGCCCATGCCGATACGAACTCTGTCGAGGCCCCAAACGGTTGCGGCGTCGATCCAAGCAATCGTTGCCGTCAAAAGAAGAAAGCTGATCGTCTTCTGCATGCCTTTTATCCGTTTTGGCTGCTTTCGCTGATCTATCTGCATCCTGTCCTCCTCGATTATCTGCATTCTGGCGCTTGTTTTCTGAAAGCGATTCGGGACGGCAAACAGTGAAATTCAGGATCTGACTTCCAATTATTTGGAAACCCGAGCAAGGTTCCTGATGTAGTCGATCAGATCCTGGATTTCGTTCTCTTTCAAGATCCCTTGCCACGCCGGCATGAAGGAAGACAAACCCATCGCGCTGCCTCCTTTGGCGATGACATCGCGGAGGAAAGCGTCTGTGCGCGAGCTCATGGATGCGCCATCGGTATGATCGGCCGGCCGCACCGGCAGTGATCGCGCCCCGGCTCCATCGCCCTTGCCTGACTCGCCGTGACAGGGCGCGCAGTTCTCCCGGTAGATGCGTTTGCCCCGTTCGCTATCGGCTTGCGCGCTTGAACAAGCCGCAATCAATAATCCTGCGCTAAGCACGAGGCGCGCCGCCCCGAAAAAACTCTGAAACGTTGCCAGTTTACTCGGGTAGGATATCTTTTCGATTGCAAGCATCTCAGATCCCATGTTAAAGCGCGACTATCAGGCTGCTCGAAAGGCTCCATTCAATGACTCGGATATCTCCTTTTCTAATCATGGTTGCAACTGCTTTCATCCTTTCTCTAGCGCCATCGGCCCATGCTCAATCCGAAGAGGAGTTGATTTCGCGCGGCCGCTACATCGCGACGGCGATCCAGGGCTGTGGCTGCCACACGCGCGAGAAACCCGACGGCAGTAAAGACGAAAAGTGGCACTATGCCGGCTCACCTAATCCTGCGCCGCCCGCCGGGCCGCCGGCAAACGCCGGCTGGAGCTCGCCGCGCTGGAAGAAAATCTATGCGAGCAATATCACGCCCGATCCGGAAACCGGTATCGGCAAATGGACGGAGGCGGACTTCATGCGCGCAATGAAGACAGGCATCACTCCGGATGGCCGTGTGCTTGACGCGCAGATGCCGTGGAATTATTTCCAAAAGATCACGGATCGTGATCTCAGATCATTGTGGGCGTACCTCAGGACGGTCAAGCCGATCCAGAACACGCCGCCGAAAAATATTCCGGCGAGTCAAAAGTAATTGAGTGCGAGATGATAGCGAAAATTTTGCTCTATCTAAGCTCCGGCGCGTTGAGTTTGCTTGTCGCAGCCTGTGCTTTGCAGTCAGGCCAGGAAAGAATTCCCAGCGATTGGGAGCAACCGACTTATCTCGAACGGGGCCATTATCTGGTGAATTATCTCGGCCACTGCACCGGATGCCACACGCCGCTGGGACCGAATGGCCAATCGGACATGAGCCTTTTTCTTTCCGGCGTTCCAGCAAAGTTTGCCGGCGCTAAAGCAGGTCCGCCGCAGGTTGCCGGCTTTCCCGGACCGCGCGGCGCTCGCGTCTATGCCAAAAACATCACACCAGACGGGGAAACCGGAATCGGTCGCTGGAGCGAAGCGCAGTTCGTACGAACATTCAAGACCGGCGTCAGTCCGGCGGGTGTCAAGTACGTTATTTCACCCATGGAGTGGGACATCTACGCGAATATGAAGGAAGAAGACGTTCGCGCCATGTATAGGTATCTCCGAACGGTTAAACCAATATCAAACAGGGTGCCGGCCAATATTCCGCGCAAGTAGCTGCTCTAATAAAATCCGGCCATCAGCGAACGCAGATGTTAGTCGAGGGGGCTGCGACAACAACGTGATCGAAGCATCAATCGGCCCATCGCCTTTACTTGATGCCGACCTATCGACATATGTCGCGCATCGAAACGAGTCTCGCCAGGTGAACCCGGCGTTAGGAAGATTGAAAATACGTTTCGGGTGCGATCTTCGTGAGCTTCAGGCTTGAGGCGGTGTACAGACATGAAGAGCTTCGAGAAACGGTTGTGAAACTTAATGCCGCGCTGGCTGCGGCGACGCGCGGGTTTTGTGTTGACCTGCAGGATAGATTTGTTGGATATTCGACCAGTCCGTACTTCGGCACGCAAATTTCTGACGATTCGAAAGAGCAGGAGGACGGATCACTATGCTCCACCCGACGACTGTGTTCCCGATGCGTAAGAGCTTCGTAGCACTCCTCTCAATAACATTAGCGCTGGTGTAGTCCTCGACTGTGCAGAGCGCCGATCAGATCCGAGTCGGATATGGTTCTTTGAGCACAAGTTACGTGGCGATTTGGGTGGCCGGAGAGGCGCGCTTGTTTCAGAAAAACGGAATTGACGCGGAAGTTCTTTACCTCGAGAGCGCGCTCGTGCGTACGGCACTCATCGCCGGGGATATCGCTATGGGCGGGATGTCCGGGACCACGATGGCCGCACCCCGTTTGCAAGGCGCAGACCCAATACTTATCCCAAGCTTTTCAAACTCGTTGCAGTACCGACTGATTGCGCGTCCTGAAATTAAAACCGCTGCGGATTTAAAGGGGAAGCGAGTGGGCGTTGCAGGCTTTGGCTTAGGTGCTCATCGAGGCGCGCAGATCATCCTGTCTAAACTAGGGCTCAATCCTGATACCGATGTGACTATGCTACAGGTTGGTGGTGACCCTACACGCATGGCGGCTTTGGTCAGCGGCGCTATTGACGCCACGGTGCTTAATCCGCCGCTACACAATCGAGCGGTAGAGGCCAGTATGAAAGTATTAGCAAACATCGAAGAATGGGTTTTACCGTTCAAGCGTCGGCGCTCGTGACAACGGAACGGTTTATCAAAAAACACTATGATTTGACGCGGCGCGCCGTAAAAACAATCATCGAATCGATCCATTTAATAAAGACTAATCAGGAACTTACCAAACGCTCCATCAGGAAATACATGCGTTTTAAGAACGATCGGGACACGGACGAGGCGTATCAGATCATTAGGGAGCTCGTGCCGAGAAAACCTTATCCGATGGTCGAAGGTGTGAAGGCTGTTCTCGATGAGTTGAGCCCGAAGTTGCCCGCTGCGAAGACGGCCAAACCGGGCGATTTCATGGATACGCGGTTCATCGAAGAGCTTGATCGCTCAGGTTTTATCGACAGGCTTTATAAATAAGGATGCGAATATTCCGGGACGCAGGAAAGCGCTCTTTTTTTACCGCTCGCATTAACCGGAATCAACAATTTCCATCTCCGTACCTCTTCAGCTAATTCCCTCTAACTGTGAGCCAGAAATCTTAATCGAGAATCCGCGGTCCAAAGAGTTTCACTGCGTTGTCCCACAGAATCTTACGTTTGGCCTCGGCGGAAATGGGTTGAGCATCGAGATCAGGGAGAGCCCGTTTTGGATCAATGGCGTCGGGGTGCGGGTAGTCGGTGTTCCATACAATGTTTTCTCCGTTTAGATCATCCACCACATACTTGAGCGCACGCTCGTCGCTGTCACACGAGATCAAGCACTGGCGCATGAAATACTCGCTCGGTAACATCCGCAAGTTCTCCGATTTCCCCATAACGCTGTTTCGCCCGTGGGTGTGATCGTCCATTCGTCCGAGCCAAAAGGGCAACCATCCGGCGTTGGATTCGAGAATGGCAAGACGGAGTCTTGGAAAACGCTCAAGAATGCCCGTGAAAATGAAGTGTCCGAGTGTCGTCATGTTGTCACAGGGGAATCCCAGAGCGTGATCGAGACCACGGAGCGCAAGCTGGATATCCTCACGCCGTTCGCCTTCAAGTTGTCTAAACGGGTGAAAGCGACGCTGCCGGTATTCCCCGTGCGCCGAAATGGGAAAATCCAGCTCGCAGGCGAGATTCCACAGTGCATCATACTCTGGTTCATGTAGATACTTTCCGACCGGAAGAAAAGGGTTTCGCACAGACACAGCGCCAAGTTCTGTAACAGCGCGCCTGGCTTCCTTCACCATCTCGCCGATGTCCGAGCCCGGCAGCACAGCGACAAACTTGAGGCGTTTGGGATCAGCGCTGCAGTAGTCGTGGCACCAATTGTTATACGCGCGGCACATAGCGGCGCCGAGTTCAATGTCCGTAAGCGCCACCCGATAGGCGAAGTTACCATTGTTACCGGTGGGAAGCAGGACTTGAATGTCCCAACCGTACCGATCCATGTCTTTGAGTCGGATTTCAGCGGACCACCACTGGCGATAGGCTTCGCCATACTTCTCTTCCAACACCGCCCATGCACTCGGCGGTGGCCGGAGCTGCAGGTCGCCTTTAGGGATGATCTTTCCATCCGGTTCGTAAACCATAAACACGCCGTCCATGAAAGCGACTTTCGGCACTCGGTTACGGAACTTGGGCTCCACATATCGGTCCCATAGGTACTCAGGCTCGTGCATATGCGCATCGGCGTCGATGACTTTCATTCCTTTCCACATGATAACCGAGTCTCCTTTCGGCTCCGTTTTGAGATCGACGTTAGGCGATTGAGAGGCGGGGTGTCAATAGGAGAGTCTCATGCTCATCGTGTCTTTGACGTGTCGCCATGGCCCTGATAGAACCGCCTATCATCAACCGCATGAAAAGGAGAGTCGCTGCGCTATGAGAAAATCAGCTATTCTTATTTTGCTGCTCGTGTGGACTGTAGTCGCACCTCACTTCGGCACGGCGCAGACGGTGCGGGCAGGATATACCTCGCGGGATCTCAATTATCTGCCGTTCTTCCTCGCCCAGAAGCGGGGCTTTTACGCGAAAGAAGGGCTGCAAGCGGATCTCGTGAGCATCGGCAGGAGCGACGTTCAGCTCCA
>CAYZXN010000191.1:0-7392 GCA_964482425.1 uncultured Syntrophobacteraceae bacterium | reverse complement strand
GATGCTTGAGGAAATCAAACAGCAGCCGGCGCCCCATCGAATCAGCTTCGACAGCCGCACCGCGCCGCGGGCGCTTCTCAACATGGCTCCCTAAGCCCTGTTTAGGCTAGACACCGCGCCGGTTGCCATAGAGTTCGATGTGCAGGCGCGGCGAATAACCGTATCCGTATTTCTTGCAAAGCTCGATGATCCAACGGCTTTTATTCCGCAGTTCCCTGCGGCTTCGCGCCTGCGGCATGATCAGCACACGGGCGGTATCCACATTGTGTAACCGATCGAGAACCTGTCCCACTTCGACGAAGTCCGAGTCCCGCTCGACGACGAACTTGAACTGATAATCCTGCGCATCGATGAAACGCTGGATGGCGTCGAAATTCAGCCGGTGCTTGTCGTGCATCGCGGCGAATCGGCCTTTTTCTTTCCGCCACGGCGTCGAGTTCGATAGCTTGGGGCTCAACGAGATGAGATCGCACGGCACCGTTTTAAAAATCGTCGCCGCGGTTTCGATGGTCACATGCGAGCCGCCTGCTTTGAGCCGGGCTGCCAGCTCATCGATTCCAGGCGCCAAAAAAGGCTCTCCTCCGGTAATCACCACATGGCGCAACGGGTATTTTTCCAGCGCATGAAAAATCTCCTGAACGCTCATCTCAGTTCCTTGCGGATTCCAGGAAGTGTACGGAGTATCGCACCAGGCGCAGCGCAAGTTACAACCCGAGGCGCGGATAAACACCGACGGCAGTCCCATCAACCTGCCTTCGCCCTGAATCGAATAAAAGATCTCCGCGATACGCATAGGACAGCTTAGCAAAGGCCTTAGGCGGCCGAAAGTTTTGTTTTCATCTCACCTTCGACTCTACCGTAATCCGAAAGAGACTCGGACCGGCTCACCGCGCAAAGGTTTAGCGCAACAGCATATACGCCGAGCTCCCGGTTTCCTTGACTCACCTTGGACGTGTGTTAAGGGTATTAGGTTGGCTCGCGTGAAACCTGTCGTCAACCGTACTACCGCCGATCTTCTATGGAAAGCAAAATAGACAAGCAGGCTCTGCTGGCGGAGGAACGTAAACTCCGGCGATTGCGCCGGTCCATGGATCTCGCCGTGACACTGCTGTGGCGGGTTGACTTGACCTTGACCGAAGCGCAGGAAGTGGTCGAACATGCTAAAAAGACCGCGCTCCAGCTTTTCCCGGATAAAGAGGAAACTTTCGATTTGATTTACGGCTCGCGCTTTCGCCGCGTCCTGGTGGAAAAGTACCGGCTGCAGTAGACCAAGCAAATGAACAATCCATCGATTCGAATCAGGGGCGCACGGCACAATAATCTCAACAATCTCGACATTGACATTCCGCTCCACAGCCTCACGGTCATCA
Organism: uncultured Syntrophobacteraceae bacterium; assembly: GCA_964482425.1. Taxonomy (GTDB): domain Bacteria; phylum Desulfobacterota; class Binatia; order UBA9968; family UBA9968; genus WHTF01. The sequence goes on along the minus strand of CAYZXN010000191.1, from coordinate 6,022 downwards.
CCGGCGTGAGCGGTTCAGGAAAATCGACACTGGCATTCGACGTTCTCTACGCCGAGGGCCAACGCCGCTACGTCGAGAGCTTTTCGGCCTATGCGCGGCAATTTCTTGACCGTATGGACAAACCCGACGTCGAGAGCATTGAGGGCATCCCGCCCACCATTGCCATCGATCAGAGCCGTCCGGTACGCACTTCGCGCTCCACCGTCGGCACCATGACCGAACTGCACGACCATTTCAAACTGCTATTTGCCAAAATCGCTGTCCTTCACTGTGGCGGCTGCCAGCGCGCCGTCGAGCGCGATTCGGCGCTCTCGATCGTAACCAAGCTCGGCAGTCTGGCCGAAGGCGCTCCGATCGTGCTGACTTTTCCGCTGCCGCGCTCTTCGATCGCCTGGGACGAGGTGCGGAGCGGGCTGCAACAAGCCGGCTTTCATCGCCTGCTCCTCAATCGAACCATCCAGGATTTGGAGACCGTCGATGCGCCGTCCACCGGCGCGGCTCTCGATATCGTCGTCGATCGTTTTGCTTTCCGCGCGGGGAACAGGAAACGCATTTGCGATTCCCTCGAACAGGCGTTTCATTACGGCAAGGGGAGATTGGATCTGTTCCTGGCGGCCGAAGGGTGGCGGCGTGAGCCTTTCAGCAATCATCTGCATTGCGCCCATTGCGACCTCTCCTACCCCGAGCCGGTGCCGAACTCTTTTTCTTTCAATAGCCCGCTGGGAGCGTGTGAGACCTGCCGCGGTTTCGGGCGGGTCATCGACATCGATCTGGACCTGGTGATTCCAAATCCGGAAAAATCGCTGGCCGAAGGCGCCATCAAACCCTGGTACAGCAAACCGCGGCGCATGCGCCGTCTCTTCGACTTCTGCGAGCGCAAGCGTATCTCGATTAAAAAGCCGTACGGCGAGCTCACCGAAAAACAGAAAGCCTTCATCGTGGAGGGCGAGGGCGCCTTCAAAGGTATTCGCGGCTGGTTCCGCCGCATGGAGCAGAAAAGCTACCGCATGCACGTGCGGGTTTTGTTGTCGCGCTACCGCGCCTATCTCGTTTGTCCCGAATGCGGGGGCAGCCGCGTCAAGGCCGACGCGCTGCATTATCGCATCGACGGCAAGAATATCGCCGAGGTAAGCGCTATGAGCGTCGGGGCGGCGCATGATTTCTTCCTTCGCCTCAAGCCGGCTGGCTCTCTCGACCAGGTATCCGCCCTGATCCTTGAGGAGATCCGCCGGCGCCTGGGCTATCTGAACAGCGTCGGGTTGGAATATCTCACGCTCGATCGCCAATCGCGTACGTTATCGGGAGGCGAACTGGAGCGCGTCGACCTCACGACCGCCATCGGCTCGTCGCTGGTCAATACGCTTTACGTGCTCGACGAGCCGTCCATCGGCCTTCACCCGCGCGACAGCCGGCGGCTGGTGGAGATTCTCCACCGCCTCAAGGCCAATCAAAATACCGTCGTGGTCGTTGAGCATGACCCCGAAATTATCAAAGAGTGCGATCACATCATCGACATGGGCCCCAAGGCGGGCGAGCAGGGCGGCAACATCATGTTTGCCGGCTCTTACGATGCTCTGCTCAAAGATGACCGCTCCCTCACTGCCGCCTACCTGAGCCGGCGCAAGACGATCCCATCGCCAGCGCGCAAGCGCAAGCCGTTGTTGCGCCGATCGATCAAGATCAGCGGCGCCCGGGCCAATAACTTAAAGACCATCGACGTCGAGATTCCGCTGGGGTTGCTGGTTTGTCTCACCGGCGTCTCCGGCTCGGGAAAATCGAGCCTGGTCGACGAGGTTCTCTACCGCAATCTGAAGAAGCTCAAAGAATCACCGTCGGCGAAAGTGGTTCACTGCGCGGCCATCGAAGGCTCGGAAAAAGTCTCCGAGATCGTCCTGGTGGACCAGTCACCGGTGGGAACCACGCCGCGCTCCAACCCGGCCACCTACATGAAAGCCTTCGACGGCGTCCGCAAGCTCTTTGCCGGCACCGATCTTTCGCGCCTGCGCGGCTACTCGCCTTCGACCTTTTCATTCAACGTCGAAGGCGGCCGCTGCGAGACTTGCCGTGGCGAGGGCTATGAAAAAGTCGAGATGCAGTTTCTCTCCGACGTCTATACGTCCTGCCCGGAGTGTCACGGCAGCCGCTTTCGCGAGGAGATTCTCGAAGTCGGCTACCGCGGCAAAAACATCCGGCAGGTTCTCGACCTCACCGTCAGCGAGGCACTGGAGTTTTTTAAAGATACAGCCGAAGTTAGAAACGCTCTCGCGCCGTTGCAAGCCGTCGGACTCGAATACGTGCGTCTGGGACAACCGCTGACGACACTTTCGGGCGGCGAGTCGCAGCGGCTCAAACTGGCCTCGCACATGGCCAGGGCCAAAAAAGCCGGCACGCTGTTCATCTTCGATGAGCCGACCACCGGGCTGCACTTCCACGATATCGAGCGCCTGCTCCGGGCCTTCAACGAACTGGTCGAACAGGGCCATTCGCTGGTCGTGATCGAGCACAATCTGGAAGTTATCAAGTGCGCCGATCACATCATCGATCTCGGCCCTGAAGGCGGTGATAACGGCGGGGAGATCGTCGCCATCGGTACACCCGAACAGATCGTCGCAGTGGAGGCGTCCCACACCGGCCGCTATCTGCGGCCCTATCTGAACGGCGCCGCTTCCCCCTTTGACCCGGTCCTGGAAAAGGCTTCAACGGTTCGAACATTCAACGGTTCAACGACGGATCAAAACGCCATTGCGATCGTCGGCGCCAGAGAACACAACCTAAAAAATATCAGCCTGGACATCCCGCGCGATCGTTTCGTGGTCTTCACCGGTTTGAGCGGGTCGGGAAAATCCTCTCTTGCCTTCGATATCGTCTATGCCGAAGGGCAGCGGCGCTATATCGACAGCCTGTCGGCCTATGCGCGGCAGTTTTTAGAAGTGATGGCGCGCCCCAACGTGGATTTTATCTCCGGCATACCGCCCACTGTCGCCATCGAGCAAAGGCTCAGCCAAGGCGGCAACAAGTCCACCGTCGCCACGGTCACCGAGATCTATCACTATTTGCGCCTGCTCTATTCGAAGATCGGCAAGCAGCACTGCGTTCAATGCGGCCGGCGCATTCAGTCGCTGACGCGCAGCCAGATCCTTGACCGCATCGGCCGGTCCTATCGCGGCAAAGACGTCATGATCCTGAGTCCCATCGTGCGCGGCCGGAAGGGTTTTCATAAAGACGTCATTGCGGGCGCCCGTCGGCTCGGCTATCGCCGGGCGCGCATAGACGGCGAGTTGATGGATCTGCGCGCTCCCGAGCTTAGCAACGGTCTTGAGCGCTACCACGAACACAACATCGACATCGTTATCGGCCAGACCAAAGTCGGTGGACGGGAAGTCGAAGCGCTGGTCGATCAAGGCCTGCGCCTGGGCAACGGCGTGATCCATCTCGTCTCCGAGCGCGGCCAACAGGTATTCAATCAACGGCTATTTTGCCTCGAATGCGGCATCGGATACGAGCCGCTCGATCCACGGCTATTTTCCTTCAACAGCCGCCAGGGCGCATGCGCCGAGTGCAGCGGCCTGGGTTTCAGTTGGGATTTCGATCCCGAGCTGATCTTCGCCGATCCGCGCCAATCGTTGAACCAGGCCGTCGCTGGCGTATCGGCCGGATCGCCGGCCGGAGATATTGACGTGCATAAAGCGCTGCAAAGATTTTTGCACGAGCTCAAAGACCAGCAGCGGGTGAACACCGATCAGCCGTTTGGAACATTGCCGAAGAAAGTGCAGGAGGAAATTCTCTACGGCGCCAACGCGCGGACGGCGTGCACGGGGCTCGTCCCCTTCCTCAAGGAGCTGCGCCAGCAGGCCGGCGGCGACGACTCGCATAGCGCGCTGGATGAATTGATGACTGAACGTCCGTGTCCGGCATGCTCCGGGCGGCGTCTCAATCAGCGGGCGCAAGCGGTCAAGCTGGAAGGCAAGACGATTTGGCAGGTTACGGCGTTTTCCGTGGATGAGGCCGGCGATTATTTTGCCAGGCTGAACCTGTCGTTTGCCGGCAATGGCAACAGCGAACGCGATCGCGCCGTGGCGGACAAAATTCTCAAAGAGATTCAACAACGGCTGGCCTTCTTGTCCGAGGTGGGACTGCCTTATCTGACTCTCGACCGGCGCGCCGATACCCTTTCCGGCGGCGAAGCCCAGCGCATCCGTCTGGCGGCGCAACTCGGCTCAAACCTGCGCGGTGTCTGCTACATACTGGATGAACCTACCATCGGTCTTCATCCCCGTGACAACGACATGCTTTTGCGCACCCTCAGGCGCCTGGAACGGCTCGGCAACAGCGTTTTGGTAGTGGAACACGACGAAGCGACGATCCAGTCGGCGGACCTGATCGTCGATCTCGGGCCGGGCGCCGGCGTACATGGCGGCAACGTGGTTAGCATCGGTTCGCCCGCGGAGATCAGGAACGATCCGGATTCGCCCACCGGCGCTTATCTGAGATCGGAAAAAAGACGCCTCGGACCGCAACGCGATTTGGCAAAAACCGAGTGGCTGGCCATCCGCGGCGCCAGAGCGCACAATTTGAAGAACATCGACGTGAAAATTCCTCTCGGCATGTGGAGCTGCGTCACCGGAATCTCGGGCTCGGGCAAGAGCACTTTGGTGCGCGAGGTTCTCTACAAGGGTCTCAAATTGCTGTTGGGGCAATTTGCCGGCCGTCCGGGCGCGCATAAGGCTATCGCCGGATGGCAATCCATCGAGCGGACCGTCGAGGTCGATCAGACGCCCATCGGTAAAACCCCACGTTCGGTGCCCGCTTCGTATGTCGGTTTGCTCGACGAGATCCGCAAGCTCTACGCTCTTTCCCCTGAGGCGCGCGTGCGCGGCTACACACCGAGCCGTTTTTCATTCAACGTCAAGGGCGGCCGCTGCGAGCTTTGCGCCGGCCAGGGAAAGATCCGCAAAGAGATGAATTTTCTGCCGGACGTTTTCGTCGATTGCGACGCCTGCCGCGGCGACAGGTTCAACGAAGAAACGCTCGGCATCCGTTTCAACGGGCGCAGCATCGCCGACGTCTTTCGCATGACGGTGGAAGAGGCGGTGCCGTTCTTCCACGCCTTTCCGAAGATCGCCCGGCCCCTCGAGGTTCTCAACGACATCGGCATGGGCTACATCGCTCTCGGCCAGCCCAGCAACACCTTGTCGGGCGGCGAAGCTCAACGCATCAAACTGGCCTACGAGCTAGGCAAGGACTCGCGCGGCAAAACCCTGTACATACTCGACGAACCGACCACCGGCTTGCACTTTGCCGATGTCGATAAGTTGATCCACATCCTCCACCGCCTGGTCGACCGCGGCAACACGGTGATCACCATCGAGCACAACCTCGACATCGTCAAGGACGCCGACTACCTGATCGATCTGGGGCCGGAGGGCGGCAATCAGGGCGGAGAAATCGTCGCCTGCGGCACGCCCTTGGACGTTAGCCGGGACGGCAAACGTTCCTACACCGCGCGCTTCTTGCGTGAATACCTGAACGGCGGCCCGGCCGAGAACAGCAAGATCTCCGCGCCGGCGCTTGAAGAGGTCAGCGCATAAAGGTGGCGTTCAAAGCGATCAAGATGCTCGGCAACGGCCTGCGTCTGAGATGCCCGCGCTGCGGCATCGGGCGGCTGTATACAAAACCGTTTCGCATGTATGCGAAATGCCCCCATTGCGGTCTGACATTGGAAAGGGAACAGGGATATTTTATCGGCGCCATCTATATCAACTACGCCGCGACCGTAGCGATCGCCGTGCCCGGATTTTTTCTGCTCAATATCTTTACCGACATGACCATCGACCAGCAGCTCGCCGTATGGGTACCCTTCGCGATCATTTGTCCCCTGCTCTTTTTTCATCATTCAAGAAGTCTCTGGTTGGTGCTCGATCACTATTTCAATCCGGCGTCGAGCGTCTACGAAGTACCGCCGAAGAAGTAGCGGGTCTCACCGCAGTTCAACTGTTCAAGATTTCAACCGAGTTGAACGTGC
>CAYZXN010000190.1:0-11749 GCA_964482425.1 uncultured Syntrophobacteraceae bacterium | reverse complement strand
AGGCTGCCGGGATGAGGGGAACAACTGGTTACGACACGAGTGAACGCATCGCTTGAACTGTTTCCAGGTGAAGCACTTACCGGAGTTACCGCCACCACAGCGAATAAGGCTTGGATAAGCTCTGCCGTATTTCTCCCCTCTCTTTTATCAACAATCAAACAACCCACGGTTACTCAGCGCTCTCAGACGACAAGCTATTGCTGGGCGATATTGTAACGTAGCGATACTTTACTGTTGCTTACATCCTCATTATGGCGATGGACGCGGTTGCGGAGTTGGAATGGGTTATCATCATCTGAGGGTTAGCCTGGTTGCCGTGTAGGAAAAATAACCGCCCCCTATCTTGATCGACCCGGTCTTCTCTAACATACTTACGGGGAGTTCTAGAACATTTTCACGACGGAAGGAATTTTCATGGCCAGCGAAGGATTGCACGAACCTGCTGATAAACTTAAGCCCGAGACCATCGACATTCATCGCGCGATTGTTTCACTGATGGAGGAACTCGAAGCCATCGATTGGTACAGGCAGCGTGTCGACGCGGCCGCCGACCGTGAGCTCAGCGCCATTTTGGAACACAACATGAACGAAGAAATTGAACACGCCTCCATGACTCTCGAGTGGATACGGCGCAAACTACCCAAGTTTGATGAGGCTTTGAAGACTTACCTCTTTACCAGCGGAGATATCACTAAGATAGAAGAAGCAGTAGAAAACGGGGAAGAACGCCAGGCTCCGGATGTTGATCGATCAAACAGGCGCACGACCATTGGCGACATGAAAGGAAACTGAGATGGCCGATCAATTAATTCCAAGGGGGATGGTGACGCCGGACTTACTGGGCAAAGTCGAGCAAGCGGCCACTGCGGCTGCCCGCGACATCATCACGGGTCGCAGAATCATAGATGTCGAGGGGCCCTATGGACTCGGACTGACGACCCTCGAAGTAGGCAACGACGACGTCTGCCGGGAACCGGCGCCGGGAGAAGCGAGTGCGGTTGTCAGCCATGCGTTATCCATCCCGATGATTTATCGCCGTTTTTCTCTTTCGAAACGCCGGATTGCAGCCTCTCAAGAGACCAGCCAGCCATTAAACCTCAAGGTAGCGGAAGACGCCGGTCAGGCGGTAGCGGCTCGTGAGGAGGGGTTCGTATACCAGGGTTCGCCGGACTTCCGTCTCTTCGGTCTGCTCAATGTCGAGGGAAGAAACGTTCTGAAAGGTAAATGGGGCAATGTCGATGAGGTTTTGGATGTCGTCCTCTCTGCCGTGAATATTTTAGACGGCAAGGGTTACCGCGGGCCCTATGGGTTGGCTTTGGCCCCTGCGCTGTACAATAATCTTTTCCGCCGCTATGCAGGCACTGAGCTTCTGCAGATTGAACATCTTAAGCGGTTGTGCACGCGCGGTATCGTAAAGGCTGACATCCAAGGTGGCGTACTGGTAGCAAAAGACGTCGGCTCGATAGTTCTGGGACAAGACATGCACGTTAACTATCTTGCTCCGGATGCCGCACACGAGCACTTTACCGTCAGCGAATCCATGGTTCTCAAGATTGAAGCGCCCGACGCAATCTGCACGATTACGGCTTCTGAAGATAGCGTTGAATAAACACAGCGCGCGCCGCTGCTCTGCTCGCGTCTCGGTTCGATTCGAGTGTAGAGTGCGAGCGGCGGCACCTGTGAGACGATGATCAACCCATTTTAAAGCCGTTAGCTTCTCGATCGCTCCTATTGTTTTGCTTGGCCAAAAGAACGAATTTACGGTGGCGGACCATCACGTGCGGCGTCAATGCTGCGTTCGGCAACAATCCGTGACAAAAACGCATCGACTTTTGCCGGGCGATAGACGAATTGTAGTCTCTCGCCGCGCCCTCAAGTTGGACGAAACACTCCAAGACTCTCTGCAGTCTGACCACCCTCCAAAAAACTCCTTGACAACAAGGCCCAGCTTGTGTGAATAATACAAATGTGTTTTATTTTGTACCAGTTGACGTTGGGTTCTGGAATTGCGGGATCACTGCCCGCGACACGTTTGTTTTCTCATGAGTGGAAAAACAAATCACAACAGCCCGTCACAGCCTCCCCGTTGTGCGGGTTCAAATGTGATAAGCCTCAATGTTTGGCGGTCGGCACAATCGAAGAAGCCGCATTAGCTCCTTATGTACAATCAACACTTCGGCTTCCGAGAACCACCGTTCAGTGCCACTCCGAATTCCCGCTTCTTTTACACCAACATCCTCTACGAGGAGGCATTTGCCAACCTCCGTTACGGCATTGAATGGAAGAAAGGATTGATCGTCATGAGCGGCGAGGTTGGTACGGGAAAGACCACCTTGCTGGACAAGATGATGCGGAGCTTGGCAGCCACGACTCATGGAGTTTTCGTCTCATACGATCAACTTACGTCTACAGAGCTCTTCCGGCTGGTTTCGCGCCAGTTGGGCATTGCCGGCGATGGAACCGATCGCGTCGCCGGCATCGAACAGCTGCGCGAATATTTCATTGCGCAGCACCAACGCGGACACACTGTCGCTCTGCTCGTCGACGAGGCTCAAAACCTCAGCGATGAAATGTTTGAAGGCATTAGATTCCTCTCCAACTTCGAAATCGATGGCGAGAGACTAGTGCAGATCGTCTTGACCGGCCAGCCGGAGCTGGAAACAAGACTCAACCAATTGGCGCTGAGACACCTCAAGCAACGGGTAGTCCTTCATTGCCGGCTCGCCCCGCTTCAGCAAGATGAAGTCGGTCGCTACATAGAATTCAGACTTCGAGAGGCGGGTTATACGGGCGAGCAGTTGTTCGATAACGGAGCAGTCGCCCTGATCGCATCCTACTCGGCCGGAATTCCAAGAGTCATCAACATTATCAGCGACAATGCCCTGCTACTGGCATACGCCGAATCGGCACAACGCGTCACCAACGAAATGATCGATGAGGTCGCTCGTGACCTCGGTATAGAGAGAGAAGCGTGGTCTTTGGGCATCGCCGGGTCAGGCGACGAACCGATCGATATCAGTTCAACCGGATCTGGCTCTGCCGGGTTCGCCGCCGCCCCCAAACGCCGGCCGATGAGCAGATTGCGATGGGCGCCGATGGGAATTGCCATAATCCTTTTTATCCTCGGCGGTGTCGGCGGGGCGCTCTACTCGCAACAAGTCAGAGATTACATCGCCGACTCGCGGGTAGCCGAAGAACGCCGTCTGCGGCCCCAGAGTACCTATGAAGATTTTCCGGTCACCCACAACGGCGATGCAATTTCTGTCGACCGGTTTCGGAAAGGTCTCGCCGCAAATATTGAGCTCCCACAAAACGTTGGAATACACCCCCTTAGCCTGCAGCCCATAGCCTCCAGTGCGGAGCAGCCATCCCGGCAAGCTCAACAAATGAAGACGAAAGTAAAAGAGTCGTCGGTGGGAACATTCGATATCTCAGAGCCTTTCACTTTCGTGCGCGGCAGCCCGCGGGCGGACGCCTCTATCATAGCGACTTTGAAACCGGCTACACGGATAAAAGTTTTGAGTTCGAAAGGCGACTATTTCCAAATCCAAACCTCATTCGAGGGGCGAACCATACGCGGCTATGTCCATCGTCACGATGCTTTCTTCGAGAAACCGAAGAAAAATCGCCAGCAAACCGCCGGAATCAACTGATCGATGCGCGATCATGAACACGCGCGGGTTGCTTAATAACCCCAGCGTTCAGCTATTTTACGCAAGCGTTGATGTTCAGCGTCCAGTTCGTTTCGCTCACTTAACTCCTTGTATGCTTCCTGGACGAGATCCTGGGCACAAACATCTTTTATCGCCGGTACTTCATAGTTAAGCTCGCCGAGGCGCTCCTCCTCCTTGAGCATATCCTCAAATCCGCTCGCCTTGCCATCGATAGGGAATGGCATGGCCTCGAGATCGCGTACCGTACGCGACGATTTTGTCACCACACGTTCTTCGGGATCGGCGCTCTGCAGCCGGAGCCTTTTTTCGAGGCTGTTGACGACCTGGTAGTTTTTCGGCATGTCGCGCATGAACCAGTAGGATCGGATCAGGCCCTTGAGAAAACTTTTAACCAGATCCGGCCGCTCCTCGAGGATTCGACCGGTGGCGGCGATGATTCGTTCGGGACGGCCATCGGGGTATTGCTCGGCTGGCGAAACCAGCGCATTACAGCCCTCTTTCCTGAGGTCCTCGGCATACCATGGCGGCACCGGAGCGCATTCGACTCTGCCGCTTCTGATGGCCTCCATGTGAAGCCGGGAATTGACGCCGATCCTTACCCATTCGATATCGCGCTCCAGATCCAATCCGGCCTTTTTTAGTTGGATTTGTATGGCCCAATGGCGAATACTGTTGAAATCGCTGATGCCGACGCGCTTGCCTTTTAAATCAGCCAAAGACTTAATATGCGGCGGGCCAACCCACACGTTGGTATGCTGGTTACGCCATCCGGCTATAACATAGAGGTCCGCGCCGCGCGCGCGCTGAAAAAAGACTGTGCGAGATTGAACGTCCAGCGCGATATCCACTGACTTTTCCTTCATCGCCTGCGATATGCCTAGCTTCTCAAGGCCGAACGGCACCATGGGATCGGATACGATTTCATAGGCGGGCGATCCGTCCGGCGCCTGCAGACCTTCATCGTAGAGAAAATTCATTTCATGAGCCGACATGATTGGCACCAGATGCAGCACGTGATAACAGGTCGGGGCGATGCGTAATTTTCCATTTAACATCAAGATTCTCCTATGACTTGTTTTTGGTTAATAGCGAGGGTCGACCCTACCCAGCGAGGGATCATTCAAGAGCCGGCGGTTTTATGTGCGTATGAAACATTCGCGCGCCCACATCGGGATGGCTATCCGACAACAAACCGACGGCATAAAGCAGGTAAGACGAATCGATGAAGGTGCGCGGATTCTTCGGCCGCAATACCTCGTAGCGAGAGTCAACATCCGTTTGACGTTGGAGAATGAAAGCGGCATGTGGATTGTAGATAAAGACTCCGCCCGTTCCGATCAACGTGCGTGTTTCCCGCAGATCTTTTCCGTAGTGCACCCATGCTTCTCCCTCGCGAGAGACGATCCGCTCTCGCCTGCCGACGTGACGCTCCACTGCGATGTCGACGGCAATACGCGACAACAAAGCGTCCACCGCGGAATGCCACGATTTCCGGGGGATGTGATCGGTCGAGCGGCTGATATCCACGATATATTCCGCAATTTCGTTCGTCGATGCCGCAAGCTGCGGAAATGATTTGCGCAACTCTGCTTCCAGATAGTCCTCACCCACTTGACTCAACAGCGTGCCTGCGTTGTAGCGTATTCCCAAATCCCCTTCTACCGTCCTTTTGGCATAAGGCTCGGACAGTCCTTGGGCAATTGTGCTCTCGCCCCCCGTTTCGCCCCACCCCGCCGAATGAACATCGGTGGTAGCACCGCCGACATCGACCACCAGCATATCGCCCCAGCCTTCTACATCGTCATGTCCGCGAGCGCCGAGCAGCACGCCTTGCAATACCGCCATTGGGGTGGGCAGAACGACGGGAACCATGGCGCGGATTTTATCGAGCCCCTTGGCTTCAGTGATTCGTTCCATGAACAGTTTGCGAATTTCGTCACGCGCCGACTCCACTGCCAGTTCCCCAGGTCGGGGCATGACGTTAGCGGCGCGGCGCGCCTCCTTGCCGCCCTCTTTCAGGATTTCGCAAGCCCTGGCGGCTACCGCGGCATTGCCCGCCACCACCACGGGAACCGAGAGCGCAGCACGCCCCAGTATGGATGCATTGTGCAGAATCGTCGCAGAATCTCCGCCATCCGTACCGCCGGTGAGAAGTACCATGTCGGGCCGCATGGCGGCGATCTCCCGTATCGACTGATCGTTCAGCTTGAAACCCAAAGCTCCGATTATCTTGGCGCCGGCGCCCAACGCTGCCTGGGTCGCAGCCTGGACCGTCAATCCGGGAACCAACCCTATCACCGCCATGCGCAGGCCGCCCGCCGCGCTGCTTGAAGCGAGCACGACATGGTTCTCCAAAACTCTGAGATCGGACGGGGTTCGGGGAAACACATGAAATCGTTCCTGCAAGCCTTGCAGTGCGCGCATGAGACCTTCACGCACGTCCGTAAGCACCGTCGAAGGCGCCTGGCTTCTCCCAAGAACTTGGGCTTTTGCAAGATCGACCGCCGTGATTTTAGTGAACGTGCTGCCGAAATCGACGAGGATTGCGAGAGGTTTCATAGGGAATCGGGCAGATCAGATAGAAGCTCTACTATAACAGTCAACTCTCGCGCAGAAGCCTCCACCAACAAACCACTCCTACACACCTTAGCGCGATACACACTGAACCCGGCGTAGTGACTCTCGGCTCGATAAATTCCATTTCAGCCTAAGCACGTTGGCGGCTTTTTCGACGGCGGTTAATATACTACAATTAGAGCAGTTGACCGCGCGGCCATCTGCACTTACGAATTTCGACATCTAACACAACCGGCCTCGGTCGCCAATCCCGCAATGCGGAAGGGAATTTATGCGCAAGTGGATCATCGGCGGCAGCGTTCTCTTACTTTTGTTTATCGCATTCCTGGTTGCGCTCTTGAACATCAACGCGTACGTCGAGCGAAATCGCGATTATCTGATCGAGCAAGCACAAAACGCTCTGAACCGTCGTATCTCGGTGGGGGAGATTGAGGTCAGCATCTGGAACGGCATTGGCGTCCGCTTCCAGGATTTTACCCTGGCCGACGATCCTGCCTTCTCTTCGGATGACTTCGTGCGCGCCAAAGATCTTCAAGCCAACGCCAGGCTTCTACCGTTATTACGCGGTGAGGTTCAGGTCAAACGGCTCATTCTCAACCAGCCGACATTAAACATCATCCGCAACAAAAAAGGCGTTTATAATTTTTCGACCATCGGCGCGACGGAAAAGGACAAAGGAGTTCGCCGCGACAAAGAGTCCGAAACCGCGGATACCGCAGAACGTGCTGCTTTTCTGATTTCCCTACTCGACATGTCCGCCGGTGAGGTGCGATATCGAGACCTTACGGACGGCACCTCTTTACATGCGCGCCAGGTCGATCTCGAAGTACGCGACCTGGATTTTGATGCACCCTTTTCCATAGATCTGGCGGTAGCCTTATTTGCAGCGAAACAAAATATCAGGATCAATGCGCGGGTCGGCCCGCTTCCCGAGGATCATGATTACAGCAAAACTTCTTTCGATGGAGGGATTTCCATCGACTCTCTCGATTTAAACCAGCTTAAAAGCGCGCTTCCGAAGTTTAGAAACATTCTACCGAAAGACTTGGAAGTTGGCGGTGTCTTGTCGATGAAAGAGCTGAAACTGAAGGGAACGCTGCAGAGTCTTGCCGTCAACGGCAGCCTGCAAGCTACCGACGGCACCATCCGCTACGGCGACTCGTTTAGCAAACCGGCCGGCATTCCGTTAACGCTAACCACGCAGGCGCGCTACGCCAGCGACAAAATCATCTTGGACCAGACGGCTCTTCAACTCCATACATTGCCCTTGAAGATTACAGGTGAAATCTTACTTGGCGCCCGAACGGCGGTCAATCTTTCACTGAATTCAGAACCGGCTGCCTTGGAGGGTTGGGAGAAACTCATTCCGGCGCTAAGCGACTATGGGCTGGAGGGAAAGGCGCAAGTGCTGGCGACTGTGCGCGGTCCGCTCGGGGGAGCAAACTTTCCTCAGATTGAAGGTAAAGGAAGCCTGCAGGGTGCGCGGTTCAGGATTTCACAATTGCCAAAACCCATCGACAACATCAATACCCAGATTGTCTTTTCAGGACAGCGCGCAGAGCTGAAAGAAACTACGTTGAATCTCGGCAGTTCGCCGATACGGTTGGCGGCGAACATTGAAAGGTTCTCGCCGCTTGCGCTCTCCTACAAGCTTTCGGCAAGCCAATTGGCGATGGCGGATATAGAAAAGTCACTGCCCGAGCAGCGCCAAAAAGATACCTTACGCGATGTGCGCAGCGAGGGCGGGATAACCTCCGTCAAGGGTGGCACGACCGTGCGCGGCACGATCAATTCGAGCGACGGCAGCCTCTACAACTTGGCTTATAAAAATCTTCAAGCCAATGTTTCCTATGACAATAAGCTGCTCACGTTGCGCGATCTGAGCGCGAATCTGTTGAACGGAGGGGCGCGCTTGACTGGAGAATATGCGGCTAACGAAATTCCGAGGTTTACCGTTACCTCCGAACTCAAAGCAATCGATCTGGTCCAGTTGTACCGCTACTTCGAGATGGAGAGCCAGCGCGATATCCGTGGCAATCTAAACGGCAATATCAAACTCACCGGCCAAGGCGATCGGTGGCAATCCATAAAGGCCAATTTGCGCGGCCAGGGCCAAACAGAAGTGCTTCAGGGCGCGATTTTGAATTTCAATATCGCCGATACTGTTCTATCGGGCGCGACGGGAGTCCCCGGACTGACCAACCTGATTAGCCCGACTATTCGGAAGAAATACCCGGAAACTTTTGCCGCCAAAGATACCGAGTTCAAGGAACTGCAGACGCAGCTCGAATTGGGCGATTCGCGCTTGAACTTTAAAAATCTCCGCATCGCGGCGGCACAGTTCAGGGTCGAGGGTAACGGTTGGGCCGATTTCGAGCGGCGCGTAGATTTTCGCGGGGTAGTGCGCTTCTCGCCCCAACTCTCCGCCGATTTGGCGGGCGCGCTACGGGAGACTCGCTTGCTTTTCAACAGCAACAATGAGCTTGAGATACCGTTTGTCGTTGCCGGGGAAATGCCCAATGTAAGGCCCCGGCCGGACACCAGTTATTTGACCAAAACCCTCCAGCGTGGACTGTTGCAAAGAGGCGCGGAAGAACTACAGCAGATGTTCGGACCAAGGGAGCGCAGGGCGCCGAGCGACAGCGGCGTCGAGCAACCGCGTGAGCCCAAGCAGGACTCACCTGAGAATTTAATTCGCAAAGGATTGGAAGGTTTGTTCGGTCGTCAGCGCGACAGGCGATAAAGCCGCGATTAGCATGCTGAGTTCCGGTACTCACGCTATCTTTCCAGGGTTTCCTTCCCCACGACTGCAAGCAGAACCGCAGAAAACACCAGTAGCGGCGCGTAAACCAGAAACGGCACTCCGGGATTATAGGTGTTGGCAAGGTAGCCGCCGAACAAAGGAGCCACGCCGCTGCCTAACTCCGCTATGGTGCGTCGCAGTGCCTGCAAGCGGCCGCGTGCGTGGGCAGGCACCACGTCGTAGGTTGAAGTTGCCAGTGAACCCAACGAAAGGCCTTGGGCCAAACCCGCCAGGCCGACCAACAGCGATAATTGGGTAAAACTGCTGGTCAGCGGGATCAGCACAAACACCAGCGCCGGTAACCCCGTGCTGGGCACCGTACACCATTTCCTACCGACGCGGTCCATGATGAACCCGGCAGGAATAATCATCGCGAAAACGACCACCCCAGAGATGGTAAAGAGCATGCCGATCTGGGTCGGCGGCAGATCGAGATAATACCCAGCGTAAAGCGGCAACATACTTTGCACGATGATTCTTTGCGACTGGCTGGTCAATGTCGCCAGGACCAATGCGACGTAGGTCGATCTCAAATCGGGGTGGATCTCTCTAAAAAGGTCCGACAGCCCACGCAACCGCTGCTTCAGCGATGCCTGCCCGCGCTTCTTTGTGGACTTTTTTGATGGAGTCGGGGCTATCCTGGAGTCGGGACTGACTAAACCTATTATCACCGAAAGGCCGGTGGCCACGGCATAACCGAGAAACGCCGCTTTATAGCTAAACGTATCGGCAAGCCATCCTCCCAAGAACGGACAAATCGCCGCGCCAAGATTGTATGTGCCGTGAAGACTGCTCATCAGTCGACCCCGTTGATGAAGCTGAGCAAGATCGATCCCGGCAACCTCTCTGGCGATAGACCATAAACTATCAGCGGCGCCCATGATCAGCGCCAACGCCAAAATGGCGCTCAGCCACGGCGCACCGGCAGCAAGCAACGCCGCGAGGCTCGCCGCCAACGGCCCGCTGATCAGCGCCGTCTTTGTTCCCATGCGATCGAGAACAATGCCCGCTATCACGGTCCCGACAAATTTGCCGGCCGCAAATGCCGTGACAATCTGCGCTGCGGCTCCGGCGGAAACTTCGAACTCCCGGGCAATGACGGGAATGACCGGGATGATCATCGCCCAGGCTCCTGACAGCAGTGTGCCGCTATACAACGCGGCGAGCCCGCGAGTCGTGGAGGTGAATCTCATCATCTTCGGCATTCTAGCGAGTCAAAGCACACCGGCATTGAAGCAACTTCTAGTTCATCCGGGCGGCGTATCAATTAACCGGGTTCAGTAGCGGTCGCACGCCGCCTAATTGACGACTTCCGCTTTGCGACACGGCCTGCTTCATTAGAAAAGCCGGCGGCGATTTGCAGGAAGGTTGAAGGTTCGATGATTCACACGCCTGTCGCAACCGTCCTCTCGTCAAGGAGCAACAAAAAAGCCCTTTGTTGACACAAGGGCTTAAAGATAGAGCGGATGGGAGGTCGAACTCCCAACCTTATCTTGGCAAGTATCGCGAACGCGCGGGAAAGCGATGACTACCTTGGAGAATTTCCCGCACCGTCCCAATAGTTCCTCAAAAGCTATTGAAGTGAAAAATTACCACTTCACCGGCGTCTTCAGACTCGCACATTAAACACGCAACTACGGCAGCCTTCAAGGGATCTTCCCTACTCTCTCTGGTCAACTTTAGCCTGCCTATTTTAGACACTGAAAAGCCCTGACTAAGCCCGTCCCCGGAGACCCCGATGTTCACCAAGGTGGGATTTAGAGTTCTTTGGTCCACCGCGCGGTCTGCACGGGACTTCATATGCCGTTTCGATCACGAGCTTTGCGAGTGCGCCGGTCGTGAGTTCATGCGTCAATCCAGTGATCGGGAGGGGGCTCCCTTGATTTTCAGGCGGAAAGGAGTAACACAGGCGTGCTCAAAAGGAGGTTTCATGAAGGTTCTGCCCTATTTGGTGATAGCTATAGCTATCATCATTGGTACCTATCTCGTCATCAGGGGTGCTGCCAGCCTCATCGACGAGTACGATGGTGGTATGCGCGACATGATCGCCTCAAAGCAGGTGATCTGGACTTAATCGCGTATTTTTCGCCCGAAGAGGAGAAGCGTATCTGAGCATGGTTTGTACTGCGTCATCAGAATGTCAGTGTTACTGTTTGTTCACTACTCGCGACGAACCGAAAGGCCCGGGCATCCATTGGCTCGACAAAACCACAACTTTCGCCGGACACAGCAGGTATTTGTGTGCTTTCGATTTCGGCATTATTGGGAGCATCGCGAGATCAGAGCCCAGGCAATCTCATCGAAGCAGGTAGCGCAACGACCATGGATCGGCTGGAAGCCGTAACCATTCCGCCTGGCGATCACGACATGCAGTAATCCTCACATCGAACAGTTGCGCGCGAGATAGACAGGCGTGCATGAAGCTCAACTCTCCGCCTGCTGGTTCTCAAGGTCGTGAGGCCAAGCATCTGAAGCCTAAAGTCGGCGACGAAGGTTGGGAAGTCATTTTCATAGAACCACCATCCCATCCATGGCGGCTCGGCGGTATTGGAGATCCTGATTACGTCCATAGCGCTGTCGTCCCGGAAATTCGCTGTGCCATGCCGGTGCGCTTCGTCACTACTGATGACATGGAGTGGCATCGCGCCGAAGGCGAGGACTTGATTCCTATCGCATTCACCGACATACGAGGGCC
>CAYZXN010000189.1:0-6835 GCA_964482425.1 uncultured Syntrophobacteraceae bacterium | reverse complement strand
CTTTAATTTTGGATTTGATGACCTGGTAGAATTCACGGGTATAAAGGTTGGCGATGCCGGCAATCCAAGGATTGGAAGGTTCGGCGGTAATGACATCGTAGTACTTTGGAGTGGCCAAAATGTAGTTGCGGCCGTCGGTGGGAATCACCCGCACCCTCTTGTCCTCGAGGACGCTCGAATGCCGCGAATGGCGCGCGTTCCGATAGAGCCTATCGATGGCACCGCGATAATTTTTGTCCTCGGAGCGCGACATCAACTTCGTCCGTTCTTCGTCCTCCATCACTCCTTTATAATAGAGGCGCTTTTCATTGGCGTCATACCAGACCCGGCCGGTCGGCGTTTCGGGGAAACTGACCTCCTGGGGTAGGTTTTCTATGGCAACCCAGGCACGGTCGAAAAATTTGCTCGCCTCGATCATCGCCGGCTCGATTTCTATGACTTCTATCTCTTTGAGGCTATCGAATGTCGCCAGGGCCTTTGCCGAGTGGCCGCTGCCCAGCCCGATGGTGAGCGCCTGTTCGGCCTTCGGATGAAGCAGCATCGGAATATAGCTGGTCATCAACTGGCTCAGTGCATCACCGTAGGAACCGTCGATTTTCCCGTTGGATTTGAAATAGATGTAGTCGCTGCCCGAGATGCGATGAACGCTCACGGTGGTTGTCAATCCCTCGCGGTAAAAAAGGATATCGTCGCGCTTCATCTCTTCGAGCCGCAACGAGTCTGTCGGTAAGTTCTCATAGCGTTCGTGGTATATGGTCACGCCGCTCGTAAGAACATGTTGGTCCCAGCGCTGAACCCTGAACGGCACCAGCACCGCGAGAACCACCACCGCCGCGGCCAAGGCCATTCTGGGGAAGGGATTCAACTTTGGGTCGGCGAAAACCAGCACGCCACCGATCAGGAGATTCATGACCACCCCGAAAATGATCGTGTTCTGCACGCCGATATTCGGGATCAGAAGAAAACCGCCGGCGAAAGCCCCGGCAACGGCTCCAACGGTATTGGCGGCGTACGAGGTGCCGACGCCGCTGCCGACACGGTACAGGCTCTGAGTAAAGAGCCGCGCCACCAGGGGAAATGTCATACCCAGAAGCACTGTGGGGACAAACATGACCAGCGCCGATAGAAATACTTGTAAGTAAAGAAATACCGTAAAGGTATCGCCAAAGCCTTGCAGCAACCTGACGAAGATCAGCGGCAGCCTCTCAAACAGCGGAATGGTCGCCAGCGCCGCCAGTCCGACCCACACCTCGAGCAGCCCGAAAGTACTCAAACGAGCCTCGCGCTGCCCCAGAAAGCGCGCGTAAATGAACCCACCCAACGCCAGCCCAATCAAAAAAGTCACCAGCATGGTGGTGAAGGAATAGATCGAGCTACCGATCACCAGGGTCAAAGCGCGGGTCCAGGCATTTTCATACACCAAAGAGGCAAAACCTGAGAGGGCGAAGGACGTCAGCAGGACCCACGCTACCCAACGTGCGCCGGGCTCGGCTGCCGGCATTTCAGGAACATCGGCGGCGGAACGGGCGATCGCTTCCTCGACTCCTTGTTTGTCGCGCAAGCGGTCGACTATCACGATCAACAGTGCAATAACCATATTCAGCCCTGCCGCGATAAAAACGCTCGTGCGCATGCCGAGATTCGGGACCAGTATGAAACCGGCCGCCGCGCAACCTACCACGGCGCCCAGAGTATTGGTTGCGTAAAGATCGCCGACCCGGCGTCCAAACTGAGCAAAACTGCGAACATAGAATCGGCTCAAGACCGGCAGGGTGGCGCCCATCAGCATGGTCGGGAAAACCAGTAGCACGAAGGATAAAAAGAAAAGCACCAGATTGAAGAGAAACGGATAGGACTCGTTGAGTCCGAAGATAGGCCCGTAAGCCTTTTGCGCCAGAACGAAAAGCCAGGGAACGGCAAAGCCGTAGATACCTACCCCGGCTTCCAGTATGCCGTACAATAAAAAATCGTTCTTACCGCGATCGGCGATCTTGCCGAAAAGATAACTGCCGATCGCCAGGCCCGCCATGAAAGCCGACAATACAGTGGCGATGGCATAGGTCGTGTTGCCGAAAATCTGAGTAAGCATCCGCGTCCAGACCACTTGGTAGACCAGACCGGCCGCGCCGGAGAAAAAGAAGCAAAACAGACCGACCAAAAGCAGCCAGTCTTGTGACGAACGCTCGGAACTTGGGCTCATTATTTCCCCCGGATCAAATCCCCAGAATAATTCCGCAGTGATAGCAAGCCGTTGAGAAACTGTAAAGGGTTTGCCGATGCAGACCACCGGACGATCGGCCGAAAATGAGCGCCAATACAACAACTTTCAGACGCTCATCGTGGCGTCCAACCGCCGTTCCGCTTCGTTGACTTTTCGCCGGATGTCAGATAATCGTTACTCCGTCCAGGCATCCTGAAGCAGAGAATTCCCCCATATCTGTTGTCCGGTTGGTTCAAGAAGTTCGTATCAATTAAAGATCGAGTGTTTTTTCGTTGGACAAAAATATATAGTCAGATTGGCACTTACTTAACTCTGGAGGAAAGCAATGGCAAAGGCTGAAAAACGAGACGCCGCCCCGCTCGAGTCTGTCAAAGATTTGCGCAGCGCTATCGAGTGGATGAAAAAAGAGGGGGACATCCTGATCACCGACAAGGAAGTCGATCCTGATCTGGAGATCACCGGCATCCAGAAACAACTCGACGGCGGCTGTCCGATTCTTTTCAACAATGTCAAAGATAAACCGTATCACCGCTGTATCACCAACCTTTTCGGCGATATGAATGTGATCAATAAGATGTTCGGTTGGAAAGATCATGCGGATCGCACGAGAAAGTTAGCTTACGCGATCACGCATCCTCTTCCGCCGATTGTTATTGACCAGAAAGACGCTCCGGTGCAGGAAGAGGTCTACGAAAAGCCTGCGGAGGCCAATGATTTCGTAGTACCGATCCGTCATACCAACATCGAGCCCGAGCTCACGGTAGGTTCGGGCAATCGCTTGGTTTCGGGCGAGCACTTCGGTGGCGGAACCGATCTCGGCTATAACCGGATGAACTTCCGTTGGGGCAATGTCGGCACGTTCCAGATCTCGCCGGGCTCGCATATGTGGCAGGTGGTCACCAAGTTTTACAAGGACAACAGGATGGTGCCGATCACAATGAATTTCGGCCTGCCGCCGGCAGGGTCGCTGTTGGCAGGCGCCGGTTTCGACTACGTCATCCTGCCTCAGGGCTGTGACGAGGTCGGCATCGCCGGCGCCGTACAAGGGGCGCCAATGCGTATGGTCAAGGCACGCACCGTGGACGCCATGGCGTTAGCGGACGCCGAGGTTGTTCTCGAAGGCTACGTCAATCCGCGCGATCGCCGTTTCGAAACCGCCGAGTCTGAGAAGGCCGGAATCCAGGGCCGCTTCCATTTCCACCCGGAATGGGCCGGTTACATGGGCAAAGCTTATAAGGCGCCGACTTTTCACGTGACCGCCGTTACCACCCGTAAACGTGAAGGCAAGCCGATTATTTTTCCGTTGGGCGTTCATACTCTCGACGATCACAACATTGACACGACAGTTCGCGAAGCCGCCATGTTCGAGCTCTGCGAAAGAATGCAACCCGGTATCATCATGGACGTCAATATTCCTTACTGCATGACAGATTGGGGAGGGGCGATCATCCAGGTTAAAAAACGTAACAAGATCGAGGAAGGCTGGCAGCGTAATTTCATGGCAGCGATCCTGGCGACCTCCCAGGGCTCCCGAATTTGCATCGCGGTCAGCGAAGATTCCGATCCCTACGATATGGATGACGTTATGTGGTGCCTGACAACCCGCGTCAATCCCAAGACCGACATCATCAATCCCCTTCCCGGCGGCCGTGGCCAAACCTTTATGCCGGCCGAGCGTATGACCGCGGGTGAGAGGGAGTGGACAGCCTCCAATACCAGCTTCGAAGGCGGCATGGGAATCGACGCCACCGTTCCTTTCGGCTATGAGAGCGACTTTATGCGGCCGGTCTACCCTGTCGACAGGGTCGATCTCAAAAAATGGTTCAGCGACAAGGATATCCAGAATGCCAAATCGCGTATGCAGGGCTGGGTACACTCATTGGCGCGTACCGGCAGATAACTTCTCACCTTGAGATAAGCCGTGAAAAAGGGCGGGGATGAAATCCCCGCCCTTTTTTTGCCAACGCGGCAGATGTGAGTCGCTCAGTGGCGAACTTTCGCACACCCGGTCGATTTGAAATTGCCGTCCGTAAGGCGGAAAACTTCAAATTTTCGTTGACAACGAAGCGCCTGTTTGATAGCTAGCCTATATCCCTGGTGGCTGCCATCCCTCTGGCCACAACTAATTGATAATTTTGAGGTCTAAGTATGGAACAACATTATAGGAGAATCTTTGCTCGTACCTTGAAATGGGGCGCCGATTGTTTGAAAGTTGTCCTCATCGGCATCCTGATCGTCCCCGGAGTCCTGGCGAGCGGAGATTCCCCCAAGCCACAGCCAATTCCGCAAAATCTCCAGGAGCACCACCCTCAAACCACCCAAAAACCGCGCCCGAACAAGCTCGTTAAGATTTTTTCCATCGTTACCTCCAATCGGCCCGATCTCATGGAATCTGAGGCCTGGGAGTTATCGGAAGTCATTCTCAAAGAGAGTTCCAAATACAAACTGGATCCGATGTTGGTCCTGGCTGTCATCGATATCGAAAGCAAGTTCCAATTTGCCGCCGTCTCCCCGGCGGGCGCCCGCGGCATCATGCAGATCATGCCCGCAACCGGAAAATTCCTTATCAAGCGGGTACAGGATTTGGGCAACGAGTTTGAGACCGCTCAGTTCGTGCCCGAACATCTTGATAACCCCATCCTCAACATCAAGTTGGGAACCTATTATCTGCACGATCTGCGCAACAGCTTTAGAAATCTACAGGCCGCTTTGATCGCCTACAATCTGGGACCGACCGAGCTTCGCATCCGCATGGACAATGAAATCGAGTACGCGGATAGCTACGCCACCGCTGTATTCGCTGCATACAAGAGGTACAAGAGAGTTAACCCACCGCACATGCCGACGTTCTGAGAGCTTTCTATCTGCAGATGCTTGCCGACCCGGAACCTACACCGGATCCCCGCTCAGAGCCTGCCCTGACTTCATTCAAATCCCGCCGCTGGCAGCGCAAAGAAACAGATGACGCCCGGGCGTAATGGCAAGGCACATCGCTGTCGTGTTAAATGAACCTGAGATCATGGTGCGCAATCATGGATAAACGTCAGAGACTGCTGCTGTCAGGCCAAGCATGGCGGGATATCTGCGCCCACGCTCAGGATACGTTTCCGGATGAATGCTGCGGAGTCATTTTCACCGACGGAAAATCCGACTATGTGGAACGCCTGAAAAACATCCAGAATCAGCTCAATGCGCTGGATCCGCAAACGTATCCGCGCAGCGCCGCCATTGCGTACGCGATGGACCCGAAGCAGTTAGAGCTGGTCATCGATAATGCCGCTTTAAACGGCATGAAGCTCAAGGCCTTCTATCATTCTCACCCGGATCACCAAGCCTATTTTTCGGAAGAAGACAAAGCCTTCGCCAGCCCGTTCGGCGAACCGACGTTTCCGGACACCGCTCAAGTCGTCATCTCGATTTACAGCAGGGAAGTTAAAGATATCCGGGCGTACGCCTGGTCGGAAGAGCAAGGAGACTTCGCGGAAATTCATTTAGACAGATCTCCACCCGCATGATTGAGTTCCGCGAACAAACTTTCGACTCACTGGGCTTGACGCTCCATTATCTCGAATGGGGCAGGCCGGCTGGCGAGCCGCTGATCCTGGTTCACGGCTTTCTTGACCAGGCGCACAGCTGGCTGCCCTTTGTCGCGTCATTGCAAGGCAGGAGTCAGGGTCCGCTCTGGATCGTCGCGCCGGACTGCCGCGGGCACGGCGAAAGCGGCTGGGTCGGCGCCGGCGGATATTATCATTTTCCCGACTATGTTCACGATCTTGAACGCCTGGTTGAGAAACTCGGCGTCTCACGATTCAAACTGATCGGTCATTCCATGGGTGGCTCTGTTTCTTTTCTCTATGCCGGCACATTTCCTGAGCGCGTCGCAAAGCTGGTCCTGATCGAAGGGGTGGGCCCACCGGGGCTTGAGTTTTCAGATGCGCCAGCGCGCACGTTGAAATGGATTTCCGAAGTGCGCGAGCGCGGCAGAAACCATTTTCGCCAATACTCCAGCATAGAGGCCGGCGCCAGACAGCTGCAGCAAACCAATCCGCGGCTCAATAGCGCGCTTGCCATGGATTTGGCTCAAGCCGGTATGAAACAGCACTCCAGCGGCAAGTGGGTTTGGAAATTCGATCCGCTGCATCGCACCACTGCGCCGCAGCCGTTTTATACCGGCCAGGCCATCGAGTTCCTGCGCCGCATCGAGTGTCCGGTTCTGCTCGTCGAAGGCAAGGAGAGCCATCAAACCCGGCGCACCGACAAACAAGAGCGCTTTGAGACAATTGCCAATCGCCGGCATGTCATCATTGACGATGCCGGCCATATGGTGCATCAGGATAATCCTGAAGCATTGGCTGCCAGCGTGAGCGAGTTCCTTGGGCTGTAGTGAAACTCAGCAGTGGTGTCTCTCAACACTCGATTCCCAGCGACTTGATCAGATTCAGCAGGTGGGTCTTGTGCACGCCGAGGATCCTGGCCGCGGCGGCTCGATTGCCATCGGTCCGTGTTAAGGCCTTTCTAATGACGTCGGCCCGCGCCGTCTCGACACGACGCAATGCCATCTAGCTCGCGTCTGCAGCTGTCGGCCAAGGAGGATCCACAATCACTCGTGTGCAT
>CAYZXN010000188.1:0-9493 GCA_964482425.1 uncultured Syntrophobacteraceae bacterium | reverse complement strand
GCTTCTGATTGCCCTCCAATTCTGCGTGACCTGGGCGGCGGTGCGCTGGCCCCGTCTGGAATCCCTGGTGAAAAACGAACCGGCTCTGCTGGTGCATCTGGGTCAGTTTCTACCTGCTGCCATGCGCCGAGAACGAGTCACGGAATCGGAAATCCGTTCGGCCCTGCGTGGCAGCGGTTTCGCTGATATCGAACCCCAGCTCTCCGTTGTTCTGGAGACCGATGGAACATTCAGCGTCGTAACGGAATCCCTCCGCTCTCAACAGGACTCCACCAGTGAACCGGAAGCACCTCCGGGAAAAGGCCTGCCGCTTTAATACGAGTCCGCATGCCGGTAGTCTTCTCTGACGGTTCGGCAATGAGACACAATACTGCGTTGTTAAGCAATTTTGGGACGTCGGCTTAACATAGGACCGACGTCTCATGTGTGGAGCAGTCAATAGTAACTCGGCAGTAACTCGGCACGGCGCTTGCGAAAAAAATCTTGGCGGTTTATCGCAGCGCGGATCAGCGACGTTTCCTCACGCGGTATTCGGATGGCTGAACGAAGCTTCGATCCGATTTTTTGCAACTACCTAGATGATCGGTGTCTGGCGCCAGTCGAAGACTCTGTTGCGAGCATCATGTGTTACATTCTTTCACATAACTTGGCATAAAAATAATCGGCCTGCGAAGAGAGAGAGGGATGATGAACAAGCCTGAGGTAGTCGTCATTACCGGAGCATCGGCGGGAGTTGGCCGGGCAACAGCGCGTGCGTTTGCCGAACGCGGTGCGCATATTGGTTTGCTCGCACGGGGGCCTGATGGTTTGGAGGGGGTGCGCAAAGAGATCGAGGCTGCGGGCGGCCAAGCATTGGTGTTGCCGACCGACGTAGCCCACGCGGACCAGATCGAAGCCGCCGCGGAAGCTGTTGAACAGAGGCTCGGACCCATCGACATTTGGATCAACAATGCGATGGTTTCGGTCTTCTCGCCGATCAAGGAAATGACGCCCGACGAATTCAAGCGCGTCACGGAAGTAACCTATCTCGGATACGTCTACGGTACTTTGTCGGCGCTGAAGCGCATGCTCGGACGAGATCGAGGCGTCATCGTACAGGTGGGTTCGGCCCTGGCGTATCGAGGGATTCCCCTGCAGGGCGCCTACTGCGGTGCCAAGCATGCGATTCAGGGGTTCACCGACTCACTGCGTTGCGAGCTGCTTCATGACGAGAGTAAGGTCAAGGTCGTCGAAGTGCACATGCCGGCGCTGAACACGCCGCAGTTTTCCTGGGTGAAGAGCAGGCTGCCGCGAAAACCGCAACCTGTGCCGCCGATCTTCCAGCCGGAAGTCGCCGCCGAGGCGATCTTCTGGGCTGCGCATCACGACCGTCCCGAAGTCTATGTCGGCTGGCCGACCGTCAAAGCAATCGTCGGGAACAAGATTGCACCCCGCCTCGCCGACTGGTATCTCGCCCGCAACGGCTACAGTTCTCAACAAACCAACGAGCCGGTGGAGAGCGATCGCCGCGATAATCTGTGGGAGCCGGTGCCCGGCGATCATGGCGCCCATGGCGATTTTGGCGAGCGCTCTTTGTCATCGAGTTGGCAATTCCGCTTTAACAAGCATAAAACCGGTTTGACATTGGCAGGCCTCACCGCAGCGGCAGCTTTGCTGGCGCTTGTCAAAGACAGCCGGCGCACGTGAGCCGTCGAAGACGTTTGCAGCGATCCGATTTCGCTCATTCGGAGAACCTATGAAGCAGGTAGTCATGGTTGCTTTATTCGCGCTGCTGCTATCGGCGTGCGAGAGAAAAGAAACGCAAGCACCGGCACCCAGTGTTGCGCCTCCTCCGGAGCAGAAAAAGACGGCCGGCGCCGAAACACCTCGGGTTTCGGCGCCGGGTTCGTACGCCGACGTCGTTGAACGCGCCGGGCCGGCCGTTGTCACGATACGCGCGGCGCGCCGTGCGCGGGCGCCGCAACAGCATCCGTTTTTTGACGACCCCCGCTTTCGCGATTTTTTTGGCGGCATCTTTCCCGGGGCGGCTCCGAGGGTGCAGATGGGTTTGGGCTCAGGAGTTATCGTATCCCCCGACGGAACTATACTGACGAATCATCACGTCGTCGACGGCGCTGAAGAAATTCAGGTTGAGCTGACCAACCATCGGCTCTTTGGCGCCAAGATCGTCGGCTCGGATCCACCAAGCGATCTGGCGGTACTCAAAATCGAGGGGAAAGACCTGGCGGTCTTAGCATTGGCTGATTCGGATCGCGTGCGCGTCGGCGATATCGCGCTCGCAATCGGTAATCCGCTGGGTGTAGGCCAGACCGTCACCGCAGGAATCATCAGCGCCAAAGGCCGTTCGACCGGATTGAGCGATGGCAGTTTCGAAGACTTTCTGCAAACCGATGCGCCGATCAATCAGGGTAACTCGGGCGGTGCGTTGATCAACACACGGGGTGAACTGGTTGGAATCAATTCGCAAATTCTGTCTCCTTCAGGAGGGAACATCGGCATCGGCTTTGCCATTCCGTCGAACATGGCTCGCAACGTTTCGGAACAGTTAATCAAGACCGGCAAGGTGCGCAGGGGACAGCTTGGAGTTGCGATCGAACCGGTAACTCCCGAAATCGCTTCAAAGCTCGGCCTGCGGGAAGTTCGCGGCGTGTTAGTCGCCGGCGTGAGCCCGAACAGCCCGGCGGCGCGCGCGGGAATTCGCGAAGGCGACGTCATTCTGGCTTTCAACGGTACGCCCGTAGCGGACGGAAATACGCTAAGGAATCAGGTGGCCAGCACTGCTCCGGGAACGGCCGTCAAGCTAACCACGGTCCGGGATGGCCGGGAGCAGGAGGTCGAGGTCACGCTCGGAGAGTATAAGCCGGCAGCCGCACAGCGCCGCAAATAATCGTGGGCGGCGATTGTTAAACCTGCCGATCGCTGCTTGCCGGTGAACAGCGATGCGCGGATTTTTTCCAAGTCGTGATGCGGCTTCGGCGCCGCTGCCAGATCAGGCGGTTTGCAGGAGAGTCTTGAGTTGTGCGGTGTCTACAGGCTTTCGCAGGAAATGATCGAAATCGACGCCGATATCTCCTCGACGTGCAATCTCTTCCTCATATCCGGTAAGAGCGATGAATTTTGCCGTCTCGACTTGCTTGAGCTGCTTGAGACGGCTTAACAGTTCGTAACCTCCAATATCCGGCAGTCCGATGTCCAGAATCACGACATCGGCGCAAAAATCTCCGGCAATCTCCAGCGCCGAACGGCCGTTGAATGCCGTGCGCACCTCATACCCAGACATTTGCAGCAATATAGCCGTAGATTTGCAAGCGACCTGATGGTCGTCGACTAACAGAATCTTGAGGTTGGGTGTGTCTGTCATAGTGATCTGGAGGCCTATCTGCTTATGACGGCATCTTCCACTCAATCACGGCACTTTCACGGGAGCTGAGGGTAGCAGGTGAAGCCGCCATGTCAATGATCGTTATTATGTGTCCTATAGTTTGGATTGCAAGTCCCATTTCTAAACCTCTTTGCGACTTTCATAGTAGAATCAAGCGTTACGCGATTGATTTCTCAGCTAATTTAAAAGGACCTGCTGCTGGCATTTCCTTTGCGATTGGTAAAATTCTATACAAAACATAGCCGCGCGCGGAACGAAAGGACCGTTATTGTGTTGAGAAAGAATAGTGAGGAAGTCGGGTTTTCATCGCGTTCGATAGATCAAGGCCGCCGCGGCGCTAGCCGTGTGAATGTCGGCGCAAGCGAAAGATTGGTGTCTCTAGGTGTCGGCGGCGCTTTATTGATTTTAGGAATGAAGCGCGGCATGCGCGACGCCATCCTCCCGGCGGCCGCTGCCGGTGCGCTACTCTATAGGGGCATCACCGGTTACAGTCTTATCTACAGAGCTTTGGGTATCGACACGTCGTCAACGCGCGCGCGATCGGCCGTCAGTGTGCCACATGGGCGCGGCATCAAAGTCGAAAAATCCATCGTTATCAACAAGGCGCCGGAAGATCTGTACGGATACTGGCGCGACTTCGAGAACTTGCCCCGCTTCATGACCCACTTGGTCGCTGTCCAACCTCGTGGCGAGAAACGCTCACACTGGGTCATGCGCTCCATCGCAGATGCGGAACTTTCATGGGATGCCGAGATCATCAACGAGGTACCGAACGAGTTGATCGCTTGGCGCACAGTTGAAGATGCCGATATCGATCATGCCGGTTCCGTACGCTTCGAAGCGAGTCAGCATGGTACCAATGTGAAGGTGACCTTGGAGTACCGGCCACCCGCCGGCAAGATCGGCGTCGGTGTGGCCAAACTTTTAGGACAGGAACCGGAGCAGGTCCTCGAAGAGGATCTGCGGCGTTTCAAGCAACTCGTCGAAGCCGGCGAAATTATGTCGGTGCAAGGCCAGCCGCACGGCGGAGCGTGAGGTGATGTAGAGAGAATCCGAGCCGGTCTGCCGCAGCCTTCCGCATGTAAATATCACTCCTTTCGCAGGCGTCGAATCGGACACTTGCATCGTCGCTGCGCCGACAATGCCTTGTGCCGGCCTATGTTCTTCCCTGGGGCGGTGATGCGATTGGTTTGGCCGACGATGTCATTGTCGGCCGCTAACAGAGCCGTCCGCTGTCGTTTCAACCAGCCGAAATGGAATCAGAACCGTCTACGCCGGAAACGTTCGAAAGAAAGCCGGGATGACAATGATGTCGCCTACACCCCAGACTCTTATGACCCTTGAACAGGTAGCAAAGTACCTGAAGGTAGACAAATTCACTGTCTATCGGCTAGTGGCGAAGAAAAAGCTGCCTGGTTTCAAGGTTGGCAACCAGTGGCGCTTTAAACGCGCCATGATCGATGCCTGGCTGGAGCAGCACTCCAATGTCGGCGGCAAAAAGACCAATCAATAGTCTCTCACGGGCTGACGGCTAGTCCGTCCGCGCGAGAAGCTTTACCGGTCACGAGGATACCTTGCCGCCTTTCTCCTGGTCGGCCGGCGACGTGCGAGAACGCGTTGAAGGCGCGTTGCTTTCGAGTCTATGAGTGTGCAGGTCGTAGTGTCCTTTGAGCTCGTCGCTGACGGTGCCTCGCCAAAGCGGCACGCCGACAAAATATGCGGCCCGTCCGATCATGTGGGCCGCCACAGGAGCGGTGGCGAAAATGAAAGTGATGGTAATGATGGCGCGGGTGGCGACGCCCAACTCAGCGAAGTGGACGGCGGCCGCCAGCATGATGCAGCTGATGCCGAACGCCGAACATTTGGTCGCCGCATGCATGCGCGATAAAACGTCAGGAAACCGCAGTATGCCGACTGCCGCGAGCAGCGCGAATGCGGCGCCAATCAGCAGCAAAAGAGCTTCAAGCACTTCTTTCATTGAGACACTCCCTTCTCAAGATACCGGGCGAAGGCGACCGTGCCCAGGAAGCCGATTAACGCAAAGACAATGGCTACGTCGAGCAGAATAGGTTTGTCAGTGATAATGGCGTACACGGCGTTGATCGCAACTGCAATCGCCGCTATCAAGTCCAGGGCGACTACCCTGTCGGGCAGGCTTGGCCCACGTATCAGGCGACAAAAGGCGACGAAAAGGGCGCTGCACAAAATCGCCAACGCAATACTTCCGTACAATGAGCCAAAACTGAGAAAGATCATCGCAAGACCTCCAATAATTGCCGCTCAAGGCCGTTCTTGATGTTTCGCCGCGCTTCTTCCACGTCCTCGATGTCCAGAAAGTGAATATAAAGCACACGCTTGTCGGCCGAGACGTCGATGCTTAAAGTGCCGGGCGTGAGGGTCACCAGAATGGATAAAAGAGTGATTTCGAGATCGGTCTTCGCGTCCAGCGGAACTCCGATGACTCCCGGCCTCAACGAATTTCGCGGTACGATGACGCTGTAGGCGACGCGTAAGTTGGCAACGATCAATTCGCGCAAATAAAACACCGAGAAGGCGATAATCAGCCAAACTCTTTTGAAATATTTTGGATGTCCGGTTACGCGCTCGGCGATAAACAGCACGATGTAGCCGAGCAGAAAACCAAGAATGACGGCGTTGATGGTGAAATCGCCGTTGACTCCGGCCCAGACGAGAGCGAGTAAAATGTTCCAGATAAAATAGTTCACGACGTCTTTCCCAGCACGGCACGGATGTATTCGGCCGGATTCATCAGTTGTTCAGCGGCGCGCAGCGAAACCGCCAATGCGGCCTCCGCCGCCACGCCGAGAGCCACAGTCAGCAATGCCACTACGGCAATGGGCGAGAGCAGAAGGTAGCGCGTCCCGCTGCGGCCGAAGAACTGGACTTTGCCGCTCTCCAACGGCGGCTGGGGTGGCTCTTTCCAGAACGCTTCAAGCCAAATCTTTGTCATTGAAAACAGCGTGAGCAAGCCAACGGCCAAGGCAACGCCGACGATGAGATACTGCTCGCTGGCGAAGCCGGCCTGCGCCAAGACTAATTTGCCGAAGAAGCCCGATAGAGGCGGAACCCCTGCCAGAGAGAGCGCCGAAATAAGAAACAGCGCCGCCAGCAATGGCGTTTGCTTGTACAGCCCGCCAAGTTTCTTTAGCTCATAGGTGCCGTACAGTATGTGCATCACGCCGCTGATGAGAAATAAATTGGTCTTCGCCAGAATGTTGTGAATGACGTAATAAATCGCGCCGGCAATCGCCAAGGGTGTAAAGAGTCCCAATCCCATGATCATGTAGCCGATCTGGCTGATGATATGAAACGACAGCAGCCGCCGCACCTCATTCTGCGCGATAGCGCCGAGCACGCCGGTGACCATGGTTATGCCGCCCAGGACCAGAATGACTGTATGCGTGTAGCTGACCTCTTGCACGAAGATCAACGTGAATACGCGGATCAGCGCATAGACGCCCACCTTGGTGAGCAGCGCGGCGAAGATCGCGGTAACAGCCACTGGAGGTGTGTGATACGACGCCGGCAGCCAGAAAAAAAGCGGAAAAATACCGGCCTTGATGCCGAAAGCGATGAGAAACAGCATCGCTATCATGGTCACCGATTCGGTGGCGTGCGCTTGGGGTAGCTTTTGCGCCAGATCGGCCATGTTCAACGTCCCGGCGACGCCGTACAGGAGACCCACTGCGGTTAGGAACAACGCCGAGGCGATCAGGTTGAGGGTTACGTACTTGATGGCACCTTCCATTTGCGGCCGCTCGCCGCCCAACGCGAGCAAAACGAAAGATGCCATCAACAAGACCTCAAACCAGACATAGAGGTTGAAAAGGTCTCCGGTGAGAAATGCGCCGCACACGCCGAGCAGAAGGAAGTTTAGCAATGCGTAATAACCGAAAGATTCACGTCCGCGATCGATGGTGGCGAGAGAGTAAATCGCCACGGCGAAACCTTTTAGTCCGGCGATCACCACCATCATTGCGCTAAACAGGTCGGCGACGAGAATGATGCCGAAGGGCGCCGGCCAGTTGCCGATGGCGGTGACTTGAATACCGTCCTGCCAAACGACGGCGAACAACCATAGGGCATTGAGCAACAGCAGAAATGTTCCGCCAACACCGATGGCACGGCGTCCCACGGGCGATTTCCACCATAAAAGCGATAGAATGGCCGTCGACAGCGGGATTAACAGGGGCAGTACGAGCGCAAGGTTCATGTGTCGGTTGCTTTCATCTTGTCGAGGTCGTCAGCGCCCACTGTCTGGACTACGCGATGAACCAGTACCAGGGCAAAGATGAGGACACCGAAGCCGATCACGATGGCAGTAAGAATCAGCGCCTGCGGCAGCGGATCGGCAACCGCGGCGGCGTCAGTGGACACGATGGGTGGCTGGGCCCGGCTGAGCCCGCCCATCGTAAAGATTAGAAGATTGGCCGCGTGGCTCAACAATGCCAGGCCGAGGACCAGCTTGAGAATGCTGCGACGCATCATCATGTAAAGCCCTGCCGCGTACAGCCCGCCGATAACGATCGCCAGCAACAGCTCCAAATTATTCCTCCGCCACAGACAGGACCATGGTCAAGGTAACGCCGAACACCACCAGATAAACGCCGATGTCGAAGAACAAGGGCGTGCCGATATACACCTCGCCGAGCGGCCAAAGTGACAATTGTATCCATTTGCCGGTCAAAAAAGGTTCACCGAGCAAAAGCGAAACAACGCCGCTCCCCATGGCGACGAGCAGTCCGATGGCGATGAAGGTGCGCGGGTCCGCGCTGAGCGCGCGCCGCGTCTGCGCGACGTCGTACGCGATGGCGTGCAGGGCAAAGGCGGCGGCGGCGATCAAACCGCCGACGAAACCGCCGCCCGGCTCGTTGTGCCCGCGAAATAAAATAAAGATCGAGAACAGCAGGAAGAGAGGCAAGAGTAAGTAGGTGGAAGTCGATAAAATGAGCGAATTCACTTGGTCTCCTTGGCCAGCCGAAGCTTTAGAAGCGCGAACACGCCGATGGCCGCAATCGCCAGGACGGTGATTTCGCCGAGCGTATCCAGGCCGCGAAAATCTACCAAGATGACGTTGACGATATTGCGGCCGTGCGCCAGGGTCGCGCTGTTTTCGCTGAAGTACTCCGAGATCTTGGGATGAAGCTCCGTTCCCGCCGCAGCAATGACGATGGCGGTGATCAGTGCGCCGGCCGACACCGCCACGGCAGCGTCGCGCATGCGGACCGCGCCGCTCGAAAAATTGCCGAAGCGCGGCAGATGATAAAACACCAAAACGAACAGAATTACGGTCAGACTCTCTACCATAATCTGCGTCATGGCGAGATCGGGGGCGCCGAACAGGACAAAGATAAGCGCGACACTGTAGCCGATCACGCCCATGGCGGCGATGGCGCTCAAGCGCGACCGGGTTAGCGTCGTAAATATGGCAGCCGCCAGTATCAGCAGCGCGAGTCCCAATTCGTAGAAGGTCACATCAGTGGCGTGGATTGCACCGATGGCTTGGAGATTTTCCGGCAGCTTGTAACCTGCCAAGGCCATGGTCGCGGCTAATGCGATTAGGATGTAGTAGCGCAGATAGCCGCTCTGCAGCAGTCGCGTTTGCGTCTTTGCAGTGGCATTCAAACCGGCCAGCGCCAGCGTGTATCCATACTTCGGTCCCCAGTCGCGCAGCGCATCGAGCCCGCTGAAGAGTCGAAGCAGTCTGGAGCGCAGGACGAACAAGCCGACGCCGCCCGCCAGTGTCACCAAGCTCAAGATAAAAACCGGGGTAAAGCCGTGCCAGAGCATCAGCTCCAGAGTCGCAGGCCGCCGCAACACGGCATAGATGGCCGGTAGTAGAATGTTTCTGTCGACGATAGCTGGCACCACGCCAAGAACTGTACCCGCGATGACCAGCGTGACAGGTCCAAGCCAGAGATCGACGGGTGCTTCGTGGGCATGTTTGGGTGTCGGCTTTTTCTCGCCGATAAACGGTTTGATTCCAACCAGGATGGCCAGGGCGACGAATATCATGCTGCTCAGGACCGACATGATCAGAACTACCGGCTGCGCCGGATCGTTAAGGCTTTCGTAGAGGAGCTCCTTGCC
>CAYZXN010000187.1:0-10818 GCA_964482425.1 uncultured Syntrophobacteraceae bacterium | reverse complement strand
ATCGCGGCCGATAAGATACGTCGTCAGGACGAAACCGATGCCGCCAAGAGCGGCCGGTAAGCGAACCGTCCATTCGTTCACCGCGCCGGCGATTTTTGAGGCGATCAACACCAGCCAGAAATAAAGGATCGGCTTGTCGGTGTAGAGATCGCCATTGACAGTCGGAACGATCCATTCGCCCATGGCAAACATGATGCGGGCGATTTCGGCGTAGCGGGGCTCCACCGGCGCCCAGAAGTCTCGTGCCCCCAATCCGGTGAAAAACATCAGGAGCGTTAAGGCCGATAGGTAAAATAGGTGATTTCTAACGTGTGTTTCCAAGGTACTGGCCCCAGGTTTGCTGATTGCGAACGAGATTATTAACCGAATGATGGCGACAACCGGCCTCACGGGAGGTATCGGGAATTGGTGCGCCGACTGACAGCGCAACGTGTATAAACCTTGCCATTCTCCTTTGTAAGGCCGTGTGGCGGTGAGCCTTTTGCTAATCCAGCGGAGCGGGATCTTGTGACTCCACACACGACAGTTGCATTCGCTTGAACTGATCGCGAACCGCGGTTTTTCTTCTTTCGTCCGCGTTGTTGAATTTTGCCTATAAGTGAATGCTCCCTTTCAGTCTGAGAAGAAATAGGTAGACGGCTATGACCGCAAGAGATAACTTCACGGCGACCGACGCCGTGGGTTCCGTGGCGGCCCAGCCATAAAGAAAATAACTCCGCAATACCGGTATTAAGATAAGTCCCATAGACAAACCGACAATCGAGCCCAAGTCTTTTCTCAGACTACGCCTCCGGCGATTGCGAGTATGTTCAATCATCAGCGCATGCATAGGTCAACGAGAGAATTGGTCACACGGCAACAGGACGTCGACATCACTGCCATCTCAGTCCCCGCCATTTCTTTTCCAGCCGATGGGCAGGGAAATTGTGGTGCCGGAGCGGATCGGCGCCTCGTCCGCCGCGCGGACCTTCTCAAAGTCCGGATGCTCGCGCTCCGCTTGCTCGCACTCCATGCAGAGCGCGTCCATGGTGAACGTCGACTTAATCGTCACGCAGGTTTGCTTGCGGCACCTGTCGCACCGGTTTCTCATAAGTCCTCTACGAGCAGGATTGGCTCAGCGTCGAAGAAGCACGCTCTAAGCACGCCGGGTTTCGCGCCAGCGCGAAACGAACGCAGAACCTCCAATGCCTATTGCAAGCTAATTCGGAAACCTTGCGCGAAGCTTTCGGCAAAATTACAGTTTTGAAAGGTTAGGAGAGGAAGGGCTATTAAAAAGTCTGGCGATCAGGAAGACGAACGGTAAAAACAGAACCGGCCCCCGGTTCGCTCTGTACTTCGACCTTTCCGCCATGGGCATGCACGATGGCGTTGACCAGACTCAAGCCGAGCCCGAGTCCGGGCCGGGAGCGGCTCTTGTCGCCACGGTACAGGCGGCTCCAGATGTCGGAAATCTCTGCGGCGGGGATTCCGATGCCGGTGTCCTGGAAAGAAACGACGGTATCTGCATCTTTCCGGCGCACGTTGATCATGACACTCCCGCTTGGTCGATTGTATTTAATTGCGTTGTCCAGGAGATTGCCGACCATCTGGCGCATGCGGTTGAGATCGGCTGTCACTAGAATGTCTTCGTCGCAGTCGACCGAGACATGAACCTTGTTATCTTCGGCGACGACCTGGTACAGGTCGACCATTTCTCGAATGAGTTGATTGAGATTCACGGTCTCAAGCTTCAGGCGCATGGTTCCGGTCTCGGCTTCCGAGACATCCATAATACTGTTGAGCAGCGTGAGGATGCGGTCCGATTCCTCCACGCAAACCGCCAATGAATCCTTGTACTGCTCCGGCGGCGATTGAGACTGCAGGGAGATCTCGGCGACCCCCCGAAGCCTCGTTAGCGGCGTTCGAAGATCATGAGCCACATTGTCCAACGTGTCTCTCATTCCTTTGATCAACCCTTCGATTCTCGCCAACATGCTGTTGAACAGTCGCACCAGCTCGTCCAGCTCGTCCTGGTTTTTGCTCTCGGGAACACGCAGATCCATCCGTCCGGTAGCGACTATCGAACTCGTGGCACCGATGAGCGCGCGAATCGGCCGCAAAGCGCGGAACGCCACAAACGATCCTCCGCCCAAGCCGATCAGGATCATCGGTATCATCGTCGCCAGAAGGGTATCGCGGAAGCGCTCCAGGATGTCTTCGCGATCCTGAATGCTCTTGCCCACCTGCAAAATATGATTGTTCGCCAGCCGCACCGATTTAACCTCCAGCAAACCCGTGTCGCGCCTGGAGGGGAAAAAATGCCATTGCTCCCCGATCTGCCGCTCGTCGAAGCGCATGTAGTCGAACTCCTCCCAGAGTCGCGGATGACTGAGCAGTACCGTCTTGTTTCCGGGAGCGATCACGCGGACGAAAAAAGTAGTGCGCCGGCTCGGCTTGGCCTGGGCACTGATGATTTTCGCAATTGTTTCTACGCCCCCCTCGTTCGCCAGTGACTCATACTCCGCCAGCTTCGCCAGCACTGCCTGACGATTATCGCGCATAGTCGAGAATACGAAGGTGAAGGAGACGATCGAGAGCGTTAACGAGCTTAGAATAAAGATTGCCGAGTACCAAAACGTAAGGCGAAAGCCAAGTGTTTTGTAGAAACGGTTATGTGCGCTTGAGGGCATAGCCGACCCCGCGATGGGTTTGAATCATTTTCGTCTCGAAGTCCCTGTCGAGCTTGTTGCGCAGCCTGGAAACGAGCACGTCGACGATGTTGGTTTGAGGGTCGAAATTGTAACCCCAAACACGCTCGATGATCATGGTCTTGGACACAACCCTGCCGCTGTTTCGCATGAGGTATTCCAACAGAGAGAATTCGCGCGGCTGCAGGTCGATCTTTCTGCCGGATCGTGTCACCTCACGCGTCAGCAGGTCCAGCGAAAGATCCCCGTCGACCAGGCGGGTCGGCTCGGTCTCGCGGTTTGCCCGGCGAATGAGTGCATGCAGCCGAGCGAGAAGTTCGGAGAATGAAAACGGTTTGACCAAGTAGTCGTCGCCGCCACGTTGCAATCCGTTGATGCGGTCATCGAGCGAACGCCTGGCGCTTAAAATGATAACCGGGCTGTGCACCTTTTGCCGGCGCAACTCCTCAACGACGCTCAAGCCATCGCGCTTGGGCAGCATGAGATCCATGACGATCGCGTCATAGGTTCCGCAGAGAGCCATTTCGAGGCCGGCTTCGCCATCTTCGGCATGATCGACGGCAAATCCGGCCTCTTTCAGGCCTCTGGCCACGAAGGAGGCGATCTTTTTATCGTCTTCGACGACGAGAATTCGCATGTGTTTGTGGTACTAAGCTTTATAGTTACGCCCAGAGGCAGCTTAACTCAAACTATCGGTGCTTGAACCTAGCAGCCAGTGTGCGGAGTCCGGCGGAAGCTGTTTGAACGCGGCGGCATTGCAAAAATGTAATGTTCGGGAAGGGTGACAGCAACATTTTAATTGTAGGTTTATTGGCAATGCGGCGCTTTCAAATGAAATAGCATGAAGTTACCGATCAAAATATTTATTAGCTTGGGCATGATGGGACTAGCGCTGCGTCTGATCGATATGGCTGAGCTCAAGCAGAGCATCTTGAGGATTTCACTGCCGACTCTGGTTATGGTTGTGGTCATCTTTTTTTTAGGTCAACTGCTCAGTTCTTACAAATGGTGGTTGCTGGCACGGGCGGGCGGCATTGACACGCCTTTATTTCTGGCCGTCAAAGCGTATTTCCTCGGCATGTTCGTCAACTGTTTCGGCCTTGGCACCGTCGGCGGAGATCTGGCGCGGGCTCTTGTGCTCGGCAGCGCGTCAAAGCAAAACACCACTGCGGTGGCTTCCGTGTTTGCGGATCGTATTCACGGCTTGACGGTTTTAGCCACTATCGGTGTGGTTTCCATGGCGCTATTCGGTCGCCGGGAGTTCGGCGGCGAGTATCTTGTGCTGCTGCCCGCGTGCATTGGCGCAGTCGTCGCAGCCTGGTACTGGGGACCGGGTGTTGGTCTTGCCGTGCTGCCGAAAGGAAGCGCGCCGCACCGGAGGCTCAAGGAAATCCGTGGCGTCTTCCCCAGCGATATAGCGACCATCGGCTACATTTCCCTGATATCGCTGGTATTTCATCTGCTGCAAATATCCTTGCACCAGGTCATGGCGGCAGGCTTTGGTGTTCATATTCCCTGGCAGGCACTTCTAGTCACCATTCCGGCGGTGAATATACTGAGTTCTTTGCCGATCAGTTGGAATGGCCTAGGTCTGCGCGAAAACGGCTACGCTTTCTTTCTCGCCCCGTTGATTCTTTCCCGTGAACAGGCGGTAGCATTTGGCGCTATGTGGCTCTTTGCCATGGCAATTTCCAGCGCAGTCGGCGGCCTGGTGTTGGTAATTTCCAAAGATCTTAAGTGGAGAGCGAAAGAGCGCGCGAGTAACCAGGCGCCAGCCTGCTTTCGACTATGATTTCCAGGGAATGCCACGGGTCAGAATTCGCGAATGTTTAATTCGCTTACTAGACAGTCATCGGCAATCGATCGGTGTGAATGGCCGGTTAAATCGGAGGATACCACTGCGGATGAGCGCTCGCCGCTTTGGGTGCACCTTATTGCAAGAAGCAGCAGTCAAAGAACCTATGGAGCCATGCATCTAACCAAGCCGGCCCGCTTCCGTCAGATTCCAGAAGCCGCCTCCACCGGCTGACATTCACGGCATCCGATCGTTCTGAGTTGCACGATCGATTCGAAACTGCCGATGAGAAGCAAGGCGTAGCCCATAACTTCGAGAATTTCCTCGATGACGCGCTTGTAGTCGCGATTGTAGTCGTCGCCCATCACCAGCTCGAGGAAAGCGCCGTGTCCTATCAATTGACCAAACGGTACGGCGACCAGAAAGCCCGCCCAAACGATTGCAAAGGCACGGCTAGCCAGAAAGTGCGACAGTTGCTGCTTAAGACACTCTCTGTTCCTGTAAGCCGAAATGAGAGCATACAAGATTAGCGGAATGCCGATTTTCCAGCCAATCCCGGGAATCATTCTGTGCAGAAATACATCGAGCTCGCGGATTGCTGCGAAGGCAGAAATCGCCGCCAGCAGAAAAAACAGTTTGCGAAAATCCGGCATCGAGAGCGCGCCGCGGACAAAAACCGCTGTTGCAACAACGAGCAGCCCGAATTGAAACCACTCGATGGGGCCGTTTTCCTTAAATAGGACAATGTCCCCCTTCACCAGCAGAGGAAGCGCAGCGGTGGAAATGAACAAAGCGAGCGTGTACGCAGTGAAGCGTAGCAGGATGGGCATTGTCGAATTGGTGAACGTTGCCGCGGTTGATTCTGTTTTCACTCTCATCCCTTCAATTAACGCGAATCTGGCATTACGAATAGTTGATTCGTAGCAACGACGATAGCGACCGAGGTTCAACTGGCTGGACTCATGACGCTGAACGGCGGGTGTCGAGGACTGTTACTGTCGAGTATAGGTTTCGATGGTAGCGATATCGCCCATCTTGGCGTGTATGTTGATAGTGGTGGCCTCGTTGCTGAATTCAACTACTGTTGCGCGGGTGGTGCCGGCCACAGCCGGCGGCGCCGTGAAGGTCAGCACAAGCTTGTTATCCATCAGACGCCACGTTCCCGCGCCCGTGACGTCGCTGCCGGAGAACGTTGCCGTGAACGTGCCATCGGCGCGGAACTCGATCACATCGTTGGCGCCGCAGGAAGTAGTATTGGATCCCAATAGCGGAAGAGTGGAGGGGCAATTCGCGGCTTGTTTGGCGGTCGCAATGCCGCTTTGACGCCATTTCCCAACCAGTGGCGAAGCAGGTGTCGCCGCTGGCGGGCCGTCGGTCACCTGGCTGCCGCATCCGGACGTGAAAACGATGAGCAACAAACCGATGAACGCGCATCTGATCCACAAACAACTGGGCACGGTATCGTTTCTCCTTGAGCCGAGTGTGTCGCCGCCACGGCCTTTTTCATTGTTGCAGTAAACCCATTGGACTTTTGACATCCATCAAACTGCGCGGCGGAGATTTTGTCAAGAATTCGCAATGCGACCGCCGAGTGCCGCGGAGGATTCGTTTGTCACCCCCCTGGCGTGATCGGCTTATCCATATATACTGAATATACTGATTCTGCTGATAGAGAGAGAATATCCCTTTCACGGCGAAGTAACTCAAGCACAAAGAAGAGGAGGGATAACGATGAAGATAAAGCTGGCCGCGACCGGCTGCGCCCTGGTCCTGAGTGTTTCGCTGTCCCACGCCGCCGAATACTTTATCTATAAGGACCCGGCCGGAAATACCGTCCTGTCCAATCTCACTCCGCCCCCAGCGGCGGAGATCGTCAGGCGCGAGCAGTTGGTGGACGTCACCGATGAGGCGGTACGCGCCGCGCGCGAGCGCGAGGAGCGCTACTGGTCTGAGCGCCAGATTGAACAACTTGTGGAGTCGAACGAAAAGCTGGCCGAGAGCAATCATCGCCTGGCTCAAGCGATCAGCGGAGCGGTCGCGCTGCGCGCCGCCGAGCCGGACCTTGTCGTGCAAGTCGTCGAATCGGCGATACAGCGATCGCCGCGCCGATTTCATGCGGGTCGCCCGCAAGTCCGGCGCGGACGGTAAGCCAAGCACCCACGCCATCGGAAGAGATTCACCGAGCTTTTTATTTGCCATGCTCGCCTACCGCGGCGTAACGCTCGAGCACGTAGTGCGTCATGCCCTGGGCGAGTTCGTGCTCGCCGAGAAATACTCTGCCGGCATTTTCCTGTTTCAACAGTACCGCCTCTTCCTCGCTGTGCGTGCGCACAACGGTTTCGATGCGCGGGTTGACCGTGCGCGCGATCTCGATCATTTTGCGCACGTTGAGTGTGTCCGGAGTGGCGATGACCAGCATATTCGCGCGGTGGACATGCGCCTGAATGAGGACGGCAGGTTCGGAAGCATCGCCTGAAACGGCCGATACCCCGCTCTCGCGCAAACGTTCGACAGTCTCGCGATTCTGTTCGGCTACGACAATCGCTATGCCCTGCGCCATGAGAGCTTCGCCGATGCGCCGGCCGACGCGGCCGTAACCAACTATCACAATGTGCCCGGTTAGACGCTGCAGATCGGTGGTCATGGGCAATGCCGCGAGAGGATCGTCGGAGCGTTCCAGAGCCTGAGCGAGTTTGGAGCGCGAGCGAATCCACGTTTGCGCCGGCTCGATGGCCTGGAACACCAGAGGATTAACGGCTATCGAGATGATCGCGCCGGCAAGGATGAGACTCTGAGCTTCGGCCGGCAACAAGCCCAGGGAGATTCCCAATCCGGCCAGGATAAATGAGAACTCGCCGATTTGCGCCAAGCTGGCCGATACTGTAAGCGCCGTATTCAGAGGATAGCGGAATAACAGCACGAGAAAAAAGGCAGCCACGGACTTGCCCAATATAATGATGGCGACGACCGCCAAAACGTGGAGCGGCTCGCTGATCAGCACATCGGGGTCGAACAGCATGCCGACGGATACGAAGAACAGAACCGAAAACGCGTCTCTCAGCGGCAGGGATTCTTCGGCGGCGCGATAACTGAGCGGGGACTCTCTCAGCACCATTCCGGCGAAGAATGCGCCAAGCGCAAAGGAGACACCAAAAAGCATGGCGGATCCGTAAGCAATGCCGACCGCGGCCGCAATAACGCACAAAGTAAAAAGCTCACGGGAACCTGTGCGCGCGATTTGCCAGAGCAGCCACGGGAACAGGCGCTTGCCGACGACCAGCATGAGGGCAATAAAGACGGCGACTTTACCGAAGGTGATCGCCAGAGTGGCCGTTAGATTCAGATCTCCTACTCGCGCGGTGATAATGTTTACATCCTCGCCCATCCAGAGCGCCAGCGGCGGCAGCAAGACCAAAACCAGGACCATTGCAAGATCCTCGACGATGAGCCATCCCACCGCGATGCGGCCATTGACCGAATCGAGAAGACCCCGGCTCTCCAGCGCCCTGAGCAGGACCACGGTGCTTGCAACCGAGAGTGCCAGGCCGAATACCACGCCGGCGGCGAGGCTCCAGCCCCAAAGCATCGCGACCGACATGCCAAGCACCGTGGCGACCGCGATTTGCACAATCGCGCCCGGCAGGGCGATGCGCCGCACGGCCAACAAATCTTCCAGGGAAAAATGCAGCCCGACTCCGAACATCAAGAGCATGACGCCGATCTCGGCGAGCTGGCTTGAAAGCTCGACGTCTGCGACAAAGCCGGGCGTGGCCGGGCCGAGGGCAATGCCGGCGATCAGGTAACCGACCAGCGCCGGCAACTTGAGGCGGGCGGCGATAAATCCCAGAAGCAGGGCCAATCCCAACCCCGCGGCGATGGTCGTGATCAAGGTAATGCTATGAGGCAAGTCTCTATTCTCCTGTTAAGACCATCGGCGGGTCGCATGCGATTGCACGGTGCCAGTCGCGATCGACAACGGCTCGCTATCGCCGGGTTGCACGGCAGCCCATGATAAACGGTTGCAAATGGGGGCTCTTCAGCGGCTGTGCCCCTCAGGATCGACCCAGCGACAAAGTCGTGGTGCCCTCGCGAATTGCAGTGAAAGTGCTGATACGCCTTAGCGCGGAGCGTGATCAGCTCGAGTGCCGGATTTGTGTGCGGTTGAGCGACACAGATCGAAAGTACAATGGATTCCCGGCGCCCGCAACTTGTCTGCGCGAAGCCAATGCCTCCCCTGCGGCGCCCGCGAACGCCCGGCAAAGCCGCTGACTCATCGGCCTTGCACCGGTGGTTCGCTTTCTTAGGCGCGCGATTTCAGCTAATGTGCAAACATTTTACCGAACGCCGTTTTGTTCGTCGTTGATTTCGAAGAAAGCTTTGCATGGAACGCAAGTGGTGGCTTGTCATCGTCGGTTGCATCACCCATGCAGTGAACACCGGCTTCAGTTACTTCGGCATGAGCGCCTACTTTCCTTCGTTTGAGCGCGAGTTCGGCTGGAGTCGCACGGCGATTTCCGGCGCGTTTTCCCTGGCGCGAATCGAATCCGGCCTCTTGGGTCCGATAGAGGGTTTTGTCACCGATCGGGTTGGGCCGCAAAGAATGATTTTCATCGGGCTGTTTCTCTGCGCCGCAGGTTTTTTCGCGCTGGCTTTCGTGGATTCCCTGCCGATGCTTTACGCCGTTATCGTGCTCGGCATCGTTCTCGGATCGAGTCTGGGTTACAACATGCCGATCAGCGTGTTGATCGCCAAGGTCTTTCGCGAGAGAAGGAGCCTGGCGTTCGGAATCTTTCGCATGGGACCCGGCATTTCCGGTCCCATGGTTCCGCTGGTGGGGTGGATGATCGGCTTGTGGGGCTGGCGTACCGCTGCCGCGGTATCGGGCTTCATCCTGCTGGCGATCGGATTTCCCCTGGCATGTGTGATCAAACGCATTTACTCACATGAGGAAGCCGTCATCCAAGCGGCGGCGGCATCGGAGAGCAGTTCTCGTCATACCGCCGGCGCTTTCGGAGAACCGCAGTTCACCCTCAAGGAAGCCTTGCGCCACAAGTCCTTCTGGTTGCTATCGATTGCCATGGGGTTGCGCCATCTCGTCACTGAAGGGGTGTCGGTGCATTTTGTCATTCTGCTGGTAGACCGCGGCTGGAGCACCGCGGGGGCAAGCGCTCTGCTGGGCATCTCGGCATTGATCGGCGCGCCGGCGCGTATCGGCATGGGATGGCTGGGAGACTTGCTCGACAAGAGGCGGCTGGTCATGGCGCTGTTGGTGTCGTTGAGCGGTTCGGTTTTTTTTATGGGCTCTAGTGCCGAGCCGCTTGTTTTTACCACCTGCATGGTCATTTATTCGCTTGCCTACGGCGGTCTGGCCGCCTTGCAGGAGCCGATTCGCGCTGACTACTTCGGCACGCGGGCTTTTGCGACAATCCAGGGCATGAGCCGTTCGGTGATCACTGTGGGCACCTTTCTCGGACCCGTCAGCGCCGGTTTCTTTTACGATCTAACCAAAAGCTACACCATTGCGTTTGGCGTTTTCGCCGCCGTCAGTCTGCTCGCGACCTTGTTCATGTTTCTCGCCAAGCCACCGCGGCGGGATTGTTCTCACTAGCCTGATTATTCCAGTCTCTTTGGGGAGATAAAACTTGTTCGGTTGTTTTCATTGCCGTGCCACTCGGGCGGAGCACGCAAAGAAAAAGCTTTCTCGTAACTTTATCGCTTGATCTTTAACGACTCGAACGCCTGGAACGATGGGAACTATGTGAACCAGCCCGCTGAAAAAACGGCTTGACTGGTTTGAACTATTTGAAAGCCTTGAACCGCATGACCTACTACCGTTTTTGCGCGAATCATCATCGGTGTTCGTGGTTTTTGTGACGACAATCCGTACAGGCGGTGGGTAGATGCCGCTTCCGTCTTTGCATTTGTGCGCTCCACCGCTTGACAACGCCGGATCAGTCGAGCAAATACACATAGCGGCGCAGGTTCCTGTACTCGGTACAAGCCGATGCGAAAGGGGGGTCAAGCTGCCATGAGAAAGAATCGCTTTGCAGTGATCGATGGCGATGGTCATATCACAGAGCGCAGCAAAGAAATTCTTGCGTTCCTGGGCGGCAACTATCGCGGCACCAGCAAAGACGAAAGCTGGGCCGATACGTTCTCGCCTTTTCCCTCTCTGGACGGCTGGGCGCGGCTGTCCGGCATGAGCTCGCCGGGGCTGCGCGATTACCCCGATTGCGACACGTGGATCTCGTTTCTCGACGAATGCGGCATACAAACCACGGTGGTCTATCCGACGGCGGCGCTGGCCTTTGGTTTGATTCAGGACCCCGCCTGGGC
>CAYZXN010000186.1:0-4732 GCA_964482425.1 uncultured Syntrophobacteraceae bacterium | reverse complement strand
TATTTCTCGGCGCCAAAGACTACTATCAGATCACCAATACCGGCACCG
The DNA here is from genome assembly GCA_964482425.1 of uncultured Syntrophobacteraceae bacterium. Taxonomy (GTDB): domain Bacteria; phylum Desulfobacterota; class Binatia; order UBA9968; family UBA9968; genus WHTF01. The sequence goes on along the minus strand of CAYZXN010000186.1, from coordinate 4,684 downwards.
AACCTCTAGTGCTTTTTGGCAATCGTTCCGAAGCATTTGGAGGTCCCCACATACTTGCCGACGGTAAGGATCGCAGTCAAGTTCAACAGGCCGCACGAGACTAGCTCGACTCTCCCTGTTACCTGACCGATCAATTGACAAGCTGAGTAGCAGTGATTAATTTGCCTTGTGCAGCAGCCAAGTTGAGGAAGAGTCATGCCAATTTACGAGTACGAGTGCGTCAAGTGCGGAACCTTCGAGGCGACTCAGAGGATCACCGAAAAAACTTTATCCAAGTGCCCTGTTTGTAAAGGAAGAGTCAAAAAGCTGATTTCGAACACATCCTTTCAGCTCAAAGGTACCGGCTGGTACATCACCGATTACGCGCGCAAAGAGAAAGCCGGTGCCAAAAGCGAGAACGGCGCCACTTCCTCGCCGGCCTCTGAAACGAAAAGCGAAGCGAAGAAAGAATCTCCTCCAGCGAAAACCGAATCTTCATCGACCTCCACGACTACAAACTGATACCGCCGGTGCCTCCCATTCCGGACGGCGCCGGTTGTTGCCTCTTTTAACCCGATCGGTTCTCTTACCTTGAGAACGCCGAGTTCTTCAAAATCTTTTAAACGTATGTGTTGAGTTCTGGATTTGTGAATTGTTTTTCGCTATAGCTGGGTCATTCAAATAAAAACAGCGAAAGGAGAAAACCCATATGGCTCAGACCGTAGAGAATATCGTTGATCCCAATGATTCGAGTCTCACCTCCGAGATGGTGCAGTTTCCCAGCAATGCCGGAAACGTCAGCGCCTATGTTTCACGACCCAAGGACGGAAAAAATCTAGGAACCGTCATCGTCATTCACGAAAACAGAGGCCTCGTCGGCCATATCAAAGATGTCGCGCGTCGCTTTGCCAAAGACGGCTTTGCAGCGATCGCGGTAGACTGCATGAGCCGCATCGGCGGCAGCGATCAATACAACGGCAGCGACGAAGCCACCGAAGCGATCAAGAAGGTCAACGGCGGCATGGTCGCGGAAGACCTGACGGCCGCGTTGAACTACATGAAGAAGCAGAATTATGTCAACGGCAAGGTCGGTGTCGTCGGCTATTGTTGGGGTGGCGGTCAGTCCTTGAATTTCGCCACCAAGTGCAAAGACCTCAACGCCGCTGTGGTCTACTACGGGCGCAATCCCGACCCGCTGGATTCGGTGGCTAACATTCCCTGTGCCGTCATGGGTAACTATGCCGAAGACGATCCAAACATTATGCCCGGCGTAGAGCCTTTGAAAGCGGCGATGAACAAGGCAGGAAAATCATTCGATGTCAAAACCTATCCTGGAGCGAAACACGCGTTTAACAACAACACGAACGCGGATCGCTATAACCCTGAAGCGGCTAAGGACGCCTGGGGGAGAACGGTGAGTTTCTTCAAGAAGCAGCTGGCATAATAAAAAATCGGAGAGTGCCGATTGGCGGCATGTGGCCTGTTGTCAAAATCAGGCTCCATGCCGCTTTATTTTTCCTCTAAAAGTTCCGGCCTGCGTCCGATCGCTTTGTAGACGACCTCCGGTGTGATGACGTAGGGACCCTGTGTCGTATCGCGCCAAATCTGCTTGCTCAACTCGGCGTTGCCTCCCGTGACCAGGTAGGAGAGGGCGCCGCTCAGTAATCCAACCGATACTGAGAGTGCTTTAGCCGGAAGAAAGACCAGATTGCCGGCTGTTACGCCAATGTCGACAGCAGCCACCTCAATGGGGTCTTGCGCTTTCAGAACAGCTGGAAAAAGGCTCGCTATGAACAACAGTGATGCGGCCACCGTAACGCAAGTTTTGCATCTAAACGTTTTTAACATCGAATCACCCTCCTGAGATAAATTTCGACCGGATCGCATCGACCCCATGGGTCGGATTCCAGTAACGGCGCAAGCCGAAATAATAACAGCAGCTTTCGTTATCAAGGTCGTTGTTGAAGCAACGTAATTGACCATCCTGAAAGCGAACCCGCGCCAGGCATGTACCGCCCGGCACGCTCGAGGTCATACATTCCATGACAACCCCGATGCCCCATTCCTCGTAGCGAATATGCGTGACCTCATCGCCCACGACTAGAAAAAGCCGCTTGCGCTCCTTGAACAGCAGGGTGCTGTCACCGGGGCGATAGTTTCTCGGCGGATTTTCTTCGAAACCCGACTGCGAATCGCCGTTTCGGTGTTCATCCTGCTGCAATCGATTTCCTTGCCGCCGCGAAGATGCTTTACCGCTCGCCGCGGTCTTGTGATTACGCTTCACAGATAAGTCCTATGTGAAAAAGTATTTCAGCCGTCGCATCGACGGCGCGCCACTCAGTCATAATCACCAAAATTCAACGCAACAGTCAAGCCGCTTTGAGCCAAAGCCCGAGATCAAAAATCACAGCGTCAGAGGAGGGCAGAGAAAGTACCACGTTCCAATTTGACAGGCACTGCCCCACCCAGTATGTGTGCTCGGGAGACAAATCAGAATTCGCTTTGCTTTGAGGAGTAACAAGCATGGCTTCACCATCGACACCCTGCGGCATCGAGCTTCCCCAGGTTTTTTTCGAGGGGCCGGTCGACATGGATCATATCCGGCGATTTGCCGTCGAAGCGGAAGTCCTTGGATACGACAGCCTCTGGCTGCAGGAAAGGATCATCGGCGACTTCACGATGTTGGAGCCGGTCACTTTGCTCGGCTACGTGGCGGCGATTACGACCAAGGTTAGACTCGGCACCTCGGTTGTCCTGCTGACGTTGCGCAACCCGCTGCAACTCGCCAAGAGTTATTCTACGCTCGATTGCGTGAGCGGCGGCCGTGCCATTCTTGGCATTGGCTTGGGCGGCGGTCATCTGGGATCTCACGAGGAGGTTTTTGGTTATGCACGCCCAGGACGAGTGACGCGGTTTACCGAAGCCGTGCAAGTGATGAAGTTGCTTTGGACCGAGCGGCAGGCAAGCTTCGAAGGCCGCTTTTGGAACTTCAAAAATATCTCCATGGAACCCAAGCCGATGCAAAAACCGCATCTGCCCCTGTGGTTCGGCGGCCATCATGAAAATGCCCTCGAGCGGGCGGTGAAGTATGGCGACGGCTGGATGGGCGCGGGCTCTTCGTCGTCAAACGCTTTTATTCGCGAATCGGCAATCATCCGGCGCTGTCTGGATGAGGCAAAACGGGACCCCTCAACCTTTGGCTGCGCCAAACGGGTTTATCTCGCTGTTGACGGCGACAAAGCGCGCGCCGAGAAGCGCATCCGCGACTGGTTCGCCCTGCGCTATAAAAATCCCGATCTTGGCACGCGGGTTTCGATATGGGGCAGCAGCGCGGAGTGTACCGAGAAGATTCTGACAATCGTCCGCGCCGGCGCGCAGCACATTGTCTTTAATCCCATGTTCGATGAGATCGAGCATTTGGAGATCTGCGCCAAGGAAATTATGCCGCACCTGTGAAAATCACTACAACACCGAGTCTCCAAGACAGAAAGGCAAGCAATGGATTTAGGTTTGCGTGGAAAAGTAGCGATTGTGACCGGCTCGAGTGACGGTATCGGCTATGCGGTGGCCTCGTCGCTTGCAAGCGAAGGAAGCCGCGTCGTTCTGTGCGCCAGACGTGAGGCTCTTCTTCTAGAGGCGCGTCAAAATATTGAAAAAGAGACCGGCGCCGAAACACTGGCGATTGCTTGTGATGTGCAGAATTTCACAGATGTGCGGCGCTTAGTCGCAACGGTCGTGGAACGCTTTGGCGCCATCGATATCCTGATCAATAACGCCGGCAGCGTTCCGAGCATCCAGTTCACCGATATTGACGATGCCCAATGGTACAAGCTGCTGGAGGGAAAACTGCTGGGCTATATTCGAGTTACGCGGGAAGTTATGCCCCATATGCGTAAAAGCGGTTGGGGGAGAATCATCAATGTTGCCGGCACAGCTGGATGGGAACCCAGCAACACTTCCATGGCGGTGGGTCTGAACAATGCCGCAGTGATGAATTGGACCAAGTCTCTTTCGCTGCAGTATGCGGCGGACGGAATTCTGGTAACGGCGGTTGCCCCCGGATCCATCGAGACACCGCGCCAGGTCCGCAACCGCCAGCGCGAGGCGGAGATTACCGGAAAAAGCGTTGGTGAAATCCGCGAGGCGCGCACCCAAGAAATCCCGCTGCACCGGCTGGGACGAGCCGACGAGGTGGCCAACGTCGTGGTCTTTCTTGCCTCTGAACGTTCGAGTTACGTGACGGGTACCTGTGTGACCGTGGACGGCGGCGTGGTCCGGGGAATCTGATCGCGCATATTTTCATAACCCTGCTGTCCTGGCGTGAGTTGTTGCCCCTCTCCCTGCGGTGTTAAAGGCATGCTGATTTTACCTTCGCGCTGAGCCAAACATCATCTAGGGCATCGAAGGCTGCTGTCTTCGAGCGGCTCAGGTTCCTTCTTTAAGCAGTAGATTTTTCACTGCCTTGCATAGAAGAAAACCTACTCTTTCAGCTTCGCTGAAAACCTGAGCGGATCGGCATCGGCCGCACCTTCCTTACCTCCTGCTTCTCTTCCATCTCGTTCCTCGTCTCCTTGGAACGACTCACTTTCTTACCTCATTTCTGTCTCATTAGTAAAAAAACAGGTCAGATAAGAAGGGAAACCTCTGGCTTACTGATGGAACTACGGGCCAGGGAAGAGTATGGAAATTAACCGGCCCCGGCGCC
>CAYZXN010000185.1:0-6055 GCA_964482425.1 uncultured Syntrophobacteraceae bacterium | reverse complement strand
GAGATTCTCCGGGTAAAAGATTCTTTTCCAATGCTTGTAGTGAAAACCCGATGTGCCGATCCGGCATTGCGGCCGAGAGGGAGAATTAGATCTTCTGTCTTTGTTCTTTGTCATCTTGATGGACGAATTGGACTTATCCGGTTTGGACCACCAGAGTAGCCGCAGCAGAATACGAGTCAACAGACATCCTTGCTCATGTCGGACGATTACACCGGCGGATAGACGGTTCCGGAGCCGGGCCCCAGCGGAACTCCCAGCAACAGCCACACCGCCAGCATGACCGTCCAGGCGAGGGCGAAGGCGATTGAATAGGGCAGCATCAAAGTCAGCAATGTCCCGAGGCCGGTGCGCGGCTGGTATTTCTGCGCGAAGGCGATGATCAACGGCATATAGGGCATTAATGGAGTCACAATATTGGTGAAGGAGTCACCGATGCGGTAAGCGCCCTGTGTCAGCTCCGGAGAGAAACCCATGATCATCAGCATGGGCACAAATACCGGACCGACGACGGCCCACTTGGCCGAGGCACTGGCCAGGAAGAGATCGATGACGGCGCACACGAAGATGAAGAGAAGAATCAGTGGAATTCCCGACAGGCCCGATGCGCGCAGCAAGTCCGCGCCGCTGACGGCGAGTATCAGGCCGAGGTTGGACCATCCGAAATAGGCGACAAACTGGCTTGCCGCAAATGCAAGCGCGATGTAGCTTCCCATGGTCGCCAGCGTTTCATCGATCATGCGGCCTACGTCGCGATTGTTTTTAATCGTTCCGGCCACCAGACCATAGGCAATGGCAGGAAACAAAAAGCCCAAGGACATCAAAACCACCATGCCCTGGAAGAATGGTTCCAGACCGCCCTTGGCGTCGCGCAGCAACGCGTTATCGGGAAAGACGAGGAATAGCAGCAAGACGACTTCCAACAGCAGGATCAATCCCGCAGCCGCCAGGCCGCGTCGTTCTCGGCCGGGAAAAACATCTTTTGCTTGTTCCTGCTGCGGCTCGTACGGCCCCAGTCGAGGTTCGACTATCCAATTGGTCACCGCCGCGCCGATTATGGTAAGCAGAAAAGTGGAGCCGATCATAAAATAATAGTTGGCCGTCGCCGGTACGACATAGCCGGGATCATAGAGTCGCGCCGCTTCCTGGGTAAGCCCCGCCAAAAGCGGATCGAGAGGAGTAAGAAAAAGGTTCGCGCTGAATCCGCCTGAAACTCCGGCAAATGCGGCGGCCAAGCCAGCAATGGGATGCCGGCCGACCTGGGCGAACAAAACCGCGCCGAGAGGTACGAGAATAACGTAGCCCGCATCCACCGTCACGCTGGCGTTGACACCGGCAAAAACCAGCGCCGCGGTAATCAGCCATGACGGCATGCTTTTTACAAAACCTTTGAGCGCCGCGGAGAGAAGGCCGCTGCGCTCTGCCACGCCGACGCCAATCATGGCCACCAAGACCGTGCCAAGCGGCGCAAAGCCGGTAAAATTGACCACCGCCTTGGTGACGATGTTTTGAATCCCTTGGCGGTCGAGAAGATTGACGGCGACGATGGGTTTACCGGTCAGTGGATGCGTGACCGACAATTCGAAAACTTGGGCAATCCAGGAAAAAACCAGAACAGTCGCTGAAAGCAGAACAAACAACATAAATGGATGCGGCAGCTTGTTGCCCCATCGCTCGATGCGGTCGAGCACGCGTGCGATAGGGTTTGTCCGTGCTGGTTGTCTTGCCATGGCTAACCGAACTATATCCCAGTCGATCGCCAGTCAAGCGATATACCGTAGCGGCCTGATTTGAAGAGCCCATGGTTTAGTGGTAGACGAAACACCTATGGCCAATTACCGCGTTACCGTAGACACCGGGGGAACATTTTCCGATTTTGTTTTTTTCAATGAGGATACCGGAGAGATCGCCATCACCAAGGTACCATCGACTCCTAAGGAGCCGTTTCAAGCGGTTTTGAACGGGGTGAGGGAGCTAATCGATCAAAGCGCCGCCGCCGGAGATATTTCTTTTTTTTGTCATGGCACCACGGTCGGCACCAATACGCTGCTGGAAGAAAAGGGCGCAAAAACCGGCCTGCTCGTAACCCAGGGCTTTCGCGGTATTTACGAAGTCATGGAGCAAACCCGCGGTTATGGTCCGGCAACCTATGACTTGTTCTTCGAGAAACCGCGGCTCTTGGCGCCGCCCTACTATACGGAAGAGATTCCCGAACGAGTCGACTTTCGCGGCAACGCACTGAGGGCCATCGACGTCGAAGCTGCGCGCGAAGCCATTCGGCGGCTGAAGCAAAAAGGCGTGCAATCGGTGGCGGTATGCTTTTTGTTTTCATTTTTGAATCCCGCCCACGAGCTCAAGATCAAGGAACTCTTCGCCGAAGAATTCCCCGAGGCGAGACTCTCACTCTCCTGCGAGGTTTTGCCGCAGATCCGCGAGTTTTACCGGATGAGCACTACGGTGATCAACGCGTATATCCAGCCGGTGATGGCCGACTATCTGGGGCGTCTCGAGAGCCGTATGAGGGAGATGGGCGTGAGGACTCCCAAGCTCTATATCATGCAATCCAATGGCGGCGTCTCGACCTTCGAAGGCTCGGCAAAGAAGCCGGTTGCAACCGTTCTCTCGGGCCCGGCCGGCGGTGTCATCGCTTCCTTGGGTACCTGCGAGCGCGTCGGCGTCAACAACATTATTACCTTTGACATGGGCGGCACCAGTTGCGACGTGGCGTTGATCCATCAAGGCAATCCGGTCATTACTACACAGGGCAAGATCAATCTGCGGCCGATCGCTTTGCCGATGCTCGACATTCATACGGTTAGCGCCGGCGGCGGCACCATCGCCCGCATCGATGCCGTGGGCGGCCTGCAGGTAGGTCCCGATAGCGCCGGCGCCGACCCCGGTCCGGTTTGTTATGATCGAGGCGGTGAAAATATTACGATCACCGACGCGAACATGATCATCGGCGTGTTGGATCCTGATCATTTTCTCGGCGGCCGCATGAAACTCGACAAATCAAAGGCCGCGCGCCTGCTGGAAGAAAAAATTGCCGGCCCCTTAAGGATGAATCTGCTCGAAGCGGCCGACGGCGTGCTCGACATCATCAACGTCAAAATGGAAGAAGCCATCAAGGCCGTGTCCTCACAGCGAGGCTACGACATCCGCGATTTCACCCTGGTGGCGTTCGGCGGCGGCGGTCCCATGCACGCAGGGCGTATCGCCCTGGATCTGGGCATTCCATCCGTGCTCATCCCGCTGACGCCCGGGGTGCACTCGGCCCTCGGCCTGCTGATGTCGGATGTCAAACATGACTATGTTCGGTCGAAACTCGTCGGGCTGGACGATCTTGAACTCGACGAGATCAATTCCATCTTCGATCAGTTGATCGCACAGGCCAAGGCCGAGCTGCACGACGAAGGTTTTCAAGACAGTGAGATCAAAATGGAATTTTATCTCGATCTGCGCTATGCGGGCCAGGGCTACGAACTGACGGTCCCCTGCCCCATGCCACCGCTCAGCAAGGACGACCTGAAGCTCATGCGTGATCGCTTCGACACCATGCACGAGCAAAATTCCGGTCACAAAGCGGAATCGGAGCCGGTGGAACTGGTCAGCCTCCGGCTCATTTCGCTGGGCCTCGTGCCTCAAGCGAAGCTCTCTCCCGGTAAAGTCACCGGCCGCACCGTGGAGCAGGCAAAAACAGGCGTGCGGAAAGTATTTTTCGGCCGGCGACATGGCCTGCTGAATACGGATATTTATGACCGCGAAGCGCTCGAGCCAGGGCACAAGATCAGCGGCCCGGCGATTGTCGAACAACTGGATACAACCACGGTGATTCATCCTGAGCAGGAAGCCACGGTGGATGGATATCAGAATCTGATCATGACAAAACGTAAAGGATAAGGGCCTTATCGAAAGGATTGGAAACTTGAACACCGCCTTCAAGCCGTCTCAGGCGGTTCAATCGTCCACGGTCATTTTAACCCGATAAGTCAGAACCTATGAATGTCGATCCCGTAACTCTGCAAGTTATTCAGGCGCGCTTGGCCGGCATTGTCCAGGAGATGCAGAACTCGCTCTTTCGCACCGGCTATTCGACCATCATCCGCGAGTCGCAAGACGCCAGCTGCGCGATTCTCAATCGCCAGGGGGAAGTGGTCGCGCAGCACGTCGTATTGCCTCTGCACATGGGCGCCTTCCCGGCTTGCGCCGCCGGCATTTTAAAAAACTACAGCGCCGCCGAAGTTCATGAAGGCGACGCTTTCATCACCAACCATCCCTACCTTGGCGGCAGCCCGCATGCCCCCGACATGGCTGTGCTCTCGCCGATCTTCTTCCAGAACGAGTGGGTTGGCTTCGCCGCCAACCTGGCGCACAAAAGCGATATCGGCGGGCCGGTGCCGGGAAGCTGCTGGAGCCAGGCCCGCGAGATCTATCAGGAAGGGCTTCACGTGCCGCCCATCAAGTACGCGCACAAATACCAGATAAGCAAAGACATCGAATCGGTGCTCGGCGCCAATAGCCGCACGCCGGAGCTGGTGGTCGGCGATTTGCGCGGTCAAGTCGGGGCCGCAAGGCTCGGCGAAAGACGCTTTCAAGAGATGATGGAGCGCTATGGCAAGGAAACGATTCTCAGCTCGTTCGAGCAACTCTTCGCTCTGACCGAAGCCAAAGTACGCGCTGAAATCGCCTCCTGGCCCGATGGCGCCGGCGAAGGCGAACGGTTTGTCGACAGCGACGGCATTGATCTGGACAAGCCCGTCCGCCTGCATGTGCGCATCGAAAAGAAAGGCCAAGATCTGCTCTTCGACTTCACCGGCAGCGCCGATCAAACCAAAGGGCCCGCGAATATCCGGCCCACTATCGTGCGAGCCGCTTGCTGTTACCTGCTTACCTGCTTGGTGGATCCGGCGCTCGCCATCAATTACGGGCTGGCGAAATGCATCGATATCAAGGTTCGCGAAGGCAGTGTAGTCAACCCGCGTTTTCCGGCGCCGGTAAACACCTACAACCCGACGGTGCACGCGCTGGTGGAATCGCTGCTCGAGGCCTCGAGTCAGATCACGCCACACAAGAAAGTCGGCGACGGCTGCAGCAGTCGATCCATCATCATCGGTGGCCGCAGCAATAAGACCGGCAAAGGCTATGTGCAATACGAGATCTTCGGCGGTGGATCCGGCGGCCGCAGCGGCAAAGACGGCGTCTCCGGCACCAACGTCAATCAGTCCAACGCGAAAATAGCGCCGATCGAAATCATCGAGTCGGAGTTTTCCACTCGCCTGCGGAGATTCGAATTGATCCCGGACTCGGGCGGGCCCGGAACGTTTCGCGGTGGCTTGGGCTTCGTGCGAGAGTACGAGGTCTTGGATAACGACGCGCGTTTTTCGTTGCGCTCGACTAAACATACGGTCGCTCCTAAAGGCATCGATGGCGGCACCGACGGTAAGACCGGCCTCTGCACATTAAATCCCGGTAAGACCGACGAACGCGTGATCCCATCGCGCTATTCGGACCATGTGTTGCATCCCGGCGATGTTTTCAGCTTGGAGACTCCCGGCGGCGGCGGCCTCGGCAATCCTTTACAACGCGATCCGCAGCGGGTGCTCAATGACGTGCGCAACGGTTACGTTACGACACAGGGAGCGCGGCAACGCTACCGGGTAGCGATCGAGCCGAAAGACAACGATTTTACCATCAACGAATCCGAGACGCGGCAACTACGCGGCCAGGCATGAACGGCGGCCAGTCCTTCAACCAATTTGAATGGCTCGGATTATCGGAGCGCCGCGAGAGCGCGCTAGTTTCCATTCAAGCCGTCCGGACGATTCAAACCGATCTAAACGCTAAAACCGGCTTTCTCGCCGGCGCCCTCGCATGACTGTCGATCCCATCACCCTCCAGGTCATCCAGGCGCGTTTGGCCGGCATCGTCCAGGAGATGCAGAACTCGCTGTTTCGCACCGGCTATTCCACCATTATCCGCGAGTCCCAAGACGCCAGTTGTGCGCTGTTAAACCGGCGCGGCGAAGTCGTCGCCCAGCACGTGGTATTGCCGCTGCACA
>CAYZXN010000184.1:0-7261 GCA_964482425.1 uncultured Syntrophobacteraceae bacterium | reverse complement strand
ATATCCACGGTAATCGGCCGGGCGCGATCCATGCGCCCGAGCGCGATCATGCGGCCGCTTGGGTCGACCACTACCGCCGTCACGGCAATATCGAGTTGCGCCGCTTGGGCATGCGCGTTGCGGACCATTTGAATTGCTTTGTCTCCCGGAATAGCCATCGTCGTGAGCGATCCTCCTCGCAGTCGAAGTGCCCCTAATCTAACAGGAAGTGGTATGCAACAGTCAAGGACTCTCAAGATTCACCGGGCTGAGGCACCCCGCCACGGTGTAAATTTACCTTTTATGGAACTTGCTTAAAATCGCTGCTCTCGAAGGCGGCCGCTCGAATTTCCCAGTGATTGTCACGTCTTCCGTCGCTACGACACCGATCCGAACGTTAGGATCTTGATCTCCGGACGGTCGGGCGCCGGCCAGTCTAGATGAAACACTGCGCCGCGCGGCTCGTCCGTGCGCTCATAGGTATGCGCGCCAAAATAGTCGCGTTGCGCTTGTAACAGATTGGCGGGCAGCTGCGCCGCGCGGTAGCCGTCATAATATGCCATGGCCGACATGAACGCAGGAACGGCAATTCCCGCCTGCGCGGCCAAGCCGACCACCATGCGCCAGCGACCTTGCCCATTGTGAATCTGTTCTTTGAAATGGGGATCGAGCAGCAGATTGACCAGCGCCGGATTGCGCTTGTAGGCATCGGTGATTTTTTGCAGAAATCGGGCGCGAATAATACAGCCGCCGCGCCAGATGGCGGCGATGGAGGCCAGATCAAGCTTCCAATTGTATTCATGCTCGGCGGCGCGCATGAGCTGAAAGCCCTGCGCGTAGGCGCAGATCTTGGAGCAGTAGAGTGCATCGCGCACCTCATCGATTAACTCGTCCCGGCCGCCGCTGTAGGTATACTCCGGCGCGGCCAGGTGTTTCGATGCTTCGACCCGTTCTTCTTTGAGCGCGCTCAGGTAGCGCGCGAACACCGCTTCGGCAATCGAGTTGGCGGGCACTCCCATGTCCAGCGCGTTGACGCTGGTCCATTTCCCCGTGCCTTTTTGCTGCGCGGAATCGAGAACGCGGTCGACAATGAATGAGCCGGGCTCCCGCGGGTCGCGCTGCTGCAAAATATCGGCGGTGATCTCGATGAGATACGAATCGAGGTCGCCCTCGTTCCAGCGCGCGAAGATCTTCGCCAGCTCACCGGGCTGAAGATCTAAAAGCTTGCGCATCAAAAAATAAGCTTCGGAAATCAACTGCATATCGATGTACTCGATACCGTTGTGGACCATCTTGACGTAATGACCGGCGCCGTTTTCACCGATGTAAGCCGTGCAGGGAATGCCGTGGGTCACAGGTTGGCCGGGCCTGGCGCCTTCGATGGCTTTGCCGGTTTGGGGATCGACCTTGGCGGCGATGGCGCTCCAGATCGGCTCGAGATGCCGCCATGCCTGAGGGTCGCCGCCCGGCATCAACGACGGGCCGAAGCGCGCGCCGCTCTCGCCGCCGGAAACTCCGGAGCCGAAGAAGCGGCAACTGCCCGAGTATTCCTTCTCGCGCCGGATCGTGTCGGTCCACTGGCTGTTGCCGCAGTCGACGATCAAATCGTCTTTTTCGAGGCCGGCCTCGATAAGCTGCCGGGCTACGGCATCGACCGCGGGTCCGGCTTTCACCAGAACGATGATCTTGCGCGGTTGCTTGAGCGCCGCCAGCAATTCGGGCAAGGTCGCGCATCCGATGAGACCGCCAGGCGTGTCCGGATTGGCCGCTATGAAATCCTGCATCACCCGCGTCGTGCGGTTAAAAACCGCGATCTTGAAACCGTGATCGGCGATATTGAGGGCCAGGTTCTCGCCCATTACCGCCAGACCGATGAGGCCGATATCCGCCAGCGTCTCGTCAGCCATATCGTGTTCTCCTCCGGGAACGTCAACCCGAGCCGAAATTTTGTCCTAACTGAAGTCTAGCAGCCGGCAAGAAAAACAAAAGGCGGGCGGTTACGGAGAAATGATTTCCGGCAAACTACCGGATGCTCATTTGGAAAACGCTTGACGCAAAGATCCGGCTATCATACGTATCGTTCACGAGCAGAATCTTGAGGAGCATTGCGAATGCAAACCGATCGTTACGATTATTCTCCAATTGTCGGACGCAGGCCGCTGAAGTGGCCCGGCGATGCCAGGATCGCCTTGATGGTGGCGCCGAACGTCGAATTTTTTCACGTTGACAAAACGATTCCGGGCGCGCCGAGCTCTCAACTGCCGGACGTGACGGGTTATGCTTTGCGGGATTATGGCTCGCGTATAGGCGTGTTTCGCATGATGGACGTGCTAGACAGGCACGGTATTCGCGCAACCGTGCTGCTCAACTCGGATGTTTGCGCGCATCATCGGGCCATCATCGAGGAGGGCAATAAGCGGGGCTGGGAGTGGCTCGGCCACGGCGTTACCAACAACATACGCATGAATCAGTATTCGGCAGAAGAGGAAGCGGCGGCGATTCGGCAAGTCAAAGAAACCATCGCATCGGCGACCGGCAAGGCGCCGCGCGGCTGGCTTGGCCCGGGAGGAGGGGACGAAAGCCCCAATACTCTGGACTATCTCGCCGCGGCAGGCTTCGATTATGTTTGCGATTGGGGCTGCGACGATCAGCCGGTGCCGATGCGCGTCAAAACCGGGCGCATGATCGGCATTCCGTATCAGCAGGGGCTCAACGATATCAGAGTGATGTTTCAAGGCGGGCACACGCCCAAAGACTGGCTGCAAATGGTGTGCGATCAGTTCGATATCCTTTATGCCGAAGGCGCGACCCAAGCGCGTGTCATGACCCTGCCGTTGCATCCGTTCGTCATCGGCCTGGCGTTTCGCATCAAGTATCTCGACAAGGCGCTCGAATACATCTGTGCGCACGAAGGAGTGTGGAAGACTACCGGCGCTGAAATTGCCGATCATTTCTACGCTGATTATTATCAGCAGCCCTGAAGGAGAGGACACAATGAAGTTCTTATCGTTGCGCCAAATTTGTATTTGCCTCTCGGTAGTAGTGCTGGTGAGTTTCGGTGTCGCGCCGGCGGGTGGCGCCGACCGGGTGATCATCGGCAACGTCTCGCGCACTGTAGAACAACTTCCCAACTACGCCGCCACCGACAAAGGATTTTTTGCCAAAGAAGGCATTCAGGGCGATGTCGTCTTGATCGGCTCCACCGATACCTTGATTCAGGCGCTCATTGCCGGCCACGTGAACGTCGCCATTGTCGATCCGTCCGCCGCCATCAATGCAGTGGAACGCGGAGCGTCGTTGAAGATCATCGGCGGTACGGTGCCGATCGCCGCTTATACCTTGGTGGGTTGCCCAAAATACAAAACCATCAAAGAGCTCAAAGGAACGACCATCGGCGTGGTGAGCCTGGTTTCAGGCAGCACGATCTTCTTGCGGGAAATGCTCAAGAAGGAAGGTATGGAGCTCAACCGCGATTACTCGATTTTGCAGGGCGGTCCCACCACCCAGCGGCTTGCCAGTCTTAAAGTGTGCAATACCTCCGCAACCATGATCCTGGGCGGCGATCTGCCGCGCGCGCGGGAGCTGGGTTTTACCGAGATCGCCCGCCTGCACGATTATGTTCCCGACCTGCAGTTTCATACCTTCATCGTCGACTCTCGTTGGGCGGAAGCGAACAACGCTCTGACGGTGCGCTACCTCAAAGCCATGGTCCGCGCGATGCAATGGGCGCATGCGAACAAGGAAGAGGCGGCGCAATTGGTGACCAAGCGCACTGGCATCGCCCTGAAGTACACCCGCGCAACCGTTGAGGAGTACCTTTCGCAGGGCATCATCAGCCGCGACGGATCGGTAAATCGGGATGGCTTTCAGCGCTTGATCGATCTCATGGGCGAGCAGCTCTTCAAACAGCGGCCGTATCCGGCGCCGGAAAAATATCTGGATATGAGCTATCTACGGCGCGCCCATCAGGAACTCGGGCTGGCAATGCCGGGTAAGTAAACCCGGAAAGAGCATTTCCCGTGCGGCGTGCCGGCTACTTCAAAAAAGCCGTTGTGACCGCGGAGTATTCCGTAGACCATAGCGAGACCCAAATCGGCTTCCCGATCCGCCGGCACCGTGGGCGAATAGGCTTCGAAGCTCGATGGCGCCGGTTGTCCATCGTGCGCCGCTGCCACCTCTATGCGGATATAGAGCTCCTCCGGCCACTCGCGCGAATTTTCCTCAGAATTGCGCTGCACAGCCGCGGTTGAAATCGCAAGCTTGCCCTCGTCCGACAGCGCGCCGCGCGCTCTAGCGCAGAGACTGGACAGCGCTCGCGCCAATTGATTTCGGTCCGCCAGAACAGCCGGAAGATTGTCGCCCGGCTCGACGGCGATTTCGATGGCCGGGCCTAATCTCCGGCGCAACGTCTGCGCCAGGTCCGCGATCACACCATCGAGATTCACCGGTTCAAGTTTACAGAGGCCTCTTCGAGTTAACGAGAATAGCCGGTTCACGACGCCAGCGCCCCGTTTTGTCGCAGCCAGGATCGCCAGAGCGCTTTCGGCAATAAGCTCGTCCTTTAAACCCAGCTCTTTGAGCAAGTATCCGTAACCTTGAACGATGTTCAATTGATTGTTCAAATCATGGGCGAGAACGGCCACCAGTGGGCTCACGCCTTCCAATACTTGCGCCTGGCTAAGCTCGTCCTCGAGCCTTTGGATCTGCCTTTCGCCTTGCCTGCGCTCGGTGATGTCATCGATGGCCAGCAATATTAAACTTTCGGCGTTGTACTCGGCGCCGGCGATTGGCCGTGCGCTCAACGAAAGAGTTTTTCGGCCGACGATCGGAAACTCGCGTTCCACCTCGATGTTGTCGATCTGCGATCCGCGCTGTAAAACATCCTGCGCCAGCTCGCGCACTTCGGGAATATTGCAGAGGCCGCTCGCCAGGCCCTTCTCGGCCATTGCGCGGGAAAGTTGAAAAAAATGGTACAAGGCATCATTGGCCGCAACGACGTTGATCTCCGCGTCCATCACGAGCAAAGGCTGAGGTACGGCATGAAGGATGCGTGTCAAATATGTCTGGTCTTCGAACATGGTTGACCATTTTTCATGACGAACAAGATTGCACAAGCGGCCTCCGAAGATCGCGTTGACGAATGGCCGGCCAACATCGCACCGCCAACGCTCCCGTGTTCAGGTTTTCCGGGTTTGAGCCAATTGTTTTGTCCCACTCCGGTGTCCGCCATGTCAAGCAGCGGCAAGCCGGACCCTTCGTATTTCGACACCCGGCTTGAAATCCAACGACCTTCTGGAATATAGGGATGACCTGTGCGCCGGTCGTTTGGCATGGCGAAGCGATCGAGCGTTTAGAATTTACAGAGATCAAGGTGGTGCATGAATCAAGTCAAAGTCGGCATCGGGGTATCAAGTATCGGCCGTTTTCTGCCGCTAATAGGAAATGCAGCCGGTATTTTCGGCAAGCACTATATAGATGTCGAGGTGGTGAACCAGCAGGACGAAGAGAAAGTCGTCGACGACATCGTGAGTCATAAAACTCCGGTCGGAACGCCCAATGCGCCATCGCTGATTTTTTCGCTGCTCAACGGCAACGATTTAGTCATCGTCGGCGGAGTTCTGAATCGGCCGGCATTTTACCTCGCAGCCAATGCAAGCATCGGCGGCGTCGCCGATCTCAAGGGCAAGCGCGTCGGCATCAATCAGCCACGGCGCATGGCCGGCATGGTGATGCTGGCGTTGTTGAGGCGCTGGGGCTTGGATATGCAGAACGATCTGACTTTGGTCGATCTGGGTCTCAACGACAGGAGCCTGGAAGCGCTGCGCGAGGGACAGCTCGATGCGGCGCTGTTACCGCCGGAAAAGGCTTTTCTTCTTGAGGAAGAGGGCTTCAAGCTGGTGGCCGACAGCGCCGATCTGACTTGTCACTGGGTTCCGCTTGCAACGACCCGGCGGTTTCTCGCCGCCAACCGCGAGCTGGTCGCCGATATCGCTTCCTGTTACGTGGAGAGCATCGGCTTCTTCAAGAACCGGCGCAGCGAAACCCTCGAGGAGATCGCACGCTGGCTTCCGACGCTGGCCGGCAAACCGCAGGTTCTGGTAAAATGCTACGAGCTTTTCGCCGGGCTCTTCGAACCGACATTGACGCCGTCGATATATTCGCTCGAGGTGATTTTACGGGAAGCAGCGCTGCAAGACCCTCGAGCGCGAGAAGTAAAGGCGGAGTCGCTGGTTGAGAAACTGATTTAGGTTGGCTCCGAGTTTATCGTAACAGGATTCAAACAGCGCTTCGAGCCATTGCAGAGAAAGACGCCTTCCTATTTGCCCTTGGAAAGGTTGAAATTCAGTGGACATCAGGTGCAGGAACGAATGCGCTCACAAAGGCGCTACATTAGCATGCTCAGTCCGTGTCCGAGATGTTGAGAGGTATTCAGTCACTGGCGCGGTAACGCATTTCTTGTTACGGCCGGACCATTTGGGTGATTACAATCGACCCGCCGGGGGCTTGGACGAATCAGAGTCCGGTTAGAAGCGCCGCTTCGATTCCGACACGGGGAGGTGTTAACCCCTCCCGGGAATTCCGTCACGGAGATGGTTTTCACTCGTGCGGAATAGATCAGGACATGAGATGTTCTAACCCACCAGTCACATGTGGGCGGCTATCGAACCGGAGTGGTGCATTCGGTCGTCGCGGTGCTGGGAGTCGCGATCGAGCCGATCGGTGCGCAGCCCGAGCCCTCTGGCCTGGTCGCGGCAAGAGCGGCAGACGACCATATTGAGAAAGGTCACTCCGTCCTCTTCGCTGATCACCCGGTACTTATTGCCGATGCTTGGGGTTTCGCAGTGTTGGCAAATGAATTCCATAATGGCCAATGGAGCAATCGCCGTACCCACAGAAAACGTTCCAAGTAACTCCTAAGGTTGACAAACGGCGCCTCAACGCGCTTTCGAGTGTCCCGATTGCGAGATAAGAGGGGGAGTTGTTTGTGCCACTAGCGATACACTGGCAAGCTCCGTCGCTCATCGCCGAAGAGCGCGTAAGTAGCTTGATTAAATTGGAAAAAAACACACTGGCCGGTCGAGGGAACCGCGTAAAGCAAAGCGGTTCTCAACGGAGTCGCGAATCCCGGAATCGGGACATTTTCCAGTCGGGGTCGCTGATTGCGCGAGGCGACGTCTGAGAGAGTCGCCTCTGTAGGAGCATATCCTACCGAGGCGAACGCAGCGGGGGACCATTGATGCCGCTACTGACGGTCACCGAACGTATTTTGCTCCACCATCCT
>CAYZXN010000183.1:0-4149 GCA_964482425.1 uncultured Syntrophobacteraceae bacterium | reverse complement strand
CTTTCCTGCTCATGTGAAAGGCTCGTACTGGGTAGCGACTCGTTTCAATACGCTGGTGGCGGCATGGAATACCACGCTGGTCAGTAAGGCGGACGAGCCTAAGACTTTTGAGGAATTCGGCGAGCCGAAGTGGAAAGGCAAACTGTTGGCCGAGCCGCGCGACGCCGAATTTTTGATTGCGTTTGCCGAACAGAAATACAAGAACAGCGACAAAGCCGTTGGCTTGTTCAAAAGAATCGCCGCCAATGGCGTCGAGTTTCATAGCGGCCATCCGCAACTGGCGGAACTCCTGACGGCCGGGCAGGGAGCGATCTGCCTGACCTGCTACACGCATCACTTGTTACCGAGAATGCACAAGGGAGCGCCGTTGAATTATATGCGCTCGTTCGGCGTCGGTTTGATCACCGCCACGGCGGTGTTTAAAAACGCGCCTCATCCGAACACTGCCTGGTTATTTCACCGATGGGCTGCTTCGGACGAGGGGCAGAAGGCGTTCGGCATCGAAGGACGCGTGCCGGCAAACCCGAAGGTTGAACCCGCCGAGGCGATCGGGCTTGAAATGGTTTATGGGCTTGGTGAAAAGGAGTACAAGGAGTTCGCCAAATACGAAAAGATCTGGAAACAAATCTTCGGCATCAGATAGGAACGCGAAAAACGCATAGTCGCGCCACAACTCATAGTTGACTATCGCCTGCGCTCCTATCTCCATTCATCGATCGAGACGCTCTTGTCATAATTGCATCCCATCACGCGCCAGTAGCCGTTGGTTTCTCCGCCGACGACCACCACTTCGATTTCATCCAGCCGAAACATCGGTATGAGTTCATCCGGGCGCGCATTGAGCTTGGTTGCGTAAGGCTCCTCGCCTTTAAGCGCCCTGGGATGGATATAATTCTGGATCAGTTGATCGTCCCAATAGATAGCGGCAGGCATTGTGGCGTGATCGTGAATCCATCGGATCAGTTTTTCTTTGCTCTCGAAGCCGGCCCGCTCGATGAATTGCCGCGCCACAATAGGGTCGAGGACCAGTGTGGGAGGCGTGTGCGGGTCAAGCCCGCGCAGCAGATACTGGACATGATCTCGCCAGTGCTGCTCTCGAAGGCCCATCTGGAAAGAGGTCGTGCGGCAGTGCCTGAATAAACTGACGACGCTATCGGAGGCTTTGAACCCATGTTGAGCGTGGAGCGGCGCCCACGGACTTCGCTCTTCGTTTTCCGCATAGGTGATGCTGTTATAGGCGTAATTGTTTCCCTGGGAACCCATGTAGGTCTCTCCCGGCACGGAGCCGCCTTGCAGATTTTGCGACAGCAGGCCGAAAGCTCTGCCGATGGTGGCATTGGCATGGTTGTAGGGTCCCATTGCGCCGATGCCCCAGTTCATTCCGATCTCATGACGAATTGGTCCGTTCACCACCGCCATGGTTGCACCGGAGGTCGTGGTGCTCGGCCGCGCTGTCACACCCGATGCTGCAAGCGCAAGGATCACCGGAAAATATTCAGGCCTGGCGCCGGCCATGACCGCATTGACCGCAACTTTTTCCACGGTAAACTGCCAGGCTTCCCGGGTGCGTGTCGGCCGCATCGAGCCGGCTACTTCATCCGGTTTGCGGTTGGTGCCGGCTAACATCGCCGCAACTCTCTCTTCGGTCGGGATGATAATCGGCAGATAGTCGGTCCAGCCGTTGTCGAAAAAAGCACGCTGCAAGCGTTCTTCGGTATCAGGATCGATAAGCCTTGGTGTCGATCTGTCGATCGTAGTTTTTTGCTTTGCTTCTTCGTCAAGCGGTAACGTGAGGGCCTCGACGATTTCGTCCATTACAGGCCTGCCGGTTACCGGGTCGATGCCGTCAACGTAAGCTCTCAACTCAGACGCGCTTTTGCCCATCACCGGCATCGGAACGAAGGCGAATCGCTGGTGCGGCATGCCCTTGGTATAGGCAACGGATTTGACTACAGAGGCAAAAGGCTTGGCATGGACGCCCACGGTTGGAACGCCATACTCGCTTTCCAGTGTCATGCAGTGCACGGCGACCGCCGGCGCGCATGTGCTTCAATGTCCGACCGCCATGATGACGGCGGCGTCCTGCTCCCGGATCTCGCCAAAGAGTTTCGGATCGTCCTCGGTGTAGACACCGGCTTTACTCGCGAGCACCGTTCTCACTTTGGGCAGATGTTCGGTGAACCACGCCTGCATCTGCTGCAGTAACTTGTCGCCATCGACGAAGTGAACGTCCACTAGATAGACAGTTCTGCCGTCGAGCATCTCCAGCCGCTGGGCCATTCCGAGTCGTTCAATGGTCGGCGCATACCCCAGCGGGTTCAAAGCGCTGATCCTTGCGGCTTCGGACACAGGCGATCCGAGCATCTCGTCTTCATTCATGACTCACCCTCCTGAGCGGTGACCGTAGATTAACTTCATTATGGCGCTTCGAATGGCTGTTCGCGTGCGTGTAACTGCTTGGATACAGTGATCAGGTGTCATCGTCAAGGTGGAGGCATTGGGATGATGCGTATGTAATTTCTCGAAATCGGTCAGTTGGTCGGCGCTAGGAATGGCTCTGTATCGCTTATGGTTTTCTTTGACTTGAATGGAATCAGGGTGATAGCTTACGCCCAAAGAAATGTATCGATTCGCGACAAAACCGAGTGGAAAACAAGGAGATAGCCGTGAAAAGAATTTTATGTGTGATGCTGGTTGCCATTTGCACACTCACTGTCTCGGCGGGCTTTCCGCCTAACTCTGAAGCGCAGAGCAAAAAAGTTTCAGTTCAGCTAGCCTGGGTCGTTGGCGGGCTACACGCTGGTTTTTTCGTCGCCAAAGAAAAGGGGTTCTACGCCTCCAAGGGCCTGGAAGTTACCATCAACCGCGGTTTCGGCAGCGGCGACACGGCCAAAGTAGTTGCGACTGGAACGGCTCAGTTCGGTGAAGTGAACCTACCGACGGCAATCATCTCGCGCGGTAAAGAAGTCCCTTTAAGCATCGTCGGGGTTATCATCGGAAAGGCTCCGGAAAGCATCCTGTCATTTTCAGAGAAAGGAATCCGCAAGCCCAAAGACGTGGAGGGAAAAACCTTTGCAGAGGCCTCCGGAGCGGCCATTATGGTTACCTGGCCGGCCTTTGCCAAGCTGGCGGGAATCGACATCAATAAAACGACCCATATCCCGGTGGAGGCCGCCGCCAAGCCTGCGGTGTTTTTCAGCGGTCAGGTCGACTGGGTCCCCGGTTTTCGGCCTGGCTTTGATGAACCGCTGATACTGCGCGCTCGGAAGGAGGGGAAAAAGCTCTCGTTTATCCGGTGGGAAGAGTATGGCTGGAAGGTCTACGGCAACGGTCTGGTTACGCACCAGGACCTGCTTAAGCGGGATCCTAAAACGGTCGCTAATTTTGTCGGCGCAACTTTGGATGGCTATGCTTACGCGATCGAGCATCCCGAGGAAGCCCTTAATATCACACTCAAGGCCAACCCTGAACTGGACCGGGAATCCGCCCGCCTATCGTTACTTTTCGCTATTGACGCCATCATGACGAATGCTTCGAAGGAGAAAGGTTTGGGCTACATGGAAGACGATAGGATGGCTTTCCAGATTAAGCTTATGTCCGATCTGATGAAGTTCGATCCGCCGAAGGACGCGTACACCAACCAGTTCATACACAAGAAACCGTTAACAGTGCCTCCTGCGCTTGCAGCCGAACTGACCAAACTACCGTAGCATGCCCGAGTCGATCCGCGTCGAGCGGCTTTGCAAGGTGTACCGGTCGACGGATGGGACCGAAGTCAAGGCGCTAAGCGAGGTCTCCTTCACCATAGGCCGCGGAGAATTTGTCTCGATCGTCGGCCAAAGCGGCTGTGGCAAATCCAGCTTGCTCAAAATTCTTGCGGGCCTTCTTGCCAAGACCAGCGGGACAATCTTTATCGAAGGTCAGGAACCAGACGGCCCACGCAGGGATATTGGCATTATGTTCCAAAAGCCGCTGCTTTTGGAGTGGCGCCGGGTGCTGGACAATGTGTTGCTGCCGGTCGAGATCTATCGTCTCGATCGAAAAACATATGAGGAGAAAGCGCGCAAACTGCTCGGTACCGCCGGTTTGGCGGATTTCCTCAGAAAGTATCCGTTTGAGCTTTCCGGCGGCATGCAACAAAGGGTCGCT
>CAYZXN010000182.1:0-5537 GCA_964482425.1 uncultured Syntrophobacteraceae bacterium | reverse complement strand
AAGAGAGTTCCCGTACGATTCCGCCGCCAACGTGCTCCGTTAATCCGCCGCTTTGCTCCGAATGCCGAGCTCGCGAAGCTGTTTGGCCTCCACTCTTGACGGCGCATCCGTCAGCAGACAGACCGCCCGCTGGCTTTTTGGAAAGGCGATCACGTCACGGAGCGACTTCGCCCCGCTCAAAATCATTGCCAATCGGTCGATTCCGACCGCGATCCCGCCGTGCGGCGGCGCGCCGAAACTCAGTGCTTCGAGAAAGAATCCGAACTTCGCTTCAGCCTCTTCGGCGGCGGTTCCCATCAGCGCGAGAACTTTTCTCTGCAATTCGACCTGATGAATACGGATGCTGCCGCCGCCCACTTCTGTACCGTTCAAAGCTAGATCGTAAGCTTTCGACTTCACTTTTTCCGGCTCGCTCTCGAGCAACGCAAGATCTTCGTCGAGCGGGGCGGTAAACGGGTGGTGCAAGGCGACGTAACGTTTTTCCCCGGCATCGTACTCCATCAACGGAAAATCCAGAACCCATACCAACGCAAACTCGTTTTCAGGAATGAGGCCGAGTTTTTCACCCAAATGCAAGCGCAAATTGCCTAACGCATCGTAAACTGTCTTGGCGGAATCCGCGGAAAACACCACGACATTGCCGGGACGAGCTCCGGCGATTCTTTCAATCTCCTTCTGTTCGGTTTCAGAAAGAAACTTGGAGATGGGAGACTGCCACCCTTCCTCGGTAATTTTCGTCCATGCCACTCCTTTGGCACCGAAGGTGGCGACGAAAGGCCTCATGTCGTCCAAGTCCTTGCGCGATAAAGCGTCCCCCTGGGGAATGCAGATGCCTTTAACCACGCCACCTTTCTGAATCGCCGTTGAAAACACCTTGAACTGAGAGCGGCGTAGCGCCTCGGTAAAATCCTTCAACTCCAAGCCGAAGCGCGTATCGGGCTTGTCCGAGCCGAAGCGATTCATTGCTTCTTCCCAGGTTAAGCGCTGAAATGGCCTTTTGAGCTCGATACCTTTCAGTTCCCTGAAGAGCAGCGCCATCATCCCTTCAACGATCTCCATGACGTCGTCGCGCCCTGCAAACGACATCTCCATATCGAGCTGTGTAAACTCCGGCTGCCGGTCGGCGCGTAGATCTTCGTCTCTGAAGCATTTCACAATCTGAAAATAGCGATCCAGCCCGCCCACCATGAGGATCTGTTTGAATAACTGGGGCGACTGCGGCAGCGCGTAGAATTTGCCGTGATAGATGCGGCTCGGTACAAGGTAGTCGCGCGCTCCTTCCGGAGTGCTTTTGGTCAGCACCGGAGTCTCCACATCGACGAATCCTTGCCGGTCGAGATAATCTCGAATCAGCTTGGTCATACGATAGCGCAGCAGCAAAGGGCTGAGACTGCGCCGCCGCCGCAAATCCAAATAACGATACTTCAGACGTGTATTCTCATTGGCATCGCTATCGTCCTCGATCGGAAAAGGCGGAACTTGCGAGGCATTGAGCAGGCGCAACTCTCGGCCCACGACCTCCACTTCGCCGGTCGCCAGATCGAGGTTAAGCGTCTCCGGCGGGCGTCTTGCGAGCATCCCTCGCACGGCGATGACATCCTCCGACCGAAGCTGCTTCGCCTTCTCGTGCGCGATGGCATCGACCTCCGGATTGAAGACGATCTGGGTAATCCCGGTTCGGTCACGCAAATCGACGAAAATCAACCCTCCATGATCGCGCCGCGTATGTACCCATCCGGTCAGTATCAGCTCACGGCCTACGGCATCCGTGCGCGGCTCGCCGCAGTAACAACTGCGTTTCCAGCTACCGAGCGGATCGCAAAAAACTCTCTCGGTGGCCATTTAACTCGCCTTCCTCGATATCAACGCCTGCTCAACCTTCTCTAAAGGGATTTCTTCCTGTTGTTTGTTCGCCATGTCGCGGAGCAACACGACGCCTCTATCGAGCTCGTCATCGCCCACGATCAACACCGAGGAGGCATTGAGCTTATCCGCACGCCGCATTTGACTTTTGAGGCTTTTGGTTTCCCCTTCCATTTCAACGCGCAACCCCTTTCGACGCAGGCTGTGCACCAACGGAAACGCCCAATCTCGAGCCTTCGCGCCGACCCAAACGATATAAACCGCCGCGCCCGCCGGTGCATCGGCTTCCCTCATGCGCAATAACATGCTCAGGCGCTCGATTCCGAGAGCAAAGCCGACGCCTGGAATGGCCGGACCGCCGAGATCCTGCACCAGTCCGTCATAGCGGCCGCCGGCGGCAATGGCGCTTTGCGAGCCAAGCCGGTCGGTAGTCCACTCGAAGGTAGTGCGGCAGTAATAATCCAGCCCGCGCACCATTCGCGGGTTCAGATCGTAAGGCACCGCGGCCTGCCACAGTAAACGCTGCACGGTCTCGAAATGATTGCGGCAAGCATCGCACAGCGAGTCGATAATCGAAGGAGCATCTCTGGTTTCTTCGGCGCAGCGTGTTTCTTTACAATCAAGCACCCGCAATGGATTTCGCTCCATACGTCTACGACAGTTGACGCACAGGAGATCCTGCCGCTCCTTCAGAAACGCCAGCAGACGGCCGCGGTACGGCGGACGGCAGTCGGCACAACCGAGCGAGTTGAGCTGCAACCCGGATCCTTGCAGGTCAAGAGCCTCAAGGAAGTCGCTAAGAAGGAGCAAGATTTCCGCGTCAATGAATGGATCGCCGCGGCCTAGAGCTTCGGCGCCAATCTGGTGGAACTGGCGCAGTCTTCCTTTCTGCGGCCGTTCACGCCTGAACATGGGTCCCATATAGTAGAGTTTGCGCGCCGCCTCGATTTTAAACATTTCGGATTCGATATAGGCCCGAACGACACCCGCCGTACCCTCGGGGCGCAGCGTCAAGAGGGAGCCTTGAGCGTCGTGATCGGCAAAGGTGTACATTTCCTTTTCCACGATGTCTGTGGTCTCGCCAAGCGAGCGGCTAAAAAGTTCTGTCTTTTCCAGTATTGGAATGCGGATCTCGGCAAAATTGTAAACTGCGAAGATTTCGCGCGCTTTCTGCTCGATCTTTTGCCAGGTCCCTACCTCTTCCGGCAAGATATCGGAAAATCCTTTGATAGCGGTAATCTTCATCTGTGCCCTGTAATTTTCTTTTTGACTCGCTGGACGGCGTTGTGGTTAATCGAGTTGTGCCAGGCGCACGGTCTGCAAATAAACGGTGAGCGGAGGCTACGCAGCGCAGCAGGTTGATTCGTCGCAACCGAGCCCAGAAATCGATAGGTCACTTCAACAGCTTGTTCGTCATATCAAGACACCACAAGAACCTATACACGTCAAGCCAACCAATGTGCCAGCACCGACATGCACGGCCGAGCGGTCAGCTTTGCGCCTTGTAACGATAGGCCCGGCTGCGCCGGGTCGTACCGTAAAGCTCGGCGAAGAGAAAGCCGCGAAAAATCATGAAATAAGTCAGGCAAAGCCCCATTCCCACTGCAACAATAAACAGTTGCAACGGAGCAGGCAGCCCGGCGGCCATGACGCTTAGAACTTGAAGAATGAAGTATCCAGCCACTGTTAACACAATGTTCGGCAGAAGCCACTCGAGCCAATTCTCCACGATGAAATTGTAACTATCGCTGAGGAGTTCCAGACCCGACGAACGGGTCTGATAAATCAATTCGGGCACTGGATTAAGCAATATGTAGACAGCGAGCTGTATTAAAGCGAAGATCAGATTGCCGTTCGGTACTGAGCCAAGAACCACTGCAAGGAGCCTCATAGGAATCCACAATATAAAGGCAATCCTAAGCAGCTCCCAGAAGTAGACGGTAAAACCGTATTTAAAGTCGTGTAAATCGGCGCGGCCGCCGTCAACTATATTCTTGATCAGGTGCAGCCCGGAACTGATGCAGGCTTGGCTTGCCAGGCCGAGGAGTAAACCCCCGATGATGCCTAATGGGGCAACCAGTATACCAACGATGGATAGCAACGTCGCATACACCCACGGCGCAAAACTGACGACCCAATTGTTCAGGAGACCTTCCCACGAGCGGCGCAGCGCCAAACCGTAGATCCACAGGGTAGCCCAGACGATTTCCATCGGCCGTTTATACCAGAAACAATTTAAACGTGCAGCGATTGCGGCTCGCAACGGCCGATTGTAAGGATAGCTGATAAACCCCGGGCGGTCTCCTATCGAAGCGTGACATGGCCCAATTTCTTTTCCCGAGAAGTTCGGCTATCTGCGTTTCGCTGCATTGCGAAGTGTAACCCTGCCAGTGCAAATACCGATGAGAGCTGAACAATCCTGCCAAGGGTTCTCTTGGCGCAATCTTAGCGCTTGGTTACCACTGTAGTCATTTTCAACCACTGCTAGCCGCACTTGACCTACAGCTATTTAGCAAGGAGCAGCCCTATGGCACCAAGATTGGACCTTTTTGGCCATCGAAAAACCGCCAAAGATGAACCTCTTTGGGTGGATTAAAGTATTTTCAGACACTTAGCGTTAGCTGTTCCCACCTGCAGTTTACTGGCTAATTTTTTGCTTTCGTACAAACACTGGTTGAGCCGCGAGTCCCAAATAACCCTTCATCTGGATTAATTTAGATTGCAGTTGGCCGTTAAAAGATCTTTCGGTGCTAAATCTCACTGGCCCCTGTGTTTGGGCGAATTCAGATATCGATAACGATCAGCAAGTAAATCGACGCCGGCACCGGGTTTCGAAAACGACAAAGATGATTTACGTCGTCACCTATATAGAGCACAACGGACCGCAGTCTCACCAGGGAAAAAAAAAGCGGCTGATAATGGTCGAATCGGAAATGCCGGACCTTAACCGGATCACCGGCCTGATCAATCTGCTGACAAACGGAAACTTCAATGCATCCAGCGTCGAAATCGCCGGTGAAAAGAACTGCGAAGCCGCGCGGGTAAGGCATCCGGCCGTTCGATTATATCGTCTCGAATAAGCGCGGTGAAATGGACCACGCGCGGTTATGGGTCAAATTTGCCCTCTCTACTGAGTGCTTGACAGGATGTCTGACTGCGGTATAGTCCGTCCCGATCTTTGTCAGCACTGACTTCAGGCTATTCGACTCTAGCAGCAATTCGTCACGAAGCTCGTAAACTCGCCTAAGCGACCGAACGGCGCAGGCAGCAAAACGTACGAGGTACTAAAATCGATGAACCTGAATCTCACCGCATCTCTGGCAATCTGGTTTCTCTTTCCTTGCGCGCTCGTCTTTGTCATCGCATTCGCTTCGGAGATCCATGACAGTTTTATAAAGCGCAGACGCAAGCCAGCCACACGTCTGACCACGCATGCCGCGTCGGTTGGCTGTCGAGAGGATCAGCGTGATAAAAATTTGTCCAATAAAATCACTATGCGCGGCTACGATAACCCGGAGCTTTTTCGTGAAGACCTGTGGCTTTTAAGAATGCACCGTAGCCGCAAAGCCCGCCTGGCATTGCCTTATGAAATTAGCGCCCAGCCTGGAAAGTCGATTTGCGCAATCTTAGCTCAGCATCCCGGCACTCGATGCGATAATTGACTTTCGGATTTT
>CAYZXN010000181.1:0-7585 GCA_964482425.1 uncultured Syntrophobacteraceae bacterium | reverse complement strand
ACCAGCACCTGAACGCGCTCAACGCCGAGCTCGCCGGCAAACCATTTATCGTGGGGCAATACTCATTGGCGGACGTGAGCTTTATCCCCTTCTACGTCCGACGTCGGCGCTACGGCCTGACATTCGAAGATTTCCCTGATTTGCAGCGCTGGGGCGAAGAGTTGATCTCCCGCCCTGCGGTTGCCCGAACGCTATAAACCAAGAACGTCAGGAGAGAACCATGCAGCCTTTGCTGGTGAGCCCGCAGGAGATCAGGGGCATCGTTACCATGGAAGAAGCGGTCGAAGCGGTCCGCACCGGATTTCGCGAATGGGGTGAGAATCCTCAGCTCAACGCACCGCGCCGACGCATCCATATACCTACAGGCGTACGAGTCAGCGTGCATCAGGGCGGCGTTCCAGCCGCGGGAGCCACCGGCTTGATGACGCACTGCGAATGGGTCAAGCCAATGGCGGAAGAACAGGTGTATCCGCGCCTTAACCACCCGGTCATAGTGCTCTATGACTCCGCCGAAGGCGAGCTGAAAGGCATTATTATCGGCGAGATTACCTGTTCGGAGCTGCCCGATAACATCGCTGTCACCGGTCTGCGTACCGCCGCCACCAGCGCCGTGGGCACCGATTTGCTGGCGCGTCATGACGCTTCGAGTCTCGGTATTTTTGGCGCCGCTGGCCAGGCAAAGAACCACCTGCTGGCGCTGATGCAGGTGCGCAGACTCAAGACCGTCAAGGTCTATAGCCGCAATGCGGAGAACCGCGAACGTTTTGCCGCAGAGATGGCGCCCATTACCAACCTCAACATCGAGCCGGTCTCCTCGCCGCGCGAGGCGGTCCGCGGAGTCGACATTGTCTTGACGGCGACTAACTCCAGTGTTCCGGTATTCGACGGTAACTGGCTCGAACCCGGTCAGCATGTCACGACTATTGTCGGCAGCAACGTGGGGCTGGTGAAAGGCGGCTTTACCGCCGCTAAGCGCCGCGAAATCGATGACGCCACTCTTGCCCGTAGTCACGTGCACGGCATCGTTTCCATTCAACAAGCCGTTCAAGACGAACAGGCCGACATCTTCGATCCCGTCAGTCGCGGCATTATCAAATGGGACCAGTTGATCGAGATCGGCGCCATCCTCGCCGGGCAGGACGATGGGCGCAGCCGCGCCGACCAGATCACCTTTTATAAGAACAACGCCGGCCAAGGTGTAGCCGACGTCGCGTTAGGAGCATTGGTTTTGGAAAAGGTTAAGAAAAAGCAGGCGGGTCAACTGTTAAGGCTGGGCACCGAGGATAGTTCCGAACTCTGGCGGGGAAGCTCAACAGAGGCTGAACGTTAGGAATGAGGACTCGGATCGATTCACATGAACAGAGTTGCGATCGTCCAGATCACGTCGTCAACAGATAAAACCGAAAACTTGAGCAGGGCTGTCGAATTGGTGAGAGAAGCGGGCAGCAGGAAAGCGGGACTGGTGCTATTTCCGGAATTTTTAATGGCGTTTTCGCCGGCGGATCAAAGCGCCGAGGAGCTCGCCCAAATCGCCGAGCCGCTCGACGGCCCGTTTACAGTGTCATTGCAGGAGACCGCGAAAGCGACGCGAATCGCCATCTTAGCGACTCTTTACGAAAGCTCTTCCGTACCTAATCGTGTTTACGACACGGCGCTGTGGATCGCTGCGACCGGCACGATCGCGGCGGTTTATCGCAAGCTGCACCTCTACGACGCTTTCGGCTTCCGAGAGTCGGATAAATTTGCCGCCGGCAGCGATGTCACCCCGCCGCTGACGCTCGAGGACGGTCGCTTCGGCATGATGATCTGCTACGATCTTCGCTTTCCCGAAATGGCGCGCATTCTGACTCTTTTGGGAGCTAATGTTTTGCTTGCGCCGTCCGGTTGGGTGCAGGGCGATCTAAAGCTTGAGCACTGGCAGACAATGATACGCGCGAGGGCCCTCGAAAACGGGTGCTATGTCATCGCGCCGGATCAGGTCGGTAACATCTATATCGGCCATAGCACGATCATTGATCCGCTGGGCCGCATAGTATTAGACCTCCCTGACCGGGAAGGTATGGAAATCGTGGATATTGATTATGGCTTGATTCGGGAAACTCGAGCCAGGCTGCCGCTGATTCAGAACCGTAGAAGCGATGTTTATAGGAAGTATATTCCGTCTATGTAAACCGAAGTTCCGGTGAGATCATCGAGCAGTCGAGCGCATCGAGCTAGTCATTCTGGCTTTTGTAAGCTTCCACCGTTCTTCTCAGCCCCTCTGCTATTTTAACTTTGGGCACGTATCCTAGAAGGCCGCGCGCTTTTTCGATATCGGCCAATGAATGGCGCACATCACCGGCTTTAGCCGGGGCGTAAATAACTTGAGCTTTCCTAGCGACGATTTCCTGCAACATCTGAATCAGTTCGTTAAGGCTGATCCGTTGGCCGCACCCGATGTTGCAGACTTCTCCGGATGCAGCTTTCGCGCGGAGTGCGAGCAAATTCGCATCAACAACATTCTCAACATAGGTAAAATCGCGCGACTGCTCACCGTCGCCGTAAACTGTCAGAGGCTCGTTGCTGGATAGCTTGTTGATAAATTTTGGGATGACCGCTGAATATTCCGAGTGAGGATCCTGGCCCGGTCCGAATATATTGAAGTACCTCAGGCTGATGGTTTCGAGCCCGTACAAATCATGGTACAGCTTGCAGTAGCGCTCGCCGACCCATTTCTGCAATGCATAGGGTGACAACGGGTTAGCCGGCATTTCCTCTTTTTTTGGCAGAACCTCGGTGTCTCCATACGCCGAAGAGGATGCGGCATAAACGAATCGGCGCACTCGCGCCTTCCTGCAGCTTTCAAGAAGATTGAGAGTCGCTGTGACATTGAAGCGGTTGGTGCCGACCGCGTCGGCGATTGATCGCTGCACGGAGGGAACAGCCGCCTGATGCAACACGTAATCAACGTCCTGGACAACGTTCTCCGCGACACAGGCATCGGCTAGATCTCCCTGTATAAATTCTATAGCGGTGCGGATGTCGTCAAGCCGTTCGCTCTGGCCGGTGGACAAGTTATCAACAATCCGAACTCGCCCTCCTTCGCCGACGAGACGTCTTACCAAATGGGATCCTATGAAACCGGCGCCGCCGGTAACGAGATACAGGTCAGACATAATTTACGCTTATCTAAAGTCGCTCTGTGAGATTCGGTCGGTAATTTCGGCGCGGCCATTTAAAAACAGGCACAGTGATGCGGACGGTTTCCTGGATTTTTGCAGCTCTTGCCCAAGTTTGTCGCTACAGGGACTACAATCAAAAGAGAGCCGTCCCGCTAGCGCATCGGCCTGCCTGCGGCAGCTAGCCCGGAATTCGAGCCAGTTCAAACGCACATTAATCGCCGGAGTCGGATTGGAGATAATTGCCGGCATCGCTCGAATGGGAGTAACACCTGGACGATATCCCGCGGTTACCTCCATCCACGACCACGCCCATGATTTGAGTGCCGCTCAGCGCTTGGATCGCATTCGTTAAATACTCTCGTGAGGTTTTACCTGCGCGGATGACCAGCAATACACCTTGTACCTGTCGCGCGATAAGACGGGCATCGGCATTGGATACAACCGGTGGACTAACGACTATGATCTGGTGCGCGGGAAATTCCACCTTTAAGGTTTCAATGACTTTATTTAAGCGCTCGTGTATCAAAAGTTCCGCGGAGGGATCCGACATCTTACCGGCGGGTAAAATACGCAAGCCCGGCAGAAAGGTGTCTCGAACCAAACGTTTCAATCCGCCGTTTGACCCTGAAGCGAAGCAATCCGCCAAGCCAGGAGTCAGCGGCACGTTGAGGTATTTGTGTACTGTCGGATTACGCAGATCACTATCGATAAGGATAATTTCTTCCTCGCCTCCTAAGGCTGAGACCGCGGCCAGATTGACCGCCACACTTGTCGTGCCGTCTCTTTTAATCGGGCTCGTAACCGCAAACGCACCGATACTCAATTGCGCCCTAACGCCTTTAGTCTGTTCACAGAGAATTTTGTACTGCTCCGATTGCGGCGAATCTTTTTCCAACGCAACGATAGAATGACGGAGGAATTCCCAGCCGTAGACGACATTCTCTATGCGCTCCCGCCATGACTTTTTTTCGGTCGTCGTTGAAGCATCAACCGGCGCAGC
The DNA here is from genome assembly GCA_964482425.1 of uncultured Syntrophobacteraceae bacterium. GTDB lineage: Bacteria > Desulfobacterota > Binatia > UBA9968 > UBA9968 > WHTF01. Next base: position 3,424 of record CAYZXN010000181.1, on the reverse strand, counting down.
ATTGGCCGGACCTTGCCATATGAATGGCTCGGGCTCCAAAGTAGCCCCGGAGCCGACTGGCGCTGAGATGTCAGCCGCCATGGAAGAGGAACTGACTTGCTGGCGCTTTTCTTTACTTGCTTTTGCTAAGGCTTCGAAAACTCGACTCATAGAGGACACTCCTACCGTTGCTCCGGCCGAACCAAGGCGCTGATACGTTCCTGGACAAACTGCTGAAAAGCCCGCCTCATCGCTGGATCCAATATCTCATGACTCAAAGCGTCGAGCAGCGCGCTTAATTTATCACGGGGAAACCGTTCCAGAGACTCTCCGAGACTGGCCACTCGTTCACGCAAGACAATAGACGCCATCGGGCCCATCGCATCGATGAGCAGCACACTGAGTTCATCGAAAAACTTCTGTGATACTACGGTACTAGGGCTTACAGAAGATGAAAACGCCCCCACCGGCGGCGCACTGCGGGACGAATGCTCGACATGTCCCTGCGTTGAGCCATCAGAGTTTGGCGTGCTTGCAACGCTTCCATTGCTGGCCGCATTTTTCATCGAGAATGCAGTCCCCGACGTTCCGAGGTCCTCGGCTACCTGACGCACAATGGAACGATCAACCTGCTTTTTAGCCAAATTGTAGGTTGTCAGCAACGCATTATCGCAGATCACATTGATGATCCTTGGAATCCCTCCGGAGTATGCGTAAACGAGCTCCACTGCTTTTGGCTCGAAGACATCGTGCGCGCCGCCGGCGACTCGCAACCGATTGGCGATATATTCCTGGCACTCGCGCAATGTCAAAGGACGCAGGTGGTGACGTAAAGTTACTCTTTGTTTTAGCTGGCGTAGTTCCTGAGAGTTTAGCCGTACCGACAACTCCGGCTGTCCAACGAGCAGAATCTGCAATAACTTATCTTTGGAAGTTTCGAAATTGGATAGAAGACGGACGCTTTCCAAAACCTCTGCCGAGAGATTTTGGGCTTCATCAATAATGAGCGCACAGTTTCCCCCGGAACGGTATTTCTCCAGTAAGAAACCGTTGAGTAGTGAAAGATGCTCATAGAGGTCAGTCCGCGCATCCGGCGGAGTCTTCAGGCCGAACTCATCGCAGGTATAGCGAAGCAGATCGAGCGGATCGGAAATCTGGGAAAAAATTAGCGCAGTATCGGTATTGCCTTCAAGTTCGGCCAGCAATGCATGGATCAGCGTGGTTTTGCCAGTTCCAACCTCGCCGGTAAGAACAACGAACCCTCTGCGACCTTTTATGCCATACGAAAGCTGCGCCAACCCTTCACGATGACTGCGGCTCAAATATAGAAACTCCGGATCCGCTGTGATGTCGAAGGGGCCTTGCGCAAAACCGAAGTGTTCTTTGTATAAGAGATCCATAAAATTACCGCCACTGCTCCAACGTGACGGGCACCCCGCCCAATAACTTCAAATGCGCTTAGTTTACCAGATACAGGGCACTCAGCAAACAACGCTCGCTTCGCGAAAATTTGGGTTTCCGCAACAACCGCACAGTTTTGTCCACGTGATCTGTCAGAAATAGACAATCAAACTCTCTGAACTTACCGTGAGGACGACCGCCGGCGGAGGTATGCGGATTGCTCCACTCTCCTGCCGGTTCACTCGGTAAGCAGCCTGTAAATAGCAAACTCTCCGAAAGGAGAGGACGCAAAGCCACTGACCTAAAGCCTCGGAACTGAGGCCATGGTGGCAGGGTTGCCAGGCGAGCACAGTTCCTCCTGAGGTCTGTGATTTCGCACATGGCTCAAGGAGGATACCCCATTGATCTCAAGTCGGAACGTCTCTCAGAGTCTTATCTGGATTTTTCTGTTGGTATTTCCGGTTTTGGGGTGGCAGAACGATGCCGGTGCCGCGGAGCTCCAAATAGCCTGGGCAGACAATTCCAGCAGCGAGGACGGTTTTAAAATCGAGCGAAAAACCGGCACCAGTGGAACATTCAGTTCAATCGCCACGGTTGCCGCCAACGTCACCTCCTATAAAGATTCTAATCTCCTTGCCGGCACGGCGTACTGTTACCGGGTCTTTGCTTTCAATTCCGCCGGCAATTCAGCTTACTCAAACGAGTCGTGCGCTTCGACCCCGCAGACGTTTACCCTCTCAATCGCCAAAAGCGGAACAGGATCAGGCACCGTCAGCAGCAGCCCTGCGGGCATAAACTGCGGCAGCACCTGCTCGGCAACTTTCAATAGCGGGACCTCCGTCACTTTGACCGCGACGCCTGCTGCCGGTTCCACATTCGCCGGCTGGTCCGGCTCCGGCTGCAGCACCGGCACCGTCACCATGAATGCCAGTACCACTTGCACCGCCTCGTTTGAATCAACAGCTCCCGCACTCATGACGGCTCAGATCGGCATCTTCAGGCCGAGTACCGGAGAATGGTTCTTGGATCGTAGCGGCAATGGTGTGTGGGACGGCTGCGATGTCGACCTATGTCTGGACTCCTTCGGTAGTGCCGAAGACGTTCCGGTTATCGGCAAATCAAAAAGGAACCCAGCCAGCCAAATCGGAGCCTTCAACCGGACCAGGGGGATCTGGTATCTAGACTCGAATGGGAACGGCAAGTGGGACGGCTGCGATATCGACACTTGCATTGATTCCTTTGGCCGTTCAGGCGACTTCCCGGTGTCGCGGCAGGTAAGCGGTCTCGATCAGAGCGTCATTGGAATCTTTACTCCTGAAACCACAACACAGGTCAACCGCAGAACCGTGACTCAAAAAGGCGTCTGGCAATTTGATCGCAATGGCAATGGGCAACTCGACAGCTGCTCGATCGATGAATGTTATCAAGGCTTCGGCAGCGCTGGAGATTTGCCGGTCGTCGGCGATTGGAACGGCACCGGAACAGAATATATCGGCATCTATCGGCCCAGCACCGGACAATGGTTTCTCGATTATAATGGCAACGGCAAGTTGGAAATTTGCAAGAAAGACGGCTGTCTGGGACCGTTCGGCACGCCCGAAGATCTCCCTGTGGCCGGAGACTGGGACGGCAGCGGCAAAACGCAGATTGGAATCTTCAGGCCAAGTACTGGAGAATGGTTCCTCGACCTGAACGGCAATGGCAGCTGGGACGGCTGCGAGGTTGATATCTGCATTGAATCGTTCGGCGAAGAGGGCGATTTACCCGTAGCCGGGAAATGGTAGTGCATTCGCGAATTTTCCGTCACTGGAGTATTGGACTAGGATCTGACAACACAAAAGCAGTGCCAGTACGACGTCGAACACGCTGCAAGAGACGAGCGACAGCCCCCAGTTATACCCCCGCGTCCATAGATCGAACTGGGTTCGGCGCAGTCTCAGTCCGATTGCTGGCCTGTAAGCATTTACATAGTCGCTCCGCTACCTCCCGGACGTTCGGTTGGTCCAGCATAGTAAGATGATCGCCGGGGATTTGATGGATCTCC
>CAYZXN010000180.1:0-4721 GCA_964482425.1 uncultured Syntrophobacteraceae bacterium | reverse complement strand
AATAACCAGAATGGCGATCTCCTGAGCGCGCAGTGTCCTGTGCCGATCTTCGATCATAAGCAGATCGTCCTGGGCCACGGCAGCGGCGGCAAGCTCACCGCGGATTTGATTCATAATCTGTTTCTGCCGGCATTTGCCAATCAGTACCTTGAGCGTCTTGACGATCAGGCGGTGGTGCAGCTCAACGGCGCGCGGCTGGCTTTTACCACGGACGCTTTCGTGGTGACGCCGATTTTTTTTCCGGGCGGCGACATCGGGCGGCTGGCGATCAACGGCACGGTGAACGATCTGGCCATGAGCGGCGCGCGGCCTTTATATATCGCCGCGGCTTTTATTCTCGAGGAAGGGCTCGCCACTGAAGACCTCAGACGGGTGGTGCTGTCGATGCGCGCTGCGGCAATGGAAGCCGGCGTGCAGCTGGTGACCGGCGACACCAAAGTGGTCGAGCGCGGCAAAGCGGACAAGGTGTTTATTACCACCACCGGCATCGGGCTCATCGAACGAGCGGTCACCATCTCAGCCAATGGCGCGCGGCCGGGCGACAAGGTCATCCTCAGCGGTACCATCGGCGATCACGGCATGGCGATCATGTCGCGGCGCGAGAACCTGGAATTCGAAGGCGCCATCGAAAGCGATACCGCAGCGCTGCACACCCTGGTCTCCGCTATGTTGGAGGCCAGTCCCGAGATTCATTGCCTGCGCGATCCGACTCGCGGCGGCATGGCCACGACCCTCAATGAAATCGCCGGGAGTTCGGCGGTCGGCATCGAGCTCGACGAGAGACAAATTCCCGTTCGCGAATCGGTCAAGGGCGCCTGTGAGATCCTCGGCTTCGACCCGCTCTATGTCGCCAACGAAGGGAAGCTTCTGGCGGTCGTCGCATCTCAAGGAGCTGACGCCATTGTGAAAGCCATGCGGCAGCACCCGCTTGGGCGAGAGACCGAAGTGATCGGGCAGGTCGTTGCCGATCACCCGCGCCGGGTGCTCATGAAAACCGAAATCGGCGGCACCCGCATTGTCGATGTCTTGTTCGGCGAACAACTGCCGAGAATCTGCTGAAAGCCGGTTCCTGCTATCCTGTGCATCCATATTATTTTCTTTTCCAACTGCCGCTCCTGCTTTGCCTTTGTTGTGCCACTTGGAGTAAAGAATGGGGACCCCGATAGCCACGCCACGAGCGACCTTAAACGGGGAATAAATAATAGACCCGTTCTATCAAGAGGAGGATGCATCATGGGCCACGAGATGACGTTCCGAACCATGCGATTGTTCGTGCTCGGGGTTTTCTTGCCAGCGCTTTTCGCGGCGCATGCCGCCGGTCAGACTCCGTACTATGAAGGAAAAGTGATTACGATGCTGCGCGGCGGCGCCCCTGGAGGGACCGGAGATTTACAGACGCGTGCTCTGATTCCATTTCTGGAGAAATATCTGCCGGGCCGGCCCAAGATCATCATTTCAAATATGCCCGGCGCCGCCGGCAGAAAAGCGGCCAATCACATTTACACGACCGCTAAACCGGACGGCCTGACCATCGGCGCGGTGGGCGCCGGCCTGGTGGTTGGCCCCATTCTCGGTCTTACCGGCACGCTGTACGATCTGGAGAAGCTTATCTACCTGGGATCCACTGAGAGCGGCGATCCATATTTTTTCCTTAGCCGTAAAGACGCCGGTTTCGATTCGTTGGAGAAGCTGCGCGCGACTCCGGGACTTAGGATCGGCGCGCAGGCGGTAGGGCATCCAATCTATGTGGCCGAGCGCATGTTCGCTTTTCTGCTCGGCATCAAAGAACCGAAGATGGTGATTGGCTATGGCGGCCTGGAGCTCGACGTGGCTTTGGACCGCGGGGAGGTCGATGCCCGGGCCAATGGCGCCGATACGATTCTGCAGCGGAGCCGGGATGCACTGGTAAGGGATAAATTCACCGTCCATAGCACCATCTCGATTCCCAAGGGAAAGCCGCACCACCTTTTTCCGGCGGCGCCTGAGCTTGAAACATTTGCAAAGGATGAGAGTGAACGGCAGCTCATCGATCTGTTCCGTACTTTCATGTACCCGCGCTGGCCGTATATTCTGCCGCCGGGTACACCCAATGAAATCGTCAGTACGCTGCGCGGCGCCATGGTGAAAGCATTCAAAGACCCGGAGTTTCCCAAAGAATACAAAAAGCTTTTGGCCGCCGAGCCGACGCCGCTTACAGGAGAAGAAGTACAAAGCGCCATCAAAGGATTGCCACGCGATCCCGAAATCGTCGGTCTTTATAAAAGGATTGCTGAAGGCGGGCCCCTGCCGTCGCGTTAGAAAGAAAGTTTGCGTGGTAGTTTGCCGCGCCTATCGGCGCGTTGATGAGAGCGCCTGCAGGTTGCGAATCGCGTGGAGCTTCAGCAGATCTGCAGACTAAAAAGTTTAGGGCAGGCATCCACTGTTGCTCTTTTGGCCGGTGGCGTCTTTGGGATAGCGGGCCCCTTAGCGTTTTTCGGTGCCGTGACATTTTGCAAGCCCGCTGCTCGTAGTTCTGCCGCGCGAATGCGCACATAAAGCACGGCAGCGCGTGGCATGCGGATTGCGTTTTTGTGAAAGCATAAAACTTCGCCGTTGCCTTAGATTCGGGACGCGGATCGAGGACTGCAACCAAGCGTTAGCGCAAACCATGGAGGTGTTTATGATCGGTAGATTATTGGGGTTTGCTGCGGCGGTGCTGATTGGGACGGCTGCCACCATCGCGGCTCAAGACGCCAGCTCCCTTAGGGCGACGATAAAAAACACGGAAGGGAAGGAGGTTGGGACCGCCAGGATTACCGAAACGCCGCATGGAATCTGGCTGACTTTGTCGCTCCCGGCCAATCCTCCGGGAATCCCGCCGGGCGTGCGCGCGCTGCACATCCACGAAGTTGGACGTTGCGAGCCGCCTTTCAAGTCCGCCGGCGGGCACTATAATCCCTTGGGTAAGAAGCACGGATTCCTCGACAAGGCGGGCAGTCACGCCGGCGATTTGCCGAACCTTCATGTACCCGAAAACAAGCCGATGACGGTGGAATACTTCATTCCCCAGCTCACCATCGATCGAGGGAAAGCACGTTTGCTTGATGACGACGGTTCCGCGCTGGTGATTCATGCGAAAGCCGACGATTACAAATCAGACCCGGCCGGCGACGCAGGCGATCGTATCGCTTGCGGCATTATCGAGCGTTCGAAATAGCGCTAAAGCCAAAGACGGCTTTACGGCGCTGGACAGCCGGACCCAATTCGCGCTATCGACGTAGCATGGACTACTTTCGCAACTCCTTTCTCGTCACCGCTGCCGGACTCCTTCTTGGTGCTTATCTCGGCTGGGCCGCCACCGGGACGTTGGCCGGCGCCCTTTCGACGATGTTTATCGTCGCTGTCCTTGCCGTTCTTGAAGTTTCGCTGTCGTTCGACAATGCCGTCGTCAATGCGACGGTGCTGAGGGAGATGACTCCCGTCTGGCGGCGCCGTTTCATCACCTGGGGGATCGCCATCGCGGTCTTCGGCATGCGGATTGTGTTTCCGCTCGTTATTGTCGCCATCATAGCGCACATCGATCCCTTTTCGGCCCTGATTATGGCCGCGACCGACCCGAGCCACTACTCGAGCGTTCTCGCCAGCGCGCATATTTCTGTTTCGGCTTTCGGGGGCGCTTTTCTCGCCATGGTCGGACTGAAGCACTTTTTCAATCACGAAAAGAAAGTGCATTGGATCGCCATGGTCGAGCGCCCGCTCACGCGGCTTGGACGCATTGAAGCCGTCGAGCTGGGACTGGTTTTATTTCTCCTCTATCTGGTATCGACATGGCTTATCGGGCATGAACAGTTCGAGTTTCTCGTCGCCGGGATTTTCGGCCTGGTGACCTACATTGCCGTGGACGGCATCTCGGTACTGCTCGACGTGGAGTCTGCGGTCGCCGGAGAAGTGGCTCGATCCGGCGCAGCAGCATTCCTTTACCTCGAAGTGCTCGACGCCAGCTTCAGCTTCGATGGCGTGATCGGCGCCTTCGCGTTGTCGAACAACCTGTTCATCATCGCCATAGGCCTCGGCGTGGGCGCCATGTTTGTCCGCAGCCTGACGATCATGCTGGTGGAACAGGAGACGCTCGCGTCGTATCGTTACCTGGAGCACGGCGCCTTCTACGCGATTATCGCCCTTGCCGTAATGATGTTTGTGAACGCGATACAGCATATTCCCGAGATAATCACCGGTCTGATCGGAGGGGCATTTATTGTCGCCGCCTTCGTCGATTCGCTTCGCTACAATCGCCGGGCGCGCGGCGCCTAATGCCGGCAGTGCCCGGAAACCGAATACTCGGCTGTCTTTACTCCTTCAGGTTTGCCCCTCGCTCGGTTTTGATGCGGAATCCGAGTTGAAAGGAGAGAGCAAGCGGCGTTAATGATGTGAGGCGAGGATGGAGCGACCGACGAGACTGAAGGAAAGATGGCGGAGAGAGAGGGATTTGAACCCTCGGTACCCTTTTGGAGTACACACGCTTAGCAGGCGTGCGCCTTAGACCACTCGGCCATCTCTCCGTAACGGTCTGATTTGCGAACCGGCCACGCCGGTGACCGCCGCTAACCTCGTTTAATCGCGTGCTTCTCTAAAGTTTGGTTAAGTTACCATAGGGTATTACGGTTTTCTACAATCGCCGGGCCCAAGGCGGCGAATTTACAAACTATCCAGCGACTTCTTCGGTTCTTCGAGGAAAAGCTTGT
>CAYZXN010000179.1:0-21001 GCA_964482425.1 uncultured Syntrophobacteraceae bacterium | reverse complement strand
CTCAAAGCGGCCAGGCCGAGCGTGTGACCCACCGATAGGGCGGAAAAGGAAGCTAGTGCGATTCTGCGATACGGAAGCTTGGCTCCGACATAGCGGACCGCGAGAGCGTCGAAAAGCGTTAGTGAGAAGTAGCTGCCCGCCACGAACAGCACGGCCAAGGTGAGACGCGGCAGAGAAATGGCGCGAATCGATTGGAGTATCTCTTCGGGACTATACCAGCGCAGCGCACGATACAGGAGGTAAGCCGCAAGGCAAAAGATGATTAGCCCGAAGAGTTTGAAAAGCTTCGCGGCTTTCATCGTGTTTTCTGAGAAACGGCTTTCTTAAGGGTAAACTGCTGACTGCGAAAACAGCCGGCGCCAAAGCAGTCCGCCCAATCAGGATCGAGTGACGCTGACCGGCCAGGACGATAGCAGTTTACCATAGCCCTGAATCGGCAATTTGACACCAAGCTTCGACAAGATGTTCCATAACATTGCCGGATTGCTCGCGATAACGGGAACGCCGAGCCTGTCCTCGAGCCGTTGAATGATCGTTAACGGGTCGAGGGTGGCGCCTTGAAAATAAATGGCCTCGGTTGCCGGATTGCGCCGCCAGCTTTCTTCCACGCTGCGCAAGAGTTCGTCGGGAGAGATGTCGACGCCCGCTCCAGGTTTTCGGTTTCTATCAAAAGAAGGGCCGAAGAAAACTGTAAAGCCGAGGTCACTCAAATGCTTTTCGATGATCTTGTTCATATCAGCAGTGAAAGGCGTCACAAGCATCAATCTCGTCACCGAGAACGCTCGAAGTGCGGCGCTGACCGATGAAATTGCGCCGGTGACCGGAATGCGGATCGCTTCGGCGACCTGGGCTTCCAGGTCTGGATTGAACAGAGTTACGAAGCCTCCGGTGATGATCAGTCCATGGACCTCGTTCCTCCGTACGAAATCCGCGGCACGCGAGGTGATTTCGCCGGTCTTTCCTTCGAGATCCCGATAAGAACTTTGCAGCAAGCCGAGCCCTTCATGAACGAGGGAAATCTCCGGCGGTAACATCCGTTCGAGGCTCCTGAAGTGAGGCCGGTCGGGCGTCGCCGGCGATAAAAGTCCGATGTCAATTTTTGCTGGAGTGACCATGGAGCCGTTGCGATAAGCGCTACAAATACCTTGAACAAGCCTACTTATAAAGCTTATCGACAAATCCAGACTTACCGAGCTCTATCAGTATGGAATTATCGATCAACGTTTCCGGTTTAGCTGTTTTGGCGGCAGGATGCTTGGCGAAATCAAGCAAGGTTTGGACGGCTGCGGCCGGCACGAGCGGCAACCGCTCCCACGCCGGTAAGAACGCCTGATAGGAATCTTCCAGATCGTCGGGATCGGTCGTTTTGGTGTATTTGCCGATTACTTGTTTGGCCAGATCCGGTTCGGTTTTGGCGATTTTGATTCCTTCGAGATAAGCCTGCAGAAAGCGCCGCGCCTGATCAGGGTTCGCCCGCAGATAGTCGCGGGTGGTGGCAAGCCCGGCATGAACCATCGGAATATTCTTCTCGGTGACATTGACCAGTTCTTTGAGGCCTGCACTTCGGGCCTTTAAGGTTGTCGGTGCCGTAAAAATTCCGGCAACTGCGTGCCCCTGGTTTATGCCCGCGAGGATTTCGACCATGCCTTTCAGATAGAGCAATTTGACATCTTTGCCCGGGATCAAACCCGCCTGCTGGAGTAAAACGCGCGCGGCAAAGTCGGTGGTTGCGCCCGGCACAGTGACGCCCAGCACTTTACCTTTTAGATCGGCCATCGAGGCGATCTCGGGTTTTGCATAAATCGACATAACGGCTCGATTGAGAATTCCGGCGATATAAACCACCGGTTCGCCGTTCAGTCCCGCCTCGACGATTTCACCGCCCGGATTGATGATGTCGAGGTTTTTCGCGAGAAGCGCTTGGGTGGCTGTCGCAGGAGCGATGTAGCGTATATCGACGTTCAGGCCGTGCTTTTTGAATAACCCTTTGTCCGCCGCGATCCACAAAGGCGCGAACGCGCCGCTAAAAGCTGCATAGTTGGCGCGCAGCGCGGGCATTTCGGCGGCCTGCGCCTTGAATAATCCGGCGCTGAAACTCAAAAACATCCACAGCAAAACTGCCGATGGCGCCACTAATGTAGCGGCTCGACGTCGCTCTATCAATCGATGCATTTAACACCCTCCAGACTTCACCGCACCATCTCAAACATATTTGTTCTGCGTCCTACCGGAAGCCAGCAAAACGGTTCGGTTCTGCGCGGCGATTTAAGCCCTTAGTCTTTCTGCCGCCATTCCAACAGAGATAAGAAGTTGCTCGAGAACACCTTCTTCAGGTCGTCCTCTTTGAGCTTCGCCGCCTTCGCCACGTGCTTCGATATCTTCTCGACTTCCATCGGCAACGGATTGTACGGATGATCGGAGCCGAACAGGATCTTGCTCGTGCCGACGCCGCGAAACGCTTCCAGCAGAAGCGGCATCCAACCGACGACGGAGGTTTCCAGGAATATATTCTCGTTCTGCCGGGCCACCGCCACCGCGACTTTCACATATTCGGATACGCCCATATGTCCGAGAATGACGGGGACGTCCTTGTGCCGGGCGGCCAGCTCGGCGATGACGCCGGGTGAAGCTTTGCTCGACATGCCGGTATGGAAGATAATCGGCACGCGATAGCGCCGCGCCGCCTCGTAGATCGGCTCCATCAGCTCCGCTTCGTTGGGATCGAAGAACTCGATTTCCGGGTGAAGCTTGATGCCTTTCAACCCCAAAGCGCCCAAGCAGTGGTCGAGCGATTTCGCCGATGCTTGCGGGCCGAAGTTCGGGTTTATGCGACAAAAACTGATGATCCGCTGCGGATGTTTGGACATTTCCTGCGCCATGATTTCATTAGCTTCAGAGTAATCGGTGTAGGAGGCTCCGAGAGGAAATGCCACTGCGCAATCCAAACCGGCTTCATCTAGATTGCGCACCAAATCGTCGCCGAGAAAACTCGCCACGCCGTGTCCTAAAGGCGTCTTGCGCCTGCCCAGGTGAGAATGAGCATCGATTGCGTAATATTCCGAATCACCGATACGTAAAGCCATCACGTTCTCCTCTTCGTCCGGGTGAGCGCCCGTGCCTCGATTTATAGCAGCGCTGTTAGAGAATCAGCAAGGGTTTGGTTGAAAGTAGGCCGCGCAGCGCCTACCGGCGACGGCGAACAGATCGATCGAGCTACGGCAGAGCGGAAGAGCGGCTATAAGATCCGGTTGAACCACAAAAGCGATAGCAACGCAGACGCCAGCGCCATGACGGCTGCCGCCGCGGAAAACAGTGCGCCGATCTCAGTTTCTTTTTTTTCCATGACCAGGCGGGCATTCAGGGATTCGTAGACTTTCTTCAGGTCCGTTGCGCTGCCGGCGTAGAAATACTCGCCGCGCGTCATGTCGGCGATGGTCTTGAGCGTCTCTTCATCGAGGCGCACGCGCATGGACCATCCTTCAAAGCCAATAGTGTCGCCGCTTTTTGTGCCGAATCCCACCGTAAAAATACGAACGCCGCGATCGGCTGCCATGCGGGCCGCCTCAACCGAATCGGGGCCCGTGGTCCTCTGGCCGTCGGTGAGTAAAATAATGGCGGCGGATGCATAGGAGCCAGGCGGTACCGGCTTGAATGGCGGGTTTTCCGTGTTGCGACTCTTATCGAGCGGCGTCCCGCGGGAGAAATTACGCCCATAGATCAATGAGCTCAAATCGATGTCCGCCTCCGGGAAGATCGTCGCCAGCGAGACGATAATACCGCTGCCGATGGCGGTGGCGCGTTGCAGCTGAAAGCGATCGATGGCCGCGATCAGGTCCTCGCGATTCTGGGTCGGTGTTTGTACCACGGACGCCGTACCGGCGAAGGCCACGATGCCGATCCGCACGTTTGCGGGTTGCTCGGCGACAAATGCCTTGGCGGCGGCCTGAGCGGCGGCAAGGCGCGTGGGCTCAACGTCAGTAGCGCGCATGCTGCCCGAGACGTCCATCGCGAGAATGATGGTGCGTTGTTGCGACGGTAAAGTGACCATGGCGGCAGGACGGGCCATCGCGACCATCATGGCTGTCAGCGCCACCAGAAAAAGCAGCGGAGGGATGTGACGGCGCCATTTCTGCCTCGCGTCCATGGCTTCCTTCACTATATTCAAGCTGGCGTAACTTAGCGCAGCCTTATTCTTCCGGCGCAACAGATACACATATGCGGCAACCAGCGCCGGCAAGGTCACGAGAAGCAAGAGCATCTCAGGCCATAGAAAAGTCATGGCTCCCTCTCAGATGATTCGGCAGGCTTCCGCCCGCGGCCAACTGGCTGCGTTGCTTGCGTAGGTCGGCGAATCGCAGTATCGCATCGACAAGATTATCCTGGGTGGATAACTCCAGAGTATCCACGCCGGCCTGACTGAAGGCCGATCGAAGGTCGTTCTCGCGCCGTTCAGCCGCCGCAGCAAACCGCTTTCTGAATGCCCGATCATGGGTATCGACGAACAATTGCTCGCCGGTCTCGGTATCCTGCATGACCAGGAGCCCAAGGTCGGGCAACTCCATCTCCAAGGCGTCATAGAGCCGTACGGCAACGACCTCATGGCGCCGCGCCAAATGCGCCAACGGCTGGCTCCACCCGGGCTGGCTGATAAAATCCGACACAATGAACACAAGCGATCGTCTCTGCATGACCCGAAAAGCGGTCTGCAGCAAATCGCGCAGGTTGGTTGCGCCATTACTGAGCCGCGCCGGCCGGGAAAGTATTTTGTGGAGGATATGGAGCACGTGGCGCCGGCCGCTCCGCGCCGGAATCACGGTATCGACACTGTCGCCGTAGAATAGTGCGCCGATACGATTGCCGTGGCGCGTAAGAAGCCGCGCCAGCACCGTGACGAATTCGGTGGACACCGAGCTTTTTTTAACCCGTGAACCGAAATCGACAGACGGGCTGAGATCGAGAAGGAACCATGCCGTCACTTCGCGGTCTTCGTTGTACACTCTGACATGCGGCGTCTGCAGGCGCGCCGTGACGTTCCAATCAATGTAACGGACGTCGTCGTAGTACTGATATTCCCGCAAATCGGCCAGATCTAGACCGAAACCGCGAAACAGCGTCCGGTAATCGCCATGCAGCAGCCCGTCCAGGCGACGGATGACGGTCCATTCCAGGCGCCGCAGGATGTTCTCGGCTCCGGAGCCACGAGCCACGGGACCGCTGGAAGCGCCCGGGTTCACCCGAGCCGGTTGGTGAAAAGGATTCATAAGTCGATTGTCCTGACGATTACAACCCGTTCAAACCGTCTGTGAAGTTCATCCGTTCAAGATGTCCAAATCATACGGCGGCGCCGAAGCCTTTGCGCCGGACGACCGGCCAAGCGCCGCGACAAATTCAAGAGCTTGCGCCGAGCTTGACATGGGTTTCCAGCGGCCTGTCGGGAGCCGGTATGTGCTGCATGACCCGTTGAACCAGTTGATCCGCCGTGATCCCCTCAGCGAGCGCTTCATACGTCAGCACGATCCGGTGCCTGAATACATCGGCCACAAGATCGGTCACATCTTCGGGCAAAACGTAGCCGCGTCCGCGCAGAAACGCCAATGCCCGTGCGCCCTCGATGAGATGAATGGAGGCTCGCGGGCTCGCTCCGAATGATATGAACTTTGCAAGCTCGGAGACGCCGTAACGCTCGGGATCGCGCGTAGCCGAAGCGAGCCGTACGGCGTATTGCATGAGCGACGGATCCACATACCCGCTCTGGCACTCGCGCTGGAGCGTGCTCAGCTGCTCCGTGGTGGCCACCGGGACGACGTCGTTGGGAAGACCGGTCACTCTTGCAACGATGACGAACTCCTCTTCCTCAGTTGGATATCCCACCAGCACCTTCATCATGAAACGATCGACCTGGGCTTCCGGTAGCGGGTACGTCCCCTCGGTCTCGATCGGGTTCTGCGTGGCCATCACCAGGAACGGCTCGGGAACGCGGTGGCTTTCACCGGCGATCGTGACCTGACGTTCCTGCATGACCTCGAGCAACGCGCTTTGCACTTTTGCCGGCGCCCGGTTGATCTCGTCGGCAAGAAGAAGATGGGTGAAGACCGGACCTAGAGCGGTCATGAAGTCGCCGGTTTTCTGATTGTAAATGCGCGTCCCCACCAGATCCGCCGGAACGAGATCCGGCGTGAATTGAATCCTCTTGAATGAACCGCGAATCGTTCTAGCGAGGGTCTTGACCGTGAGGGTCTTGGCCAGCCCTGGGACGCCCTCGACCAGCAAGTGTCCCTGCGCCAGAACGGCGACCAGCACGCGCTCAAGAAAATAATCCTGGCCGACGATAACCTTCTTCACCTCATAGAGGATGCGCTCCATAAGCGACGCAATTTCGTTGCGACTAATTTCTCTGCTCTCCATGGTAAGACCTTCCGATCCTGATATTTCTTACGTTTTAGAACGGTGGCAGTCCGGCGGCTGCCGCGGCATTCTCGATCGGAACAGCAAACCCGATGCCGACGAAGAAACGCTGATCCGTAGGATTTAAGATCGCGGTGACGATGCCAACAACCTCACCTTCGTTGGTAACCAGCGGGCCGCCGGAGCTTCCCGGATTCGCCGCCGCGTCGAACTGAATGAGGTTGGTGAGCAGGCGCTTGCCTTCGGGCGAGCGAAATTCGCGTCGTAAACCGGATACCACGCCGGCCGTCACGGACGGTCCGATTGCGAATGGGAAACCCACCGCCACGACCTGATCGCCCAATCGGAGATCGGCGGTGGACCGCATCGTGGCCGCGATGAGGTCGTCGGGGATCGTCTGCGCTTGCAGCACGGCCAAGTCGTGCTCCGGACGCATGCCGGTCACCGTCGCCTCCGATTCAAGACCATCGGCAAATACCACGCGCACCCGTTTGGCGCCGAGCACAACGTGAAGATTAGTGAGGATAATGCCTTTATCGACGATGACGACGCCGGTGCCGACGTTTTTCTCGCTGTCAGCGCCGCCCGCTTTGTCCGGTTCCATGCCCCGGACTCGAACGATGGAAGGGCGAATGACTTCGTATGCCTTGGCCGAGGGAGAAGGCAGGGGAGTGGTCTCGAGTGTGTGAAGCACGGCAGCGCGTATATCTTCCTGGGTAATCTCGCGAACTGAAGGCGCCATCCCCCGATAGACAAACATCAGGAGCAAAGCGAACAGCCCGGCGGCGGTGATCCAGAGAAGGGGTTCACGGCGGCTATGCGCCGGGCGCCATGAAAAGCGTGGTTTCTTACCGGCGGGTGCGGCGGATGCCTCGCGAGCTGGCGCGGAACTCTCGTGTTGCTTCGACGCGGCGCTCGCAGCTTGTGACCCGCGCAGTAACGATCGGCTGGAACTATAAAGGGTGACCTTTTTCATGGGGTCCGTCCAATCCGCCCGCTATGGCTTACTGGCCTGCGCAGACGATGCGGTTGAGCGCAGGCGACAATCCAGGAACGGCACAAGCGAGGCAAAAAAGTTAACTTCAACTTAGCGCACCCGCACACGATATAAAACCCCTTACCGCAGTTGTAAGTAGCTGTCCAGCCATCCATCGGATCGATCCGCATGGATCATGTTGAGCCCGCGGATTGAGGGTTGGTTGCGACTGGATTTTGGCCCGACAAATTTCTATCGACGTCTTCGCAGATTCTTTATGCAACGACTGGATAAAGTGTTTTCCGCGTTCGGCTTGGCAATTGAGAAGTAGCCGATTCGGAACAGCCAAGCCGTGCGTTTTTCAACCTGAAAAGCGATACGGATTTTAATCGGAAAAAGGCTTGACACCATAGTTAGTGAGTGTTAACTAACTCACATGGTCAATGGTGTGCGAATGAGCGCGGAGGAAAGACGGCAGGCAATCGTCGAAGCAGTGCGCGATGTTTTTGCTGAGAAAGGTTTCGATGGTACGACCACACGTGAGCTGGCCCAAGCGGCCGGTGTTTCCGAGGCGCTTCTTTACAAGCACTTTCCCAGCAAGGAATCGCTCTTCGCGGCCATGTTGGATGCCTGCGCCAAGGGGCCGACGTTTGCCGAGTTCAACCGCATCCTGGCTCTCAAGCCGTCCGCTTCGACCTTGGTGGTGATGGTTCACTTTACAATCTCGCATTACGTGCTGAACCGGCCCGAGGATCCGTACAAGAAGGCAATGAATTGCCTGCTGGCGCGCAGTCTCTTGGAGGACGGGGGGTTCGTCCGGTTAACGCATAAGAAATTCGCCAGCGCCTGGATAGCCAAGTTCGAAGCCTGCCTCAAGGAAGCGGCCAAAGCCGGGGACCTGCGCGAGACGCCGTTGCGCCGGGACTTGCGGGTGTGGTTCGTGCAACATATCGGCTTTGCCTTGATGCTCCATCTCCACCCCAAGGTTCCGGCGGTCGATTACGGGGTATCCAAAGAGACGCTGGTTGAGCAGGCAACGTGGTTTGCGCTGCTGGGCGCCGGCCTGCGCGAGGAAGCAATTAGGCGGTACTACAACCCTGAAGCGTTATCTCTGTTTGGCAGGTAGCGCTTTGTAATGTTTAGTGAGCCCCGGCTCACTGTAGAATGTGAGAGGATATGAAGGACAAAAACTTTGAAATCGAAGAAGAGAAAAACGTCTTAGAAGAGAAGAAAGGCTTTATGGAGGAGCGCCTCAGCTCTCTCTTCCAGCCGGACGCTTTGATTGCGGATGAGTTTTTTGGCAATTACCGGCGCAGGATGGCGCTCGAGCCGGAAAAGGCACTGCTGCTGGCGGTGTTGGAGGACGGCGTCCGCTCTTTTCAGGAGAATCTACTTGTCGAGGGCGGCAAAAAGCGTGTGCTACTCGACGAGGCTCGTGAGTGGATCTTTATCGAGGACTCGGAGCGAATTTTTTCCTTCAACTCGATAGCTACGGCGCTCGGTATGAACCCGGAGTACATTCGTCGCGGCCTGAGACGATGGGAAGAACAAACTCGTAACAAAGCACTTCAACGAAACAAGCAGATGCAACGCCTCGTGGCTTGAACGTGAAGCGACTGACTGTTCGCTCAGGGCTCGTGCCGGTCACCATGGTCGCGGGTCTTCTACTGGCCGGGGCCATCGCAGGGTGCGATAGAAACGCCCCGCCTTCTTTGGAGCGTCCGCCGGCGCCCGTATCTGTCGCTGCGGCTGGCGCGCGCGACGTGCCGGTTTACATCGACGCTGTGGGCAAGATTGCGGCGCGCGAAGTAGTTTCGATTCAGCCGCAGGTCAGCGGCCGAATAACCAAGATTCATTTTGTCGACGGCGCCGATGTGACGGCCGGTGACCTCTTGTTTACCATCGATCCGCGCCCCTACCAGGCGCAGCTGAGCGAGGCTGAAGCCAATTTCGCGCAAGCTCAGGCGACGCTGAATCTGGCTAAAACCAACTTTGCGCGTGTTCAGAGCGTCAGCGATCCGCGCGCTGTTTCACGACAGGATTTCGACGCCAAAAAAATCGCCGTAGAAGTGGCCGAAGCGCAGCTGAAACAGAATCGGGCGGCGGTCGAGACCGCACGCCTCAATCTTGAATACTGCACCGTCCGCTCGCCCATCGACGGCCGCGCCGGACAGCGGCTTGTCGACATCGGCAACGTAGTCGCACCGGGCAACAGCCCGCTGCTGGTGATTCAAAAGCTCCAGCCCATTTACGCCGACTTCACCATTCCGGAAGGCGACCTTGGCGCAGTTCAGCGCAATATGGCGCGCCGTACGCTGCGGGTAGAAGTGACGCTGGCGCAAGACGGCGCACAACCGCGTGTGGGAAACCTCACTTTTATTGATAGCTCCGTTCAGGAGGGGAGCGGTACGGTCAAGTTGCGGGCCACCATCGATAACAAAGACCGGCATTTTTGGCCCGGCCGATTCGCGAGAATTCGGCTGGTTTTGGACATACAGCAGGGGGCCATTTTGGTACCTGCCGAAGCGCCCCAGCTGTCCGCCAAGGGTTCTTTTGTTTACGTGGTACACGAAGACTCCAGCGCGGAGTTGCGACCGGTCACCCTGGGCCAGCGGCAAGGCGATCTGGTGGTCGTTCTCAAAGGACTCGAGGCCGGCGAACGGGTGGTGGTGACCGGCCAGCTCGGCGTTACGCGTGGCGGCAAAGTTCACATCGCCCAATCGCTTCAGGATGCGCCGACTTCCCGGCCGGGCGGGGACAAATCGTGAATTTCTCGGCGCTCTTCGTGCGCCGCCCGGTCATGACGATGGTCCTGACGGTGTCGGTCATTCTTTTCGGAGTGATGAGCTATCTGCGCTTGCCGGTCAATGATTTGCCGGCCGTGGATTATCCCGTCATTCAAGTCCAGGCGAGTTATCCGGGCGCCAGCCCGGATACAGTTGCCAACAACATCGCCACTCCGCTCGAGCGCCAGTTCATGCAGATCAACGGTCTCGAGCTGGTGATCTCGAAAAGCACTCAGGGACACACCAGCCTGACGCTCCAGTTCGCTCTCGACAAAAATATCGATGCCGCCGCCACTGATGTGCAGACGGCGATCTCTCAGGCAACCGGCAGTCTGCCGGTGGATCTGCCATCGCCGCCGACTTTTTCTAAAACCAATCCGAACGATCAGCCGATCATGTACATCGCGCTCACCAGCGATTCGGTGACCGCCGGTCAGCTATACGATTATGCCAGCACCCAGGTGGGCCAGCGCATAAGCATTTTGTCCGGCGTCAGCCGGGTCAATGTCTTCGGCGCCAAATCAGCGGTGCGCATCAAAGCGGACCCGTCGATGATGTGGGCCAGGGGTATTTCCGTCGACGATCTGGCAGCCGCCATTCGCAACGGTACCAGCACCATCGGCGCGGGCCAGTTCGACGGTGCGGGTGGAACGCTGCTGCTGCGGCCGCAGGGCCAACTGGAGGATGCGCGCGAGTACGGCGACCTGATTGTTAGCAGCCAAAACGGCGCGCCGGTTTACCTGCGCGACGTCGCCGAGGTGAAAAATTCCGTGCAGGACGAGCGCATCAAAATGCGCTTTTGGGTGCGCGGTTACGATCCGCCGGCCGCCACCGTCATTGTCGCCGTCAACCGCAAAGCCGGCGCCAATGCCGTGGAAGTCGCGCAAAGCGTGCGCGACCTGTTGCCGCTAATCGGCACCGAGCTGCCGGGGTCGGTGCGCCTGACGCCGATCTACGACCGTTCCCAAACCATTATTCATTCCATTCTCGACGTCCAACTCACTCTGGCCATTGCGTTCGTGCTGGTGGTCATCGTCATTTTCGTGTTTCTCGGACGCGCGGCGGACACATTGATTCCGGCCGTGGCGCTGCCGTTGTCCCTGCTCATCACTTTCGTGGTGATGGACCTGTTGGGATACAGTCTCGACAACCTCTCGTTGATGGCGCTCACGCTGGCGATCGGGTTTCTGGTCGACGATGCCATCGTCTTTCTGGAGAACACGGTGCGGCGCATGGAGCAGCTTGGCGAACGGGCGCTGCAGGCGACCCTTAACAGCGCCAGAGAAATCAGCTTCACGATCATTTCAATGACGATTTCGCTGGCTGCGGTGTTCATTCCGCTGATTTTCATGCCGGGCCTCGTTGGACGTATTTTTCGCGAATTCGCGGTGACCATCGTGGTCGCCATCCTCGCGTCAGGGTTGGTGTCGCTGACTTTGACGCCGCTGATGTGCGCGCGGATGCTGCGAGACCGGGGCAAAGAATCCAGGAAAACCTGGATGCAACGGCGCATGGAAGGTCTGGAGAGACGCTTCCTCGAATACTATAGCCGCGCGCTCTGGTGGTTTCTGCGCGTTCGCTGGGTCTCCGCGGTTACCTGGGCGGTTTGTTTGGCGGGCACGATTTGGCTGTTCATGGTGGTTCCCAAGTCGTTTCTGCCGCCGGGTGACAGTAGCTTCATTTTCGGCTTGATGATCGGCCGTGAAGGCTCTTCGCCGGGACAGATGCACGCGCTGCAGGATCGCGCCGACGAAATACTGCGCACCGACCCCGGCGTGCGGGCGACGTTCACGATGACCGGCAACAATCAGTTTCTCGCTTCGAACCAGGGATTTTTGCTCGCGTTTCTCACCGACCCCAGCGAGCGAGCGCCGATCGATGCCGTCGCCGGCGGATTGATGGGCAAATTGGCCTCTGTACCGGGTGTGATGGCCTTTATGCGGCCTCGGCCGGTGCTCGAGATCAGCACCGGCGCCACCAATCAAAACCAGGGGCAGTACGCCTTTTCACTCTCAGGCGTCAATCCCAGCCAGGTCTACGAAGTGGCCGCCAAGTTAATGGAACGGTTGCAGGCCTATCCGGGTTTTGCCAGCTTGTCTTCGGATTTTTTCAACAACACGCCCAACCTCGACATTGAAATCCGCCGCGAGCAGGCGCGGCTGCACGGCGTCTCGGAAGCGCGGATCCTGCAGCTATTGCGCAGCGCCTACGCGCAGAATTATCTCTATCTGATCAAAAAGCCCGAAGACCAGTATCAGGTTATCCTCGAGGCCCAGGACTCAGCGCGCTCGGAGCCACAGGATCTCTCGCTTTTGCACATCAAGTCCGATGACGGAAAAAAACTGGTGCCGTTAAACACGTTGGTGACTTGGAAAGAGTCGCTCGGCCCACAGGCGGTCAATCATCTCAATCAGTTCACCAGCGTCACCCTCTTCTTCAACCTGAAGCCCGGGGTCGCCATCGGCGATGCCACCGATTTCATCGATAAGGCCGCGGCAGAGATCGTGCCCCCCACCGTGCGCGCGAGCCTGCAAGGCGAGGCGCAAACTTTTCAAAACACCGTCAGGGATTTGACTCTTCTCATGGCGCTGGCGGTATTTGTCATGTACGTGATCCTGGCCATCCTCTACGAGAGCTACCTGCATCCGTTGACGGTGCTGTCGACCTTGCCCACGGCGTTGGTTGGCGGGCTGTTGACGCTGTGGCTGTTCGGCGAACAGGCATCGCTCTATGCTTTTGTCGGCATGTTCATGCTAATGGGAATCGTCAAGAAAAATGGCATCCTGATCGTCGACTTCGCCATCCAGCGCGTTATCAACGGCGAGCCCGCCGATAAGGCGATCCACGATGCCAGCATGGACCGTTTCCGTCCCATTCTCATGACGACTCTCGCGGCGGTTTTCGGAGCGCTTCCCATCGCGATGGCTTTCGGCGCCGACGGCGCATCGCGTCAAGCGCTCGGGCTGGTTATCGTTGGCGGACTCGTGGTCTCACAGTTCATCACGTTGTTCATCACCCCAGTGATCTACCTGTATCTGGAAGACTTTCAGGAAAAGGTCCTCGACCGCACATCCTTTTTCCGTTCCGAGCGTGCCAAGGCGATCCGGACGGGCGCGCCAGGAAACCTGGAAAGGGGCAGATAAAAACCAGGAAAGGGACGGCGCCCGAATAAGCAGACGCGTCGACACGCGGCACGGAGGAAGGAAGCGGGGATTCATTGTCGCTTAGTCATTTTCTCAGCGTCCGCAATCTAACCATTTCCATTTGCCGTCACCCGCTTTTCATCCGTCGGGTTTGCGCGGCGCTAGGAAACCATCTATACTAAATCAGTTTCCTGAGTATCATGACTGCTCGTTCAACGAAAAGCGCCCCGAAGCGGAGCCGCAAGGACAATGCCGCCGAACGGCGGATCGTCGATTCGGCGCGGCGGCATTTTTTCGCGCACGGATTCCGCGGCGTCACCATGGATGACCTCGCCGGCGAGCTGGGGATGAGCAAAAAAACCCTTTATGCCTGTTTTCCAAGCAAGACCGATCTGTTGCGGGCTGTGGTTATGGATAAGTTTCGCGCGGTCGAAGTCGATCTCGAGTGCATCGCGGCGGGATTCTCCAAGGATGGCCTTGCTTCACTGCATCGATTGCTCGCTTGCCTGCAGCAGCACACGGAGGAGATCCAGCCGCCGTTCGTGCGCGATATCCGCCGGGAAGCGCCGGAAATCTTCGAGTTGGTGCAAAAGCGCAGGCGTCAGGTGATTCAAAGGTACTTCGGCAAGCTCTTCGACGAATGCCGCCGGGCGGGAGTCGTTCGTAAAGATATCTCTACGCGTTTGATCATAGAAGTTCTTCTGGGCGCCGCCGAGGCGATTATGAATCCGGCGAAGATGGCGGAACTCAACCTTACGCTGCAGGCGGGATTTTCAACCGTCACTGCCGTGGTTCTGGAAGGGGTGCTTACCGAAAGGGCGCGTGCGAGATGACCGGCAAACAGGAAGCAGGCAAGGAGAGGAGACCGGTCAGCGAAGAAACAGGAGGACCAGCGGTGCGGAGGAGCATCAGCGGCGATGCGCACCTGCGCTCTTGTATCAACGCGGGGTCTCTCGCCGCGCCGATAACCGGTGACTTATGAAGCGCCTTATTTTAGTTGCTGGAGTGATCGTGATCGTCATTAGCGTCCTGTCGGCGTGGTGGTGGAACGGCCGGGAAAGCGCCTCCACGGTGTTGGCGCTCTACGGTAATGTCGATCTGCGCCAGGTGCAGCTGTCTTTCAATAATAGCGAGCGGATCGCTGCTGTCATGGCGCAGGAAGGCGACCGCGTTAAAGAAGGGCAGGTGCTGGCGCGGCTCGACACCTCCCGTCTGGAGCCGCAGTTGGCGCAAGCCGAGGCGCAAGCGGCAGCGCAACGTCACATCGTCAAACGGCTTCGCAGCGGCAGCCGTCCCGAAGAGATCGCCCAGGCGCGGGCTAATGTGCAGTCGGCGCAAGCCGACCTCGCCAATGCGCGGCAACAGTACGAACGCTGGAGGAGCGCGGCGGAAATATCTGCCGGCCGTGCCGTGCGCCAGCAGGACGTCGACAACGCGAAAACCGCCGTCCAAGTCGCCGAGTCAAAGCTGGCAGTGGTTGAAAAATCTTTAGACCTGGCCATTGCCGGTCCGCGCCGCGAAGAAATCGACGAGAACGAGGCGCGCTTGAGGGCTTTGGAGGCGCAAGCCAGGGTGCTGCGCCAGCAATTGAAGGACGCGGAATTAATCGCGCCAGTCGATGCGGTCGTCCGTACCCGAGTCATGGAGCCAGGAGAAATGGCCTCGCCGCAGCGACCGGTTTTTTCTCTTGCGATCACCGATCCGAAGTGGGTGCGCGCCTACATCGCGGCAGTTGATTTGGGAAAGATAAGCCAGGGATTGAGAGCCGCTGTCTCGGTGGATAGTTTTCCCGGGCGGCGCTTCGAAGGGTGGATCGGGTTCATTTCGCCGGTGGCTGAATTTACTCCCAAATCCGTGCAAACCGAAGAACTCAGAAGCAGCCTGGTTTATGAAGTTCGGGTGTTTGTCAAAGATCCGGCCGATGAGTTGCGTTTGGGTATGCCCGCCAGCGTTCATCTCGATCCAAATGGCGGGAGCCAATGATGGATCATTCAGAAAAGAGCCACGTTCTCGTAGCTCGTGATCTGAGTAAATCCTTCCGGCGCGAGAGTGGAGAGATCGTCCACGCTCTCGATGGCGTTTCCTTCAAGGCCGCGTATGGCACGTTGACGGCTCTGGTCGGGCCGGACGGCGCGGGCAAGACTACACTCGTCCGGCTGGCCGCCGGCCTGATGGCGCCTGACTCCGGCGGGTTGAGAGTTCTCGATTTTGACGTCGCTGCCGAGCCGCAAAGAGTGCAAGACCGCATCGGCTATATGCCGCAGAGGTTCGGTTTGTACGAAGACCTGAGCGTGCAGGAGAACCTCGATCTTTATGCTGATCTGCACGGCGTTTCTGTGGAAGAAAGAAGCCGGCGCTATCCCCGGCTGATGGAAATGACCGCGCTGGGCTCGTTTACCGGACGGTTGGCCGGACGTCTGTCAGGGGGGATGAAACAAAAACTCGGTTTGGCCTGCACCTTGGTGCGTGCGCCGGAACTGCTTTTGCTCGACGAGCCGACGGTCGGGGTCGATCCGCTTTCCCGGCGCGAGCTGTGGGACATTATTCTGCAACTGGTCGGCGATCAAGGGCTAACGGTCTTGCTGAGCACATCGTATCTTGACGAGGCCGAACGTTGCGGCCTCGTGATCGTCATGCATGAGGGGCATGTGCTGGCGCACGGAAATCCCGCTGAAGTGACTGCGTTGGCGGCGCGTCGAGTTTTTCGTGCCGAGCCGCCGACCGGACAAAAAGCGAGGGAATTTCAAGCGCGCCTGTTGGATCAGCCTGACGTGATCGATGCGGTGCCTGACGGCGGGCAAGTGCGTTTCGTCATGGCAGAGATGAGGGATGAGAGCGAAAAACCAGATCAAGAAAACGATGACCCGTCTCGGTTGAGCTTCTATGGAGTAACCGCGGCCCGCGCAGAGCCGCGCTTCGAAGACGGCTTCATGATGCTCTTGCGGCGAAGCCTCTCCGGATCTTCACCAGGATCTGTTTCCTCATCCGCTAATCAGCCGTTTTATGTGTCGGCCAGTCCTCCAGACCAGGTCCCATCCTCCCAGGGCTCCTCAGGCCCCTTACCTCCTGCGCAACCGGCGGTGGTCGAAGTTCGCGATCTGACGCGGCGTTTTGGAGATTTCACGGCCGTGGACAGTGTCAGTTTTGAAGTCCGGCGCGGCGAGATCTACGGACTACTCGGCCCGAACGGCGCGGGCAAGACCACGACATTTCGAATGCTGTGCGGTCTGCTGCCGGCCAGCAGCGGCAGATTGCGCGTTGCAGGCGCGGATTTGCGCCGTGCGCGGGCCTCGGCGCGCCAGCGCATCGGCTATGTCGCGCAGAAATTTTCCCTCTACGGCCAGCTCTCGGTACGCGAAAATCTGGATTTTTTCGCCAGCGCCTATAACTTGCGCGGTGCGCAAAAGACGCAGCGTATCGCGTGGGCCTTGGAGCAGTTCGAGCTGACGCCGCTGGTCCACTTACCGAGCGGCAATTTGCCGGGCGGCTTTAAGCAGCGCTTGGCGATGGCGGCAGCGCTGCTGCATCAGCCTGAAACGTTGTTTCTCGACGAGCCGACCAGCGGCGCCGATCCTGTGGCACGGCGTGAATTCTGGCGGCGTATTACCGCGCTCTCCGAACAAGGGGTGACTGTCGTGATCACCACCCATTTCATGGAAGAAGCAGAGTATTGCGATCGTGTCGCGATCCTGGATGCCGGCCGGATCCTGGCCCAGGGCACGCCTGCGGAGATCCGCAGCCGAGCCGCCACGGATACGGTACCAGCGCCGGATATGGAGGACGCTTTCATTGCCGTTGTCGAGGCGGCCAGGGCCCATGATAAGGAGCGAGGTGCCGCATGATCGCGCTGCTTCGCAATCACAGTGCAGTGCGCGCCAGCGCGCTCCGAATCGGCGCCTTGGTGCGCAAAGAGGCGCGCCAGATGGTGCGCGATCCCAGCAGCATTGCCATTGGCATCGTCATGCCCGTCCTGCTGATTCTGCTATTTGGCTATGGGATTACCCTGGACGTCACCCATGTGCCGGTGGCCATCGTTGTCGAAGACCCAACCCCCGAGGCCAGCGAAGTGGCCGCGGGCTTTGAGCTGTCGCCTTATTTCGATGCGCGGATGATGACATCAATGGCGCGGGCCGAACAACTCCTGCTCGAGAGAAAGCTCGATGGCATCATCCGTATCCGCCCTGATTTCGCGCGCAACCTGGCGCTCGGCGGCGCCGAAGTGCAGATTCTGGTGCACGGCGTCGATGCCAACAATGCGCGCATCATCCAGAACTATGCGCAGGGCGCGGTCGGCCAATGGTCGGCGCGCCGCGCCGGCGAAGCGATGACGGTGTCTGCCGGTCCGGTGGTGGTGCAGAACCGCATGTGGTTCAACGAGGCCAACGAGAGCCGGTACTTTTTAGTTCCGGGATTGATCGTGCTGATCATGACGCTGATCGGAGCCTTGTTGACCGCTTTGGTCATGGCGCGCGAATGGGAGCGCGGCACTATCGAGGCATTGTTCGTGACGCCGGTGCGAACGGACGAAATTTTGCTCGGCAAAACGATTCCGTACTTTGCCCTTGGCATGATCGGCTTGGCGCTGTGTTTGCTGGCAGCCAAGTTCCTTTTTAACATTCCCTTTCGCGGCTCGGTGATTGTGCTGACGGGCGTGTCGATGCTCTATCTGCTGGTGGCGCTGGGCATTGGCCTGCTTATTTCATCCGCAGTAAAAAACCAATTCGTCGCCAGCCAGATCACCTTGCTGGTCTCTTTTCTTCCCGCCGTGATGTTGTCCGGATTTCTCTTCGACCTGCGCAGCATGCCGGAATTGGTGCGGATGATTACTTATGTGCTGCCGGCGCGCTACTACGTCGCGCTTCTGCAAACGATCTTTCTGGCCGGCGATATCTGGCCGGTGATCCTGCCGAATGCGGCGGTTCTGGCAGGCATGGCTGCGATTCTGGCATCTCTCACTCGCAGGGTAACGCGGAAAAGGCTGGATTGAGGCTAATGTTAGACGCTTTTCTTCGCATTATGGCCTTGGCGCGCAAGGAACTGCTGGCGATTCTCAAGGATCCGCGCAGCCGTTTCAGTATCATCATACCGCCAATTCTGCAGTGCCTGATTTACGGCTACGTCGCCACCTACGATTTGAACCATGTGCCGTACGCAATGCTCGATCGCGATCGTAGCGCGGCCTCACACCAGTTACTGGCGCGCATCGACGGCTCGCGGGTCTTCCAACGAGTCGCCAACCTGCAGCGCGCCGAAGATGTCAAAGACATCATCGATAGGCAGCGCGCCCTGCTGGTGATTCAGATCGACCATGACTTCGAGCGGCGTCTGCTCTCCGGTACGGCCGCTTCGGTGCAAATCATCGCCGACGGCCGCAATTCCAACACCGCCGGCACGGCCATCGGTTACGTCGGTCAGATCGTTGATGTTTTCAATGCCGGCTGGCGCAACGATCGCGGTCTGGGCGGCGCGTCGATCAAGGTGACGACCCGGTCCTGGTACAACCCAAATCTCGAAACCCGCTGGCACATGATTCCGGCGCTGATCGGTACTCTCACTTTGATTCAGACGCTGCTACTGACCGGCATGTCTGTGGCGCGGGAGCGCGAGCAGGGAACATTCGATCAGTTGCTGGTGACGCCGTTCCGCCCGGCCGAAATCATGGCCGGCAAGGCGCTGCCGGCGGTTCTGGTCGGAATTGTGCAGGCGACCATGGTTCTACTGGTCGCGCAGCTCTGGTTTCGCATCCCGTTCGCCGGATCCATGGTTACGTTATATGCCGGTCTCGGCGTCTTCCTGCTGGCGGCCGTGGGCATAGGCTTGCTGTTGTCCTCGATCACAGCGACCATGCAACAGGCGATGCTTTTTTCGTTTATGCTGATCATGCCGTTTGCGCTGTTGTCCGGCTTGACCACGCCGATCAGCAGTATGCCGGTCTTTGTCCAGTATCTAACTTTGATCAACCCGTTACGTTACGCCATCGATATCGCCCATCGCGTCTATCTGGAAGGCGCAGGTCTGGCTCTGTTGATTCCCGAACTCTGGCCGCTGGCGCTCATGGCCGCGGTCACGCTGTCGGCCGCCTCATGGATGTTCCGGCATCGACTGACGTAGAGAGCGCCATGCACCGTCTCGTAAAGTGAGGAACAAAGAAATGATTTCAAATGCATCGAGCACAAAAATGGCGGCTGCCGGTGCCGTTATGGGCCTCATGGTTGCCGGTTGCGCCGTCGGTCCTCAATATCGGCCGCCTGAAGTTGTCGTTCCGGCGGCATGGAACCAGGCCCAACAAGCGGGCATCGATACTCGCTCTGCCGGGTTGGCGCGCTGGTGGACTGAGTTCAACGATCCGTTGCTCAATACGCTGGTGGAGCGCGCCGCGCAGTCGAATCTGGATCTGCGTCTGGCTGAAGCGCGCATTCGTGAATCGCGCGCGTTGCGCGCCGTCACGGCGGCAGGGCAATGGCCGGCGTTGGAAACTTCGGGCTCATACACGCGCAGCCGTGCCAGTGAGAACGCTTTCTCGTCCGGCAGGGACGGCTCGTCTTCGTTGGGCGTCAACGGCGCGCAGGATTTTTTTAGAGCCGGCTTCGATGCCAGCTGGGAACTCGACGTATTCGGCGGCGTGCGGCGAAGCGTCGAAGCGGCCGATGCCAGTGTCGACGCATCGGTCGAAGAGCGGCGCCAGACATTGGTTACTCTACTTGGCGATGTGGCGAGAAATTACATTGACCTGCGCGGTTTTCAGCGCCGGCTGGCGGTGGCGCGCTCCAATCTTCAGGCGCAGCAGGAGACGCTCGAACTGACGCGCGTGCGCTTTGAAGCGGGACTTTCCAGTGATCTTGAAGTAGCGCAAGCCGAAGGTCAGGTGAACAGAATTGCAGCAGAAATTCCCGTCCTGGAAAGCGGCGCGAAACAAAGCGCGCATCGTCTCGATATCCTGTTGGGGCTGCAGCCCGGCGCGCTGTCTGCCGAACTCGGCGGCGACGCGCCGGTGCCCGCCCTGCCGCCGCAAGCCCACGTCGGCATGCCTGCCGAACTTCTCAGGCGCCGGCCGGATATCCGGCGCGCCGAGCGGTTGCTGGCGGCGGCGACGGCTCAAGTGGGTGCCGCCACCGCGGATCTGTATCCGAGGTTTTCTCTGGGCGGGGGCTTTGGTGTTCAGAGCATCAGCGCCGGCGATTTATTCACCGCACCCAGCCGCTTCTGGTCCATCGGACCGGCGCTTTTCTGGCCGGTTTTCGACGCCGGCAGAATTCGCGCGAGCATCGCCGTGCGCAGTGCGCAGCAGGAACAAGCGTTAACGTTATATGAGAAGACTGTTTTGACGGCGTTCGAAGACGTGGAAAACTCTCTGGTGAGTTACGCCAACGAACAGACGCGCTATCGCTCTTTGATCGCTGCCGTTGCTGCCAACCGCCGCGCCGTGCAGATGGCTGACGAGCTTCATACCCGCGGATTGGTGGATTTTCTCAATGTCCTGGCATCGCAGCGCGCGCTCTATGAGTCGGAGAGCGAGCTTGCCCAGAGTGAGACGATCATGGCATCGAATCTCGTTGCGCTTTACAAAGCGCTGGGCGGCGGTTGGGATACGGACTAACAAAGGTCTCTTCCAACGGTTGGAGGGGTTAAGGCCTCCGGAACGAAGGCTATGCGCCTGTGAGACTTAGCCCTAATCCGACATTGTTTCGAAG
>CAYZXN010000178.1:0-4566 GCA_964482425.1 uncultured Syntrophobacteraceae bacterium | reverse complement strand
ATAACCGAGATCGTTGTGAATCCCAGAGTGGTGCTCGCCTCGGCCGGCGATCTCGCGCGCATGCCACGGATCTTAGAGAAGGCAAAAGAAGGTTGTTTCGTCTCCAACTCGATCAAAAGCAAGATCACTGTCGAACCGCAGGTGTTCCATCAGCAGACTCCGGCGGCGCCTTGCCCGCTCGGCGAGAGTCCCGGGTCTGCGGATGAGCCCTCCAGTTAGGGGACGCGGCAAGTCGATGAGGAAGACGGTTGGGTGATGGCGGAAACCGAGCCTTCCAATGTCTCCGGTAGCGATCCGTTGCTACGCTCATAGCGTTTGTGATTGTGAAATTGGAACAGCCGGACCTAAATCGTAAGGAGGAAAAGATGCAACCTAAAAAGATAGTTGTAACCATATTGGCAGGCGCGTTCTTTGTTTCGGGGAATCCGCTCTGGGCGGCTCAGGAAGATACCACGAAGCAGAAAATTCAAACGCAGACCAAAGATCAGGAACGGATCTACGGCAGCGAGCTCATGACGGAGAAAGAGCGCACCGCATATCGCGACCGCATGCGCAGCGCAAAAACCGAACAGGACCGGGAAAAGTTCCGTAAGGAGCACCACGATCGCATGCTGGCGCGCGCCAAGGAACGGGGCGTGAAGATTCCTGACGAGCCGCCGGTAAAGGGCGGCGGCATGGGTCCCGGAGGTGGAATGGGCCCCGGAGGCGGGATGGGGCCGGGCGCGGGCGGCATGGGGCCTGGCGGCGGCGCTGGAAAAGGTGGCGGCTCGAAGTAGCCAACCGGAAAAACACCGGCCGGGGTCGCAAGATCCGGCCGGGACCCGGTTTCTAATTGTAACGCCGCGACAACCTTAAGATGGCGGGCGATCGCCTGTCGGATTTCATTCCGATCATTCATCCGTTTGATCGTTCCAATCTCTGTGCACTTAATTGCAAGCGTTTTGCTCGGGCGGAAGCTGTTGAGTATGTCTGCGGTTTGAGTCACTCCAGCATTACTGCGGGAAAAATGCATAGAAAAGCGGGCCTTCTAAAGGAAGACTTCGACAGGGCAGCTTTGGGCCGCAGCCAGGATGGCGCAGTCAATGCCGCGCTTGTAGTTTTGGTGTTATTGGCGCTGTTGCCTCTCGCGGTTGCGATTCCCTTTGTGCGGCTCGGCCAGAACGCGGCTGCGGCTGGTGTACTGGCTTTTTTAGGCCGCGCCTCCGGCATTCTGGGCCTTTCATTCCTGCTCGTGGCTGCGCTCATTAGTGTGCGCATTCCCGGTTTCGACCTCTGGTTTGGTGGTCTCACGCGCTTGTGGAAGATCCATCATGTTCTGGGCGCGCTCTCGTTCCTGTTGCTCATGGCGCATCCGCTTTTGCTCGCTTTCGCATCTGCCCCCGTGTCGGTAAAGGCCTCGGCCGCCGTGCTGTTTCCCGACCCAAGCGCCTGGAGTGTATGGGCCGGATGGCTGGCTCTCACGGCGATGGCCGTTTTTCTGGCGCCGACCTTTTTTGGTTTTTCGGTCGGCCGAAGTATCAGCGCTGGAAAGCCCTGCATAGCCTATCCGGTATTGCAGTGGTGTTGGGAGTGGCTCACGCGGTACCGCTAAGTCGCGCTCTCCCTGGGGTTTCGGGGAGAGCCATTTGGTTGGGTTACGGGTTTTTGGCGCTTTGCGCTTTTCTTTATCGGGTATTCTTGGCTCGCCATTACGGACGCTCCCGTTACAGGATTGTAAGCGCTGAGAGGGCGGGTGCTGGAATCATTGAGCTGACCCTGCAGCCTGAAGACCGCTTGCTCGACTATGCTCCGGGGCAATTTGTCTATTTAACGCCTCTGGATCCCGGGCTTGCTTCGGGGCGAAACGAGGAACACCCGTACACGCTGTCTTCATCGCCGCGCGAAACGGTGCTGCGCGTCATCATCAAAGATGCGGGCGATGCGACCCGCGCTCTGCAGAATGTCTCCCTGGGCAGTGAAGCTGTTGTTGAAGGGCCTTACGGTGAGTTTTTTCCCTTGAAGCAAAAATCAACGCGCGAGCTATGGATCGCCGGGGGCATCGGCTTGACTCCGTTTCTCAGCCGCGCGCGCACGCTCGCTTCCAATGAGCCTGTGGACATCGATCTGATTTACTGTGTTCAGGATGAGATGCGCGCCCATTTTTTATCCGAGCTTGACAGGATCGCATCGGAAGTAGCCGGGTTCCGGTTATGGATGCACTACTTTGCGCGCGAAGGACCTCTTAGCGCATCGTTCGTTTCAGCCTGCTGCCCTGAGTTCTCTGCCCGAGAAATTTACCTGTGCGGTCCGAGTCCTCTCATCGAACTCGCGCGCAGGGAGCTTCGCAGGCACAAAGTTCCGGCTCGCCGCATTCACTCGGAGGACTTTACCTGGCTATGAAACAATTCATCTATTCTGTCTTTATCGCGTTTGTGGCGAGCACCGCTACCATTGGAATTCTGGCTGCCCTGAGCAGTCAACCTGAAGAGTTCGCGGCAGAGAAACCCCGGTTGATTTCATTCCAGGAGTTGGCGCGGCACAACACGGCTTCCGACTGCTGGATGGCCATTGAAGACAACGTTTACAACATTACCAGCTATGTCCCCATGCATCCGGCGCCGCCAAAAATACTGACCGACTGGTGCGGCAAGGAAGCCACGGAAGCTTTCAATACCAAGGGCTACGGCCGGCCGCATAGTCCGGCGGCTCAGTCGATGCTGGAGAAATATTTTGTGGGAAAGTTAAGTAGCAACTAGGCAAGCGATGGAAAGGCGAGCTTTACTATACGGCTCATTGATCGCTGTTTGCAGGGGTTGGTTGAACTATCCACGAGATGAAAGATAAAAGTGTCGGTAGATCCATACCTGCAACTTCTGTGGCTTATACCGTTGGGTTTTTTTGCCGGCGGCTTTGGAACGCTGATCGGCGCCGGCGGCGGCTTTGTTCTCGTCCCCGCACTGCTTTTCATTTATCCGGGCGAGGCGCCTGAAACGATCACGAGTATTTCACTGGCGGTGGTTTTCTTAAACGCCCTCTCCGGGACGCTCGCCTATGCGCGATCCGATCGAATCCACTTCAAATCGGGAGTGATCTTTGCGGTGGCGACCATACCCGGAGCGGTGGCCGGCGCACTCGCGACTACGGCCATGAGCCGGGGGCGCTTCAATGTAGTCTTTGGCCTGCTGCTAGTCGCGATGGCGACATTTTTAACTTTTAACTCCGGCAAGAAAACCGCGGCAGGGATCGCGCGAGCCGGGAGTGAAACAAGAAAGGCTCTGAGTCTGGATCGTCCCGCCCTGATAGCGGGCGCGGGCGTAAGCACGGTGTTCGGATTTATCTCCAGCTTCTTCGGCATCGGCGGCGGGTTTCTCTACGTGCCCGCGCTCGTGTATGCGCTCCGCTTCCCCATCCATATCGCCACCGCGACTTCGCTGTTTGTCCTGACGATCACGGCCTTCACAGGCAGCGCGACACATGTCGCGGCTGGCCTGTTTCACGGCGGGTTTCACCGCGCCGTCGGGCTTTCCATCGGCGCCATCATCGGGGCACAGATCGCCGCGCGACTGTCACAGCGAATTCGCGGCGAATGGATCATCCGCAGCCTCGCGGTGGCGTTGGGGTTGGTTGGATTGAGATTGATCGCCTCGTGTTTGAATGATTTTTGTAGTACGACCGGCTAGAGCTTGGCAGCGCCGACCGCATGAGTTTGCCTCTTTCATCGAGTAATTTAACGTTTAGTTCACGGCGCCATCAACTTTCGCGGTTCTTCAAATCAATGCGCTGATTTTGCCCATTTATGAGATTAGGCGTCGCGGCTAAACACAGGAATTGGGAGAAACTGCTGGCACTTCCCTTGCTCATACAAACACTATTAGTGTGCCGCGCCAGGGGTTTTTGGGAGAGAGCGTTAAATGAACCCGGCAGTCGGAATACGAAATCATGAAAGTGAGCTGATGTGCCCGCAGGGCGGGCGCTCTGCGTGCGTGATGTCAATGTGGGAATAACTCTCTCCGCCTGTTCACGGAAGGAGATGATCTTTATGATGCGATGATCTCGGCGATTGAGGCAGCTGGAAGGAGCATACGCCTGGAATCCTTTATCCTTGCCGCTGATGAGATTGGAGGGCGATTTGCACGGGCTCTCTCAGGTAGAGCGCGTGCCGGGGTAGAAGTGCGATTTCACTTTGACTCGTTTGGAGCTGCGACGGGTTATTGACGTGCGGCTGCGAAGGCGTTCGCATCTATGAGTATGTCGCGCCGCGAAAGCTCCACGCCAAAACAGCCGTAATTGACGACGAATGTGCGTGATCGGATCGCCCAATCTGGATCATCTGAGCCTGCTTGTGAACCACGAGCTCGGTCTGATTGCTCGGACCCTGGACTCGGAAGCGCATTGACAGAGCAATTTTATCGGGATCTGGCAGATGCGTCGGAAGTTAAGCCAAAGGCATGGGCAAAACGCGGCTGGACTGAGCGCGGTCTGGAAGCGGTTGGATGGACAGCTCGAAAGATTCTTTGAGTAGACGACGCCCTGAGTCAGATGAGAGTACCGCTGAACCGGAATGTGATCCGTGCCCGTTTCAATTGG
>CAYZXN010000177.1:0-3646 GCA_964482425.1 uncultured Syntrophobacteraceae bacterium | reverse complement strand
GAGCCGCGGGACTGTTACGTGTACTCAAAGGTTCGTTGACATACCCAACAACCTGCCGATGCCGGATGTTGATAAGGCTTGAGGAACTTAACTTCTCCTTTTCGCTTCGACACGAAGATCCGCCGATTAATCCTGCAGATGCCGACAGCAATTCTGGCATTGCGTCTGCAGCCCAGCACGTGCGATTTAGCTATGAAGAAGAAGTCGAGAACTAACCACGATCGATGCAGGGCGCTTTGTTCCTGACTCCGGGCGAGATAATGGTGGTGTGTTTAGCGCAAGACACCTGATCGTGACTGTCAGCTTTAGACCCGAAAGCACTATCGAATGAGCAACGAATCGATGGTCGATAGCCAACAAAGCTGATGCTCATCAAGTTAATCCTCGCCCTGAGTGGCATCTCTCCCCACATCAAGAAGCTACTCTGGCGGCGGTGGTATCAATTTTTGGCCGGCCATTATCAGACAAAAGACTGGGCATTTATGAATTATGGTTACGCGCCCCCAGACCCCTGTGAGATGGTGAAATTGGAGGCAGCGGATGAGCCTAATCGTTATTTCATCCAGTTATATCACCGTGTCGCCAGTGCTGTGGATCTAAAGGATCTAAATGTGCTGGAAGTCGGTAGTGGACGTGGGGGAGGCGCATCTTATGTTAAACGGTACCTAAAACCCAAAACGTTAACCGGGCTCGATTTTTCACACAAGGCCGTTCAATTCTGTCAGCACACTCAAGACGTGGACGGACTGTTTTTCGTCAAAGGCGATGCTGAATCATTGTCTTTCGATGCTGGACGTTTTGACGTGGTTATCAACATTGAATCGTCGCATTGTTATGGCTCGATGGAAACCTTTCTTGCAAATGTAAAGAGAGTCCTTCGTCACCGTGGCTATTTCCTCTATGCTGATTTTCGCAACAAAAATGATGTTGCCGTACTACAGCGTCAGATGGAGCAGTCGGGTATGACGATTGTCAAACGGGAAGATATTACCGCTAATATTGTCAGGTCATTGGACTTGGACAATGAAAAAAAACTTCTGCTTATTGAAGCTTTATTTCCCAATTGGCTGATCAGACCTTTTCAGGAATTCGCAGGCGTGAAGGGTTCGAAGATATACTCGGGATTTCAGAATGGCACTTTGATTTACCTGCATTACGTTCTGCAGAAATGATTACCGGCCGAAATCAGCTTGGTTCGCATGAGGGCCTCTGGTTGTTAGCGCTACGATTGAACTAAACTCTCCTTCAACTTGATCTCAGCCGGGCAAATTACGGATACACGGTAAATTCAATTCTTACGCCGAGTAGTTGGCGTAGCTCAACCGGCCTCAATTACTTAGCGCCGTTCAGTTCAATCCCTCGAAGGAATAGTGAACTTCTTCTCTTTTCCAAATAAAAAGGCACATCTTGTCGTTCTTTAGATGGAACGCGAGAGGTCGGAAACTAAAAGCCGCCCGGTGCAGAAGGCGGGCACTGTCGCGTCCTGACGTCATCCATTTTTCAAGGCGATTTAATTCTTTGAAGTGTGTCCAATACTAGACAGCAATCCGTCAACCGTCCGATTAACGTCTGACGATGCTCGCGAGCGAGTTGACTTCTTAGAACGTCCGTCAACTTTGCTTTGTCGCCTCATATGGATGGATTGTGTTTTGCCGGTTTGGTGCTAGGAAGACGCTAGAACATAAGGTCTTCGCTATAAAGAGACAAGGAGATTTTTATGGCAGCTCCCGTCCTCGGACCGTTTAGCAGTTCGGCAGCTTCTCTATTGCTAGCCTTGGCCTTGGTGGCGTTATCGCTTTGGAGAGTGGATAGGGGCTTCATGGAACACCAAGTCTCGGCTCGGTCGGGCGGCGACAATGCCGTGACAAGTCTCGTGCCTTTTGATCCACAACCTGATTGGCGGTCTCATCTACACGCCGCTTCTGTTGAAGATCTTGTCTTCGGTTCATGGGGCGGCATTCGAGTACCAGCAGAGAATAAAGAAGCCCGTCGGAAAGCAACTGTTGCGTTGGTGGTTTACGCCACCGGAGATGGGATAAGAAGATAGCTAAGAGATTCTTCTCCGGGTAGCAGCGAAATCAGTCCTTCTCGCCACCGTTACCCCTTTTCACTGCATCGATCAACGACTTCCTGCTGATGTACAGGACATCGGAAATAGACGATCTGATCAAGAGACGCCCCATACGCTTACCCGGAGCATCTCCAAACTTAACCCGTCTCGCGAAATCTAGGAGAGATTAGGTACCAGACGAATTGCGCCCCAAGGGAAGCGCGATCAGCGGTCTTGGTCATCCGCACCAATCAATATAGATACAATCAAGAGTACGATGCCAACTCCGATGAAGAAGAAGCTAAACTTGATGAACGCTCCAGTATCCGCGAGGTTAGCAAAAAACTGGTATCGCGTTTAGGAGACACTCCCATACCTAAAGGAAGTGCCATAACGCCTATAAGGGTCGCTACGATTCCGATTCCCCGCATCCAGGCTTTCACGACACGCAAGTCAATGTCCTTGTAAAACACCGCAGCAACATAAGATGCAGGATTGCCAGCCTTCGCGAGCTACTGTGACCCGCACGAGACCTTATCTCAGAATCTCTTTGAGCTTTTCTATGATCCGCTTTTCCAGCTTGTAGACGCGGGCGACGACCTTCTCCAGCTCTTCACCGCTGAGCGGATCGAGATCGAGCCGGGCTTTTTTCGCGTCGGCGAGAAACTCCGGATCCTTCAACGTGTCAGCTAAGCCCTTGCGCAGGGTGAGGACTCGGTCCTTGGGGGTGTTGGGCGGCAGAACGTAAGGCCGCGCAATCGCTCCGTAGTCGTAAATCCCCGCCTGGATAATTTTTCGTGCTTCCTCGCCCTTCACGATGTCGGTAATCATCGGCACCTTGGGTAAATCTGGATGCCGCTGGTTTGGCACCATTTGCAGCACGACGATCACCGAACCCGATTCTATTTCCTTGCTCCAACCCGACTTGAAGGACTCCCAGGAGTTTGCCACGCCGTGAAGCTCGCCACTGTTGATCGCCAACCGGATATCGGCGGTGCCTTTGTAGCCGCTGACGAGTTGCATCGGCACGCCGACGGTGGCCCGGACAATCTTGGCGATGTCGTCTGTGGCGGAACCCGGTCCCACGCCGCCGAACTTTAGCGTCGTCTTGGTCGCGAGCCAGTTCTCAACGCTGCTGACGTCGCTGGCTTTGGTAATGCCGATGACGGTGTTGTCCTGTGCCGGAACGCCGAGGTATTCAAATCTTCGTCCGTCAAATTCGATTCCCGGTTTGCCGAGTACCTGCTGAAAAATCAACCCTCCCGATAAAGTGGCCGATGGTCAAGCCATCGGGTTTGGCGACTTTGTAGATGTGATTGGCCGAAATCAGACTGCCGGAGCCGGTCATATTTTCGACCGCGATATTTGGGTTGCCGGAAATGTGCTTGCTCAGATGGCGCGCAATCACGCGGGTACAAGTATCGTAGCCGCCGCCGGCGGATCCGCCGACGATGATGCGGACGGTTTTGCCGTTGAAAAAGCTTTTCTGAGCCGCCGCCGCTTGCGCACCGATTGCCAATAACAAAAGGACGGCGAGGGATGCAAATCGAGCAGATATTTTAGGTTCATGAAGTCTTCTTACGGTAAAAGATGTTG
>CAYZXN010000176.1:0-5967 GCA_964482425.1 uncultured Syntrophobacteraceae bacterium | reverse complement strand
GCTATGCCGATGCCGGCCCGGATCAGCGCGCCGCCGCAAAGAAATAGTTAATCTGCGCGCTGTGCCTCTTCAAAGAGGTAATTACAGCATAGTCACGTCAATCCGATCGCGCCGGTGTTTCCGGCGCGATCGGATCCAGTTCTTCGTGATCTCCATGAAGAATGGCTGAGACCATTCAAAGGCCACCAAGCGGACTACTGCACTTCGTGGTTGGAAACTGTCTTTTCAGAATAAGCGAACGAATGGTCGCAATCCTCCACTCCTTCTCGACTTCCGATGGTATCCCGCATAAACTAACCAGCCATGCGAGCTCTTTTCACCGCCCTTGCCGCTGCCGTCGCGCTTCTGCCCATCGGCTGCTCCCTGATGCTTGAGCCGATCGAGCAGCGTTTCCTGTTTCGCCGGTGGAGTTCGGATCCGGCGTACCTCGGCTCGATTGCGTCGCCCAAGAACGGCATCGAAGAAGTACGCGTCAAGATGCCCGAGGGTGTGACCTTGCATGGGTGGCTTAAGCATCCGGGGGAGGCGCTCCCGGGGCAGCACTTTCCGCTGGTGATTGTCCTCGGCGGTGTGCGCCGCGAAACCTCGTGGTTGATCAGTCGTGGCGTTAAGCCGGAGCGTTGGGGATGGCTGTTCATCAACTATCGCGGCTATGGTCTCTCAGAGGGGGAACCCTCCGAGCTGGCCTTGCTGGACGACGCCAAAATCATCTACGACTACGCTGTGGCACGGCCCGACGTGGATCCGTCGAACATCGTGCTCCTCGGCCGGAGCCTGGGCGCGTACTTTGCGACCGCCCTGGCGGCGACGCGCCCTATCCGCGGCGCTATTCTCGCCACGCCGTTCGACAGCTTCGCCGCGCTTGGCGCGGAGCGCTATCCCTGGTTGCCGACCGGCTTGCTGCTCAATGGGCGTTACGACGCGGTTGCGATCGCGCCGGCGATCAAGGTGCCGGCGCTCTTCGTTCTCGCCGAACGCGACAACGTCACTCCCGTTGAGAACGGCACGGCGCTTGCGCACGCCTGGGGCGGCCCGCAGCGCATCGTAACATTGGCCGGCGCGCGCCACTATGGAATCGAGCGGCGCGACGAATTCTGGAATGCCGTTGGGGAGTTTTTGAGCGAGATCGAGTCTCCCAATAACAACCACTTAGAAGTCCGATCGCGCCCTTAGCCGGCGCAAGGCGACAACAACGGAACGGAAAGTCGCTTCTCATAGCTGTCACTCCAGCGGCACTCTTACCCGAAACCGACTTCGAACGCGGCGAATCACAATCGCCATCGCGAAGCGACTTGGTGGCGAAGGAAAGGAAATTTTAAATGGGCCAACTGGATAAGGACGGCGTTCTCACGCTGCAAGAACTCATGATAACCGCTCTTGCCACCGCCGACGTGGTCGCCAAGCTCTTGATTGACAAAGGTCTGATCAGCCAACAGGAGTTCGATCTCAAGCTCTTCTCGGAACGCGCCAATTATGAGGCGCTCTTACAGCGTATCGGGCAAACTTCCGCTTGATGTGAGAATTTACCTGTTCGCGCATTCTGCGCAGACTCGATAGTGCGTTGACGTGCGCGTGCCTTTCTCGTCACTCATCAATATATACCCGGAGAGCGCGTCGACATATACCGGGAGAGCGTCGACTGCGGCTCGTCGGAAACCGGAACAGGCCTTTTAGGATAATTCCGTTCGTGTTGTCATTCCCCGAGCCGGTGCCTCGTAGTTATCCGCCGGTCAGACGTTGCTCCGCCGGTTAAAGATATTCTGGACATTCTTCTCCTCTGATATTAGAAACGCTTTTAGAAGATCCAAGCGCACGCAGAAGCGCACGATTGAACCGGCGCCAAGTACCCCTAAAAAAAGAGGAGAAAAAGATGAGCACAAAGTGCCGGGCGGCGATTCTGGTCGAGTCCAACAGCCCTCTGGTCGTCGATGAAGTTGAGTTTCCCGATCCTGCGCCGGACCAGGTGCTGGTCAAGCTTTTTGCCAGCGGTGTCTGTCATTCACAGATACACACAATGCGCCGACCGCCGCGGAGCAATAGTCGTTTGCCCGCGCTTCTGGGCCACGAGTCTAGCGGGGTTGTCGCTGCGCGCGGGCGCGACGTGCGCCATGTCAGAGAAGGCGATCACGTCATTACCACTTGGGTCGATCGGGATAATTCGACAACGACCCAACCGCTGGTGGCGCACGCGTTAAATGACCGCGCTCAGTTGACCGCCGAATGGCGCGGCAAACAGGTGTCTCATTCCGCCGCGACGTGGGCGGAATACACCGTCGCGCAAGAACGGATGGTGGTGGCGCTACCGGAGGATGTGCCGACCGATGTTACGGCCGTTATCGGCTGCGCCGTAATGACCGGCGCGGGAGCGATTATCAATACATTGCAAGTGAGACCCGGGCAGTCCGTGGCGGTCTTTGGCGCAGGCGGCATCGGACTCTGCGCCATTGCAGCCGCGGCTGTCGTCGATGCGCATCCCATCGTCGCCGTCGATGTAACCGAGGAGAAGCTCGCCTTTGCGCGGCGCTTCGGCGCAACTCATGGGGTCAATGCGAGAGAGGGCGACCCAGTGAAACAAATTTGCGACCTCACCGGCGGTGGAGCCGACTACGCCATAGACGCCATCGGTTTGCCACAGACTCAAGAGCAGATCATACAAAGCGCAAGAATGGGCTACTCCGGTCTCAACCGAGGCGGCACCGCATTGCTCGTGGGCATCACGCCGCCGGGTGCACAAGCCCGAGTGGATACCAGTATGTTCATTGGCAGCCGCAGTTTTACGCGAACCAGCGGCGGAGACTGCCGGCCCGATCGAGACTTTCCGCTGTTCGTGCGCTGGTACCGCGAAGGCAAGCTGAGGTTAGACGAGCTCGTGACGCGCCGATATGAGCTGGGCCAGATCAATGAAGCGGTCGATGATCTGGAACACGGCCGCATCCTCGGCCGCTCCATCATCGTCTACGCTTGAGCCGCGAGCGGCGCGAAAGACTTCCCGTGCGGCGCCCCCAAAACGGTAACAAAGGGGCAGAAAGGAATTGGTTATGAGCCGATTGCAGGCGTTAAGCCGCGAGAAACTGTCAGCAGACCATCAATCCGTCTGGGACCGCGTCATGAGCGGGCGCAGCGGCGGCGGCGGACCCTACGGCGTTCTCATGTATGCACCGGGCATGGCCGAGCATTTTTCCGCGGCGGAAAATTATTTTCGCAACGACGGCATGCTCGATGCCAAGGACAAGGAGCTTGTCATCCTTGCGGTCGCGCGTGAGCTGGGCGCTCGGTTCCCGTGGAGCCGTCACGAGGTTCGCGCGCACCAAGTCGGAGTGCGCCGCGAAGCCATCGAGGCCCTGCGTGACAACGGGCCGCTCGAGGGGCTGACCGAGCACGACCGTCTGATAATCGACGTCGCCCGCAGTCTCGTGCGCGAGCGCCGGCTGCCGGACGATCTCTTTTCGTGTATTCTCGCGGAGCTCGGCCCGGAGTGTCTCGTGGAGCTCGTCGGCCTCGTCAGTCACTACAACATGATCAGCTCGGTGGCGAACGTTTTCGCTTTAGGCGTGCCGGACGATACGGTGACGTTCTGAGCACTGCCCGTTGTGATACGGCCCGGCAATCGGTTGACCGCGGCGGATCTCTACTGTGCAGCCAAACGTACAGACAAGGAGGCGCGCTCCAATGAAGCATTTGTCTTTGACGGACGCCCGGCCCGGCTCAGCCTATGGGTCTCGAACGTCGAAAAGGGAAAAGGCCCGGTTGCGATCTCGCAACGATCGAAAATAAAGGCGGTGCTGGTGAATGCGCAATGGTACAGGAGGGTGGAAGAAGAGCTGGCGCATTATCGCAAATAACGCGAAGCATTCAGCGCTGAGACTACGGGGCAGCATGAAGATCATAGGCGACCCGGATCTCGCGCTCGAGGAGCTCAAAGAGGAACGAGATAAATCTCTGAAACGGCTCATCTCCGGGCTCAATGATTGCGTTACGGATACGCATCCGCTGGTTTTCTGGGTCTCGGACCGGCCGCAGCGGTTGGGTAAACGGGCGCGGCGAATTTTTCAGGAAGTCGACCGGGGGAAACACTCCATCATCGTTCCCATGATGGCGCTTGAAGAAACGGCCCGTTTGGCTGAAAGAAGCGTGATTGCGTTGGCTGTCCCGTTTCGACGCTGGGCGGAGGAGCTGGACCGTTCC
This sequence comes from uncultured Syntrophobacteraceae bacterium, assembly GCA_964482425.1. Classification (GTDB taxonomy): domain Bacteria; phylum Desulfobacterota; class Binatia; order UBA9968; family UBA9968; genus WHTF01. The sequence continues at coordinate 1,782 of CAYZXN010000176.1, read as the reverse complement.
CCAAATTTTCAGATCCAACCTTACACGATGGAGATCCTGTTCGAATCGGTATCTCTGCAGTCCCTTCCGCGATCCGGGCGATCGTCGCTACAGCAAGGCATCTGCGTTGTCCATTGATCACCACCGATTAAACGATTCACCAAGTAAAGTGGATCGAGACGCTCTGGGTTTAGCACAGTGAATCGGACGGAACGCTGTAAAGCAGGGTCGCTCTTCATTCTCAAACAGTCAGATTTTACCCTGATAGACTGATCTGCCGACGCGCGCGGCGCCAACGGCGTTTCCTGGGCGCCAGTGTCCGGCACGCCGGCCGGCGCCGCGTGTCACCGAGCCGGCAGTGGATCCGGACCCGAGATCCTTTTCAACAGCTCGATGATCTCCTTGTCCCGCGGCAGTTTCCGGATGGCTTTTTCCTGCTCTTCTGCCATGAGCGGGGATGCCTCGAAACCCGAGAGTTTTTTGAACTCCCGATGGAAGTCCGGATCCTGTAGGGCCTTGCGCATGGCGTCCCGGAGGATTTGCACCTGAAGCTTGGGCGTTCCCGGCGGCAGGATGTATGGAGTGCCCACCAGCCTGAAAGCGCGGTACATCGCCAAGAGCTTGCGATCGACATCCGTGCGCGCGAAGACTTCGACCTCGGGCACGTCGGCAAAGCCGGCAGGTCGTTGGCCTTTGGGAACTTCGACGAGCGTGTGCAGGTGGATCAGACCTTTTTGCAGCCAGTCGGCATTGCGCTGCACCAGCGTCTCCAGTGCGTTTGCCCTCGCGTCCAACTCGCCGCTCATCAGCGCAACATCGATTTCCGGCCCGCCATAGCCGGCGACAAATCTGGGTTCTTTCAGATCCAATAGATAGGCGAACAGGCGCCCGGTGATGTAAACGTCGTGGCCAACATCCTGCGCGCCGATGCGCACTCCGGTTGCGCTCCGCAGCTTCTCCAGGGTCTCGAGGCCGGCGTCTTTGCGCGTCAGAAAAATATAGTGAAAGGCACTGACCGGCGAACCGAGGTAGATGAACTTGTCGATATCGTACTGAACGCCACCCGTATCCAGGATGGCATTGCTCACCAGCGAGGACGACACGCCGCCGATGGTCAGACCGTTCGGCCGCGCCACGCGGTAGACATGGTTTGCCGCCTTGCGCCCGCCGCCGCCGGGCATGTACTCGGAAACGATCGTCGGATTGCCCGGGATGTATTTCTGCAAGAACGGAAAAAGCGCCCGGCGCCGCAGATCTCCGGTGCCGCCCGCGGCGACGATCTGGACAACTGTAATGGTCTTGCCCTTGTAGAAGTCCGTTTGGGAGTGGCCAGCGCCGGCCGCCGCCAAGCACGCAGCGGCGACAAGAGTGGCTACAATGATCAGCTTCTTCATGGGACCTCCTGATGCCATGGGATACGCCGAGTTTGCTCCCTGACTAGGATCAGAGCTGCGGCAACGACGAGCGATCTTATAAACCTCGGAGTTCGAGCGCAAGGAAAAAGCGGCTTGAAGAATCTTGTCTTGGCGTTGCCATTGAGACTCGATCATGGAGCGATCAGCTCCACCGACGGGAAATATGTCCGATATCGGCGGGGATCCCGAGTTAGGAGCCGGTGTTGCGCAATCGCCGCGTGAGCTCCGATGTAGAAATCGGATAGCGGCCTGACTCGCGTGCCACCACTACGCCGATACTTGAGAAACGCCTTCCCAGCTAAAAATGCCGCTTCAAACGGTAATGGATCGCGCTGATAAAGATTTTCTGGGATTGCCGTTTCGAGATCTTCGATGCGTTGAAAGCTGA
>CAYZXN010000175.1:0-7882 GCA_964482425.1 uncultured Syntrophobacteraceae bacterium | reverse complement strand
ACGCCGGACCGCCAGGTCCTCTATGAGGATCCGGAACTCGGCTTTTGTATTTGCGCGCATCTCAATCGCAACGCCAAGGAGGCCAATCCGCATGATCACGGCAGCTCCTGGGCAATTTACGGACAGGCGTTTGGTGAAACCGAGATGAGCGATTGGGAGGTCGTCGAACCCGCGGAAGAAGGCAAACCCGGTAAGGTCCGGCGGGCGCAGGTTTATTCACTCAAACCCGGCATGGCGCATATTTACAATGAAGGCGACGTCCATTCGCCAAAGAGAGTAGCTACCACCGGACTCATCCGCATCGAAGGCAAAAACACACAGAAAATGAAACGGCTCTCTTATAGGGCCATCTGACCGGTTCTGGTTGGCATTGTTGCCGCGGCTCTTCGAAAGTGGGCCGCGGCGACACACCCGCTTAGCTATCGCGCTTCACATCATGCGGATCTTTATCCTCTCGAATTCCAGCGAATCGAGGGGCTCGTAAGTGATGATCCGGTGTCCATTCCAAAAATTCGATCTGCGCCACCAGTTCCGGCTCAAGCCATGTACAGTTTTTCATCTCGTCTCTGGTGAGCGCCCACTGCGTGCGTCTCTTTTCGGGTAGGTTGGTGAACGGGCAGGTCTCCCTGTCCAAGCCCGCGAATTTCTTTGCCACTTCACGCCGCACCCGCGGCACAAAGCCATTCCTGACTTTGGACGCGTACAACAAATGGTCGCCGTCATAATAGCCTACAATGAGGGCGTCAAAGGGCTCGCCCTTCGTAAAACCCCCGATCACGAAGGCTTGCGCCTTGTTGATTTTGTACTTGAGCCACGTGCGGGTCCGTTTGCCGGGCTCATAGATCGAGCCTCTCCTTTTTGCGACGATGCCTTCGAGCGAGAGTTCCTTTGCCGCAGCGGCAATTTGTTCAGGCGGGCCGTCAAAGTTCTCCGACATTCTTATCGTATCGTCTAGCCCGCCGATTATGGCGGCAAGCTTTGCGCGCCGCTGTTCGAGCGGGACGGTTAGCAGACTCCTATTTTCATAAGCCAAAATATCGAAGGCATAGAAGTAAACCTGCTTGGCGCCTTTACGGAAATTCTGCAAAAGATTAAAAGACGGTCTCCCCTGCTGATCGAGCGCGACGATTTCACCGTCGAGGATGGTTCCCGGTTGCATCGGGCGCAACGCCTTTACAATATCGGGAAAGCGCGAGTTGAGGACGTTTTGCTTTCTAGAATACAGCTTGACCCCGGAATCGGCCTTCAAAGCCAGGCAACGATAGCCGTCCAGTTTTATCTCATACGTCCATGCGCGGGTGTCCTGCGGCAACTCGGCGACAGACTCGGCGAGCATTGGCTCGATGAACCTGATCTTAATTTCGGGCAGTCTGCCAAGCTGCAAATCATCGGAATGGCTGCCCCGCTCGTTGGAAGGCTTGTTTCTGTTGCTATGCCAAACCGAGTCGGTTGTCGCGGCGATCTGCTCCAGGGTTCGTCCGCTGCAGGCGGAGGAATTTTCCTCTTCCAGTGAGGGACGCTCTATACTCGTTGCGGTTTTGATCAAATACCATACGTTACCTTTACCGTTCCGGTCCTCGCCTCTTACCAGAACCCACTCACCCTTGAGTTTTTTGCCGCTGAGAACCAAGTGGATTTTTCCTTTGCTGAAATTTCCGTCGATGACCTCGTAAGTACCGATGTCCCAAATCATCACGGTGCCGCCACCGTATTCTCCGGCAGGAATCGTTCCCTCAAATTCGGCGTAGGCCATCGGGTGATCTTCGGTGGCCATGGCAAGCCGTCTTTCGTTTAGCTGATATGGAGGTCCCTTGGGGACGGCCCATGATTTTAGAGTGCCACCCATTTCCAGACGAAAATCATAGTGCAAGCGGCTGGCCGCATGCTTTTGTATGACAAACAGCCGCGGTCCGGGTTGACGGCTGGACTTCGGCTCTGACGGCGCCGGTTCGCGCGTCCTGGTGAAATCCCGTTTGCGGCGGTAGGTTTCGAGGGATCCCATCCCAATAGCATGGCGGCCATTAGTCCCTGAAGGCGAATGAATCCTAAGAAACGGCTGTGGTAGTTTCTGTTTGAGTCGCAAGGCTGGCGCGAACAAGTCGCCGACCTTTTTTAGCCTCTTCAAGGCGGCATCAGGTTCAAAAAACATTGACGCAGGATCGTTCTTAGCCGTTGCGTTTTTCAACTCGTTCCAACGGACCGGCATGGCTACAAAGGGCTTTCCCGCTGTGGCCCGCAGGGAATAGACAGACACCGTGGATTTATGCTGTGAGTTTTGGCTCCAGTCGATGAACACCCTTCCCGTCCGTTTAGCTTTGGCCATTTCGGCGACAATCGACTCCGGGTGCTCGCTTGCGAGATACTGAGCCACGCTCTGGGCAAACGGCTGTGTCATGTCATAGGTCACATTCGTGTTCAACGGCACATGGACGTGGATGCCTTTGGAGCCTGAAACTTTCACCAGCGCTTCGAGCCCGAGACGGTCTAATAGATTCTTCAATAGCAACGCTACCCGGCATGCTTGCAGAATGCTCGCGCCTTCGCCGGGATCGAGATCGAAAACGACCTGGGTCGGAATATCGATGGCGGGGGCTTTCGCCAAGAACGGATGAATCTCCAGGTTGGCCATGTTTGCCGACCACACTAACGCCGGAAGATCATTGATCAGGATGTAGCGAATTATCGAATCGCCACTGCTGCGGGCAATCGGAAAGGTCTTGATCCATGACGGGGTAAACGAAGGAGCATTCTTTTCATAAAAGTGCTCCGCCGTGACCCCGTTCGGATAACGCTTCAACGTGATCGGACGATTTCTGAGGTGAGGTAAGATGTACGGAGCGATACGAGTATAAAACTCGATCACCTGACCTTTGGTAAAGCCGGTATCCGGGTAGAGTACCTTCTCGAGGTTCGAAAGAGCCAGTTCTCTGTTCCGGATGCGCACCTGACCTACGGCTTGGCCGCTCGGATAATCAGAACGGGCACACTAGCGTTCTGCACCACATGTTCGGTAACGCTCCCCAAAACCCAGCGGCGAACTCCGGACATTCCATGCGTGCACATAGCGAGAAAGCTATCGCTTGCAGCAGTGCTCAACGTGATGATCTCCTCAGCTGGGCGGCCTCGCAACAAAACCGCGCGCACATTTTCTATTCCTTGGCTGCGTACCTGTTCGACCGTTTTGTCCAGGTAACGGCGGGCATTGTTGCTGGCTTGCGCAACAACCTCATCGTAGGTCGGTACGAAATCTTTACCCACGGGAGGATAATCTTCGGTTCGATAATAGGCCGTTGTCGGCAGCTCGTAAGCTTGCGTGACAACGATTTCGAGACGCATCACCTTGGCGATGTCGATCACAAGCGGCAACACGGATTCGCCCAGCTCGGAGCCGTCCAGCGGCACGATCACGGAGTTGAGCGTAGGCGGCTCCGCTGTGCCCGATTGTTCCTTGACACGCACTAGAAAGAGCGGATTTTCCGCGGCTTGCAGGACTTTGGTGGCGACGCTACCCAACAGCAAGCGTTTGATTCCGGAGCGACCGTTGGTTGCCATTGCAATCAGGCAGGCTGGCTCAGCTTTGGCCGTATCGACGATTACTTCCGCGGCGCTACCGTGCTCTTCGATTATATCGACCGGAGTCGATCCCGACAAATATTTTGCCGCAGTCTTTTCAAGATACTCACGATGCGGCATAGACGCCACGTTAACGTCAGAATCAATGGCTCCCAGCAACTTCGGCTGCATACCGCAACGCTCGACAAACACGCGCGCGTACGGAAGAATTTGCTCGGAAACTGCGGATCCGTCCAATGGCACGAGAATTTTCGTGTACTTCATCTCTACTCCCTTTGTGTCGCGACTCACTCTGCAGCCCAACTACGCTTCACTACCGGACATCTGCCCGCGAATCGCCAGGATCAACTGTTCTCGATCCAAGGAACCGGTCTCTATGTTTAGCGTCCGAGCTTTATCTAACAGCTTATCGGTTGAAAGATTGTTGAGTTCGTCTACCCCGGTCTCGCTATCGGCTGGCTTTTCTTTTTCCACGCCCGGTGGTCCATGACGGTGGATCACTGGCCGGAAACGATTCCTCCAACGCTTCATCGACCCTGGCATTCCCGGCCGTCTCACGGCCCGAGCCTTGAGGGCGGGCCGCCTGGTCGACAGCCGCTTCCTGAACCGCTCTTTGGGGAGAGAACGGTTTACTCGCGGCTGCCTCATCCAAGGCACCGGGGCCTAGAATTTTAACCAGGCGATTCCAGATCTCATATGGGACTTCTGCTTTTGGGGCATAATACTGAGCATCGCCAGCAGCTATGTCGCCTGGCGCAGTGAAGGGCACCGGTGTCGGACTGCGCAGATCTAAATACACCGCTCCCTGTTTGAGTTTGGACCCTGTCGCAACCACCGGAATCTGCGATAAATCATCGGCCGTAAAATCCGTGAGTCTCTCAACAACCGCCTTCAGGTTCGCGGCGGTTCCGGCGTGCGATTTCTGGCTGACGGAAGACCCTTGCGTTCGATTCGGGTTCAAATCATGCTCCCATTGCTCCGGATGCTTCTGTTGGTCCGCCTGAGGTGTTTTTTTCTTGCTTCTTTTGCCGCTCTTCGTTGACTTCACCATAATGAATCCTCCTAAAAACTTAAAAACAGCACTGCCCTGCGCCGTGTTGGACGTCTTTGAAGGAGTGATGCCGCGTCCCTTTTAGACCAACCTAACTCGCCCGTTACGGTACTCCCAGGACCGGGCTGTGCGTTAAAGTCGCAACCCATATGCCAGCAAGCTACAGAAACGACAGTACCCGTTGACGTATTTACAAGTTTATGGTGTGGCTCACGCCCGGCCAGAGGTGAGGTGCCTCATTAATAAAACAGATCGCCAACAAATGTCAGAGATTCGGGACATCCAAGATCATCCACGAGCCCCGGGTGTCTTCCACGTCATGCGGCAATTACTCAGCCGCCCAATTCCTTGTTACGCATCCCTTACTGATGGGAGACTAACTGATGGGAGAGCAGCTTTGAATGGTAATTTGACAACCCAGGATCGCGTCGATAAACTCCGGTAGTTTCTACATCACCATCCGCATAGTTGAGGCGATCCAAGCCGTTCAGGAGGAAGCAGCCAATGATTTTATCTAAAAACGCCGATGTCAAACCGCTTGTAGTCAAGTCGATCGAGGGCAAGCCCATGAATGGAGACTTGCTGGTCAAACCGCTTATCAAGGGCGATGAAATGACGTTACTGGAGATCCATTACACTCCCGGAGTGGGTGCGCCCCTGCACATTCATGACCACGAGTCACTGGCTTACGTCGTAAAAGGCAAAGTCAAAATGATCGTCGGCAAGGAGACCTACGTCCTGGGACCGGGGGATGTCTGCCGGCATCCTCAAGGCGTTCCGCACGGTGTAGAAGGTATCGAAGAGTCTATCGTTGTTGAAATCAAGTCTCCCGCCCCTGACATCAGCAAATTTCTCGGTATGTAAGAGAACCGCGCACAAGCGCAGACAACCACGGAGATACGATATGTCTGGTCAAGCAAAATATCTGATGATCGCGAGCATGGACGTGGATCCGGAACACGATGCGATCTTCAACGAAGTATACGACAGAGAGCATGTTCCGAATCTGGCTAAGGTTCCGGGCGTTCTGGGCATCACTCGATACAAGCGCGGTGAGCTGACGATGAGTATCGGTGGCGAAAGCAAGACCATCGAGATTCCCAATGAGCCGGCGTACACGGCAATCTACGAGTTGGCGAGCCCGGATGTGCTAACCAGCGAGGCCTGGAACAAAGCTATCGAAGAGGGTCGCTGGCCGGCTCAGGTGAGGCCCTACACCAGAAATCGCCGGCATGTGCTTTTAAAGCTCATGGAGCCGGCAAAGTAGGCCCGCTTAACTGCTCTAGGACTCGTTGCCCGTTCGTTTTGGCAGGCGTTCAGCGAGAACGTTTTCAATCTCTTTACCGATCGCTTCGGCGCCGATCTCATCCGCGTTTCGCTCGAACAAAGGAAACAGTTCCCGCTCCTCTCTGCGGATATGGCCCTCCAGACGATCCCCCAGATCGAAAAGTAGCTTAGCCAATCCGCTGCCTGCCTCTAAAGCCGGCAAAGCACGCCGGATAACTTGATGATCATTGATCAGTTCGTCAATCAGTTCCCGGCTGGCCGGCACCTGCGCGCGCAGCCGCGGAAATAGGATCTCCTCCTCAGCGCGAAAATGAAAAACAAGCTCGCCGGCATACGCATCGAGAAACTCTCTCGCCCGTGCGCGCAATCCTTCGGCGCCCATCGGCTTGAGCTGTCCAAGCCCCTGCTTGCGGCATCGTAATGCCAAGGCAAGACCATGGTGGTGGTCGTGTGACAGGGAAACTAAGCTAGGATGTCGCTTGGGCATGGGCGCGGAGGTTGCCTGGGACCGTATCGCTGCGAAAGCTCTTTCTCAAACAACCCCCTTGGTGCGGAGAGCGCCAACGGCACCGGCACCGTAACCCAAGGAGCTAAGAATTTCATCGGTATGCTCGCCCAAAACGGGCGGCGGACGATCCATGATCGGGGGCGTGCGGCTCATATCAACGGCATTGCCGACCATTTTAACCTGGCCCATCTTCGGATGATTGAGCACATTAGGAAAACCATACTCACGCACCTGTGGGTCGGTAAAAACTTCGTTCAGGGTATTCAGCGGCGCGGCGGGCACATCGTTGGCGATCAGTTGCTTCAGCCAGTCTTCGCGGCTGCCGTTTCTAAAAATCTCCTGCAGACTTTCTTCCAGAATATCGTAATTGGCGATCCGCGCTTGTCGGCTGTTGAAGCGGGAGTCGGTGCTCCACTCGGGCTTGCCTACGACCTTGAACAGCGCGTTCCAAAACTTCTCCGGCGATGACATGTGCAGAACAAAAGCCAGTTCCTCCCGATCGACAAAAGCAAAAACTCCAGCTGTAGTGGTCCTATGTTTGCGCCGTGGCACATGGCCGGTCTCAAAATAGCGCGCCGCATTTTCGGCAATGAATGAAACCGACGCGCGCAACAGAGATGTTTCGACGAGCTGCCCCTGTCCGGTCATCATCCGGTTCATCAATGCGGCGAGGACACCGTAACAGGCGTACATTCCGGTCAAATGATCGGAAAAGGAAATGCCCATACCCTGCGGCTTGTCCGGATCTGTGAGCAAGCTGAGCAAGCCGCTTCTCGCCTGGCCGATGGTGTCGTAACCGGGCATGTCCCGGTACGGCCCCTTGGGGCCGAAGCCCGAGATCGAACAGTAGACTAGCTTCGGATTGATGTTGCGGATATCTTCATAGCCAAGACCGCGCTTTTCCATCACGCCCGGCCGGAAGTTTTGGATCAACACATCCGATTCGGCGGCGAGTTTCTGAACGACATCGCAGGCTTCCTCATGGCGCAAATCCAAAGTAAGGCTTCTTTTATTTCTGTTGAGACTGCAAAAAGTAGCGGAGTAATTCTTGTCGCCCCACCCGCGAAACGGGTCGCCGCGCTTGGGTTCTTCGATTTTAACCACGTCGGCGCCCATATCGGCTAATAATTGGGAAGCAAACGGCCCAGTTACATAACTCGCGATCTCGATTACCTTGATTCCGGTTAGTGCGCCACTCATTTTTTTGTATCCTACCTCCGACTTAAGTCAGCGACCATTGTGTTGTTCTTTCCTAGCTATGGGGGGGCTGGAAAGTCAAGGGCATAGACAATATCTTCACAGTAGCGCATGAGACCTGCCCTGTCATCCAATCCATCCGATTTCGATCCAGTTCATAGCAGACGCAGAATTCGAATTGCCTCATGCCTTTTTTGAAACGAAAAGTGGACTGCGCCCATTGAACTAGAGAGAAATCTAAGAATTGTTGGAGCTGCGATCGCTAA
>CAYZXN010000174.1:0-7523 GCA_964482425.1 uncultured Syntrophobacteraceae bacterium | reverse complement strand
GTCCGCACCTGGTCCACCGTCCGCAGGTACTGGTCGTAGTGCTGCGGGAAGTTCTTGCCCCACACCGCCGGGTCCTCGATGTCGTCGTTCAGCTCGACGACCCGGTAGAACGGGTTGCGGCCTTCCTGCTGCCGTTCGAAGATGTTGACGAGCAGCGCCAGCACCGCGAGCGTCACCACCACCGACCCCGCGAGGACGGCGGCGATCACGCCCGGGGTCATGCGTTTTCTTGGAGTTGGATCGGCCATGGGTGTGTTGTCCTCTATTCAATGTGCCCCACCGTGGAATGACACCTGATGCACGAAAGCTGCTCGGTCGACGGATGTTCGATCGCCTCGACGATCGGCTGGTGGCAGTTGCGGCAGGCCTTCTCGGTCACGCCGTGGTTCATCTCCGTAATCCTGAGCGGCTCGGGGAACCGCCCCGTCGTGAACGCCACCGAATGGTTGAACCCGTTGATCGCCTTCACCGTGTACTTCGAGACCAGCCCCGGCGGCGTATGGCAGTCGTTGCAGACCGCCACCGAGCGGTGCGAGCTCGTCTGCCACGCGCGGTAGTGGTTCTCCATGACGTGGCAGTTGGCGCAGGCCGCCGGACGATCAGTCAGATAAGAAGCGCCCTGGGCGTAAACAAAGGTAAAGCCGGCGACGCCGATCGCCACGCCTACAGCAACACCGAGAAGGACTAACAGCAGAATGATCGAGCGAAAAATAACTGAGACTCCGGAATTTCGTCGGTATAGATCTGCCCGCCTGGGAATTTGCAGTATAGCCGGCGCCTTCGGCCCCTCGTATCACAGGGCCGCTTGGAGTGAGGCTAAAGATCGTACACCGGCGTGTGGATAGCGACGTGCTTGCCCAAAGCGATAGCGCTGACGATATCGGCCCGACTGACGACGCCGACTACCTCTTCGCCGCGCATGACCGGAAGCCTTTTGATTCGATGAGTGGTCATAAGCTTGGCGATGTCTTCCACCGCGGTGTCTTCGGTGACGCTGATAATGTTGGTGCTCATGATGGCTTTTACGTCTTTGCCTTTTTTGGCGACGATGTCGGCCTCTGAGACGACACCGATAATCTTGCCATCCTCGCCAGCCACCGGCGCACCGCTGATCTGGTTTTTGATAAGCAGCATCGCCAGGTTTTTTACGCGGGTTGTCGGGCTTACCGTGATCACGTCCCTGGTCATGATATCCTTAGCATGCATTGCCCTGAACCTCCTAGAGACCCTTCTGCGCCATTAATACCGCCAAGTCAGCCACACGGCAACTGTAGCCCCACTCGTTATCGTACCACGAAAGTACTTTGGCCATTTTGTCCTCTATCACTACAGTCGATAATCCATCAACGATCGATGAGGCGGGATTGCCGCGAAAATCGCTGGAAACCAAAGGTTCGTCAGAGTACTCGAGATATCCGGCCATCTTGTCCGCGGCGGCGTCTTTGAGGGCGCCGTTGATGTCTTCGGCGGAGGCGGACTTGCGCAAATCGACCACCAAATCCACCACCGATACGGTCGCCGTCGGGACACGCAGCGATAGCCCGTGAAGCTTGCCTTTCAGCTCGGGCATGACCAAGCCGATCGCTTTTGCTGCCCCGGTGCTGGTCGGGACGATGTTCGTGGCTGCGGCGCGCGCGCGCCGCAGATCCTTGTGCATCAGATCGAGAATCCGCTGATCGTTAGTATAGGAATGGACAGTGGTCATCAAACCCCGTTCGACGCCGAAAGTGTCGTGCAGTACCTTTGCCACCGGAGCAAGACAGTTGGTCGTGCACGAGGCGTTCGATACAATATGATGCGTTTTGGGATTGTATTCAGATTCATTCACGCCTAGGACCAGCGTCATGTCCTCTTTGGTTGCCGGTGCTGTAATGATCGCTTTCTTCGCGCCGGCGTCCAGGTGCGCTTTCACCTGCGCCCCATCGGTGAAGACGCCCGTCGATTCGATGACAATATCGACCCCTAACTGCTTCCAGGGCAGCCGCCCCGGATCTTTTTGGTTGTGGACTACAATATTGCGGCCATCAATTCTGATCATCCCTTCACCGATTTCAACCGTACCGGGATAAATCCCATAGTTCGAATCGTAGCGAAACAGGTGAGCGTTGGTGGCGAGATCGGCCATGTCGTTGACCGCGACCACCGACAACTCCTTTTTGTAGCGCTGGAGCATCGACCGTAAGACCAGTCTGCCGATCCGGCCAAATCCGTTGATTGCGACCTTGGTTGCCATCATTCCCCCTTGTAAGATCTGGATTAACTTAAAGGCTGCCGTGAAGTTCTGTCAGATACTGAAAGCGGCTTTGGAATTCGTCGGGCGACCCGAGTTTGTCCTTCGACGATGCCGCCTGGGCCAGCAGCCTTACCTTTTCGCTGTCGGTAAAATCCTCGCGCTCGAGCCGGATCATGTATTCGCGCGCGACTTTGTATGTCGGTTTGGTGATATCAACGGAGCGGACCCGAGTCTTTCCAGTGTCGGGATTCTGCAGCGCGGCAAAGTCGAGGTACTCGAGTTTGCCCTCGATCAGGCACACCAGAGCGCCGTCTAACTTGGCGAGGCCGGCGCCTGGGTTGAGCAGGAACTCAACCGCGCCGTAACCGAGTGTACGCACGTAATCGCAGTCGAAGGCGATAGGAGCGGCCGAACGCAGCTCGTAACCGATATTTTTGTGCACAATGCTCATGGACGCGCCGCGATTGGCGAAGCGATGTTCCACCAAAGTTTTTAGAATATAGGCGAGATCGAGCTCGGCCAGGCGCAGGTGGCCATAGCTATCGTGAGCGATGCGCACGCCTTCGATTCCTTGCAGCTCCTCGGGTCGAACACGCTCGAGCAAACCCTCGGCGATGACGGCCACGCCATCGGAACGATTCCATAAGGCGGTACGCTTTAAAATCGCCCCCTCAAGAATATCGCAAACGGTTTGCAGATTAACAGGACCGGGAAACTCCTCAGGAATAATAGTCAGCGTTGCGCCGGTGGATTTGCCGATGCCGAGCGCGAGATGTCCGGCTGAACGCCCCATGACCACGACGAAATACCAGCGCCCAGTAGTACGCGAATCTTCCATGAGATTCTGCACCAAGTCGCTGCCGAGTTGACGGGCGGTCTCAAAGCCGAAAGTCGGTATTTCGCCCGGCAGCGGCAGATCATTGTCGATAGTCTTGGGAACGTGGCAAACGCGAATGCGTCCGCCGGCATGTTTCGAAACCTGGCTTGCGGCATACATGGTATCGTCACCGCCTACGGTCACCAGGTAGCCAATGCCAAGCCGATCGAGCGTGGCTATCACATGCTCGATGTCTTCGACTCTTTTCGTTGGATTGGCTCTCGAGGTATTGAGAATTGAACCGCCCTGAAAGTGAATGCGGGAAACCTCGTCTTTAAGTAATTCCCTGGTGTGAGTCGTGTCGCCGCGCATCAACCATTGAAAGCCCTCGTAGATACCAATGACCTTGTGCGCGCGTGTGAGCGCCTCCAGAGTGACCGCGCCGATGACGCCGTTGATACCGGGCGCGGGCCCGCCGCCGACGAGCACGCCGACATTGGAGTTTTGTTGTGTGTTGGACTTCGACGAGTCATCCATAAGTAAATTCCGTTCAGTCCTGTGTCGGCGTAAAAACAGTGAGGATGAATTTAGAAACGTACCGATGCTATATTCGTGCCGCGGTAGGCATTAGATCAAGTGTAACCTTTTAGATGAGAATTCCAAGGTGCCGTGACGAAAGTTTTCTTGCGTTTGCGAATCCGTGTAAGCCAATCCGCAGTTTTGCGAAAATGTAATTTCATCCGGACTTCCAATGCCTGATGTTTTTTGCAATTTGCCGTGGCATGAGCCTTGCGGATTGTTGAGCTGAGAGTTGAGGGATGAAGGGAGAATTGGATCCATGGCAAAACAGGATACGTTAGTCTTGGAGGAACCTCGCATTGCGCGATTGCTTTTCGCCGACCCGCGGTTCGGTTGGCTTTGGTTGCCGCTGCGGGTTTACCTTGGTTGGGTCTGGTGGGAGGCCGGATGGCATAAGTTTGTCGACCCGAAATGGATGGAGAGCGGGGAGGCGTTGCTAAGCTACTGGCAGAGAGGGCTCAAAATGGCACCAAAGCCGACCATCTCTTATGATTGGTACCGCTCGTTTATTGAGTTTCTGGTAAATTCCGAGGCACATACATGGTTTGCAAAAATCATTGTCTTCGGTGAGCTGGCGGTTGCCGTCGCGCTGATTTTAGGGGCGTTTACCGGCTTGGCGGCTTTCTTCGGAGGGTTGATGAACTGGAGTTTCATAATGGCGGGTTCGGCCTCCACCAACGGTATGTTGTTTGCCATCGCAACCTGGCTGGTCCTGGCCTGGCGCAATGCCGGATGGATTGGGCTCGACCGCTGGCTGCTGCCGATGGTGGGGACACCGTGGAAACCCGGCCGTTTATTTGATAGCGATCGAACAGTGGACGAGACGTAGAGTCAAGAATACTTGGAGCGAAGCCCTCAAGTTACAAAACGAACTAGAAAGGAGACGATCATGGACGAACTGGCGGTCACGAACGTTTTTGATCCCATTAACAAGGACCAAGGTGATCTTTCTAGGGTGGAACGTCTGCTAAACGAATTCGAAGCGCACGAATCAAGAGAGGAGCAGTCCGTCGACCATTACAGGAACGCGCTTGGCGAGATGAAAAACCCGGTGACTCGATTTGTCATGCAGATGATTATCGCCGACGAGGAGAAGCACCGAGCGGTCACTCACGCAATGGTATCGACGCTGAGGGGGAGCCTTACCTGGTCGAAACCGGAAGGAAGTCTGGAGGGCGGAAGCAATCTGGCAGCCGATAATGCCAAGCTGTTGGCGGCCACCGAGGACTTCATTGACATTGAAAAGCAGGGTATTAAAGAATACAAACTTCTTTCGAAGCAAAGCGAAGGGTACTATCAAGGCCTTTTTAAAATTCTTGTCGATTCAATGATTCGGGATTCGGAGAAACACGTCGAACTGCTCGAATTTCTCCGGCAAAGGTTTAAAGAACAATGAGCCATCCGCCGCCGTTCGATCCCTTGCATCGCTTCGCAGAAATAGAGCGGCTCGTTGCGAAAATCTACTTCCGGTTCTCGCATCTGTTCTTTCTCGAGCCGAAGCTGCGGGATTTTTGGTGGGAGATGGCCAAGGAAGAAGAGCAACATGCCTGCATCTTACAGGCATGCAGGGCTTTAATTGAAAACTACGAAGATGAAAAACTAAACCCGAAGATCAATCCAGCGAAAGTCGACGAACTTGAGCAATGGCTGCTGGCATACTATCGCCGGGGCACCGCCGTTCTGGATGTGGAAGAATCCTTTCGCATCGCAATGGCGATTGAAAGTTCGGAGATCGATGTCATCTACGGTAAGCTACTGCAACTCGGCGGCCCGCAAATCGCAAAGACCATGGAAAATCTCGGCATCCCCGCCAGCGCGCAGCGGCTAAAGTTAAAAATCGCGCTGCGTCAATTCTGCTCAAGTCCTGAGTTGCTGCAGGCGGCTGAGCGACTTTAAGGCGCGGGGTGCCGTTCAGCATCATCATCAAGCCTGTGCATTAGGCTCGGGCGGGGCCGCATGCGATCGACATGCTTTCTCAACTGACTCCTTCGCCTGGAAGCACCGTATGGAATTTCACTTCGACAACATCATCGGCAACAGCAAAGCCATACGAGACGTCCTGCAAATGGTCAAGAAGGTTGCCAATACGCAGGCAACGGTGCTCATTACCGGCGACAGCGGTACCGGTAAGGAATTGATCGCGCTGGCGCTGCACGCTCATAGCGACCGCCGCGACAAGCTCTTCCTACCGGTAAACTGCGGCGCCCTGCCGGAGACGTTGCTGGAAAGCCTGCTCTTCGGACACATGAAGGGGTCGTTTACCGGGGCCTTCGCCAATCAAGAGGGTCTTTTTGAAAAGGCGCGCGGCGGGACCATTTTTCTAGATGAGATCGGAGAGGTTCCCCAGCATTTACAAGTCAAACTGTTACGCTCGTTGGAAGCCAAGGAAATCCTCCCCATCGGTTGCACAACACCCCGGCACATAGATGTGCGGGTGTTGGCGGCGACCAACCGCAACTTAACCCAAGAAGTCGAAGCGGGCCGTTTTCGCGAGGATCTCTACTACAGGCTTAACGTCATGGAAATCCATATTCCGCCTCTAAGCGAGCGGCCCGAAGACATTCCGTCACTGGTGGATTACCTTGTTAAAAAGCACAACCCCGAGCTCAAAAAAAACTTTATAGGCGCCGATGATGACGCGATACGAGCCTTGATGTCGCTGCCTTGGAAGGGCAATGTCAGAGAGCTGGACAATGTCATTGAGCATACGATGATTCTTGCTGAAGGAGATCGCATCACTCTAAAGGATCTCCCGCCCGCGGTGGTGGCCAGCAGCCAGGCGACTCCGCCGTTCACATTTAATTTGAAGGAAGCTATGCGGCAGTTCGAAAAGCGACACATCGTTCGGGTGCTGGAGCAAGCGTCCCAAGACCGCAAAGAAGCCGCAAGACTTCTCGATATCAGCCTTTCCTCTCTCTACCGCAAGATTGAAGAGTTAGAGATTACATAGCCAGGACGCCGGCTTGCCGAGAGATTCTGTGATTACGAAGCCGGGTGTTTCCGGTGATCCTGGTTGATCGAGGATCCGCATAGCCGTGAAGCAGCCGCAGGATTGCAGAGTCATCAATAATTTTCGCCTCAAAAAACAGGCTGAGAGGCTACCGGAACCAGCGAGGAGTTGCGCGGCCGCCCGGAAGGACTTGAGTCGAGTTGGTTGAAGTGTTCTGTTGTGGCTGCGTTCTTTCGTGACCGCGAAAAAAGAAAAGCTCTACTTTTCTCTTGACCGATAGTCATTCCAACGCGGAAAATTCGACACCAGCGGCGTCGACAGCGAATTTGTCTTCCCGGAGAGATCGAGAGCTCTGTCGATTTCTTTCATCTCGTTACGGTACCAATCGGCGACGCAATCGAGCAGACTGACCCTGTTTTTGTAAGCGGCGTAATTCAGCCATTCAGTGTTGCTCTCAACCTGGCGCTTCTCTTTTTCAAGGTGCCTTAATGTCATTTCAACTTCCATGCGCCGGTGCCGGAGCTGGGCTGGTTGACTGGTTGCGGGAATTTTCTGCATTGTGGCATCTCCCCTGTTATTTCATTTGTTGGTACGGGAGTGATGTTCCCACCGGGGGAACCCAAGCGCCGCACTATGAAGCAAAACAAATGCCACTGGCAAATGCACGGTTCTGATTAATATCATTGATATTTTTGTCGTGCCAGCGGCCCAACATGTCCGATTTTTAAGACTTTGAGCAAAAGTCTTCCCATGTGTAGGACATGTCGGTGCTGAAAGTGAGTGGCTTTCAGGGGGATGCAAAATTGGTCGGTCTGGTTTCCCCGCGGTGTTACATTACAAGACGGTTTCGATACGCTCGGCTAGTCGCACCTCTTTGGAGCTGTACGTAGCCAAAGGGCGTACTGCGCATCGATTTCATCGGCTGGGCGAAAATAGCTGCAGTC
>CAYZXN010000173.1:0-6611 GCA_964482425.1 uncultured Syntrophobacteraceae bacterium | reverse complement strand
TTTTCTGTTTTTATAATCCTCCTCCAGCTGCTGCATCTGGCGGTAGGCTTGATATTCGTATGCGGCTCCTGCTCCGCCGGCGCCGACCGCCGCGCCGCCTAAAAATGCACAGCCGCTTTGGCCGAGACCTGTCACGAGTAGAAACACCAAAATTAGCGATTTCATTGAAACCTCCACGTTGGACCGAGTAATAGTCGAGCCGAGTGACATGAAGAATTTCACGTACCCGGTAGTGACACCCTATGCCTTTATTTTACTTAACGATACTCGACAGGGGCAACCATTACTGTTCACTACTAGACCAAACGGAAAAGAAAGGGTCGGAGATGAATAAGGTTAGAAAAGCTGATCAGGATAACCGACGGGTACATTCGCTCCAGGACGTCGACAGTATCCTACGGGTTTGTGATAATCCGACAAAGCTCGTATAAGGAATGTACCTATGAACCCGCGCCGGCACCGTGATCGAATGAATCGGACCAAACAAAAGGTGCAAGATACATGTTTTTTGCTTTCGAAAGCTATTAACTGCCGCTAGTATATACGGCAAGTTGTCTTCACGTGGTCTATTAAATGCTGGATAGGAAGCGCACAAAGATCTTTGCCAAAGCCCCTAAGACCGGCGGTGGAAAAACAACCAGGTCGCACCGAGTTGGCCGGTCTGCTTCAGCGTCTGAAGAAGGGAAGGACGGCTTTTACATCGTCGGAATCGGCGCTTCCGCGGGCGGTTTGAAAGCGCTTGAAAATTTTTTCTCAACCATGCCGGGTAATTGCGGGATGAGCTTTATCGTAGTTTCCCACCTGGATCCAAAGCACACCAGCATGCTGCCTGATTTGCTGGGGAGATACACCAAGATCATGGTTGATCAAGCTCAAGACGGCATGTCAGTGGAGCGCAATCACATTTACGTGATACCGCCCAACAAAGAAATGACCCTGGTACGCGGGACCCTAGTATTGAGAAAACCTTCGGAGCCGCATGGGCAGAGATTTCCTATAAACACTTTCCTACGCTCTTTGGCGCGGGACCAGAAGCAGAGGGCAATCTGTGTCATCCTTTCGGGAACCGGTACCGATGGGACGTTGGGACTCCGAGCTGTCAAGGCCGAAGGCGGTATGACAATGGCCCAGGCGCCAGCATCGGCCGAGCACGACGGAATGCCCAGGAGCGCTATTGCGACCGGTCTGGTCGACGATGTCTTGCCGGCGGAAAAGATGCCGGCCCGGTTGGTGAAATACGTGAGCGACCCCAATTTTAAAGGAGATCCCCAAATCGTTACGCGCACGGAGCAATCTCCAGAACCGATGGAGGAGCTATTCCGTCTGCTTGAGTCCCAAACCGGCCATGGGTTTTCGTCGTATAAAAAGAGCACGATTAGCAGGCGGGTTGAAAGAAGGATGGCTTCGCATAATATCAAGAGCCTGTCTTCTTACCTTCGTTTTATTCAACGAAACCCGGCCGAGATACACATACTTTTTAGTGACTTGCTTATTGGCGTCACCCACTTTTTTCGCGATCCCGAAGCGTTCAAGAGCCTGAGTAAAGTACTCAACACGACGTTACGAAAGAGACCCCAGGACAGCACGCTGCGGATCTGGTCTCCCGGCTGCTCCACCGGCGAGGAGCCTTACTCGCTGGCGATCCTGCTTCATGAGTGCATGAACAAACTTAAGAGACATTTCCGGGTGCAGATTTTCGCTACGGATATCGATAGCCAAGCCATCAGGATGGCTCGCGCGGGCGTTTATGCAGCGAGGGTTGTCACCGAACTTACCGCGGCGCGGTTGAAGGGATTCTTCCTTGAAGACAACGGCGCATACCGCGTCAAACAAGAAATCCGCGATATGGTGATTTTTGCCGAGCAAGATCTCATCAGGGACCCGGCGTTTAGCAAATTGGATTTGATTACGTGCAGAAACCTATTGATCTACCTGGAGCCGGAATTACAAAAACAGTTGTTGCGGCTTTTCCATTTCGCCCTAAACCCCGGTGGTCTTCTCTTTCTCGGTATTTCAGAGAGCATCGGTAACTTCACTAATCTCTTTTCTCCGGTGGATAAAAAATCGAAAATCTTTAGACGGAGGAACGGCGGTGCTTTCGCCAATGAAGCTGTTGGCCAGTTTCTCGCCCGGCCAGTAACGCATGCCGGAACTGAAGTAGCGCCTGGACGTCCCGGGAAGGGGCAGGATGACAAGAGGGCGGTCGTCACGAACGTAACTGAAAAGATGCTCCTGGAAAAATACAGTTCGCCCTCTGTGCTCATCAATCAGAAGGGCGAAATTGTCTATGCCTTCGGCCACACGGGAAAGTACTTGGAGCTGCCTCAGGGGCATGCCGCGTTGAATATCCGAGAAATGGCTTATCCAGGTATCAAAGATGCGTTGGCGGCCGCCTTCCACGAATCCGCTATCCGAAAGAAGCGGGTTGCAGTGGAAGGTTTGATACTGAGCCCGGAGGCGGAACTTAACAGAATCAAAATCAGCATCGAGCCGTTACAGGTCAAGCCGGACGGTAGCGTCGAGATGATGGTGGTTACTTTTGACAATATTGGCGTTGAGATGAAAGAGGGTACGCCAAAGCGCAGGGGAGCGGGCCATGGCACTCAACTCGAGCGCGAGTTGAAGGCTACTCGAGAGCGTCTTAAAAGGAGCATCGAAGAGGTGGACCTTTCTAATGAGGAGCTTAAGTCGGCAAATGAAGAGTCTCAGTCCACCAACGAGGAACTACAAAGCGCCAACGAAGAATTAGAAACATCGAAGGAGGAGCTGCAATCGATTAACGAGGAACTGGTGACAGTCAATGCGGAGCTTCAGGGTAAAATCGACGAATTGACGGTCATGAACGACGACGTGAGGAATCTGCTCGATAACACAAATATTGCCACGATTTTTCTCGATAAGCAGCTGCGCGTCAAGCGATTTACGCCCGCAGCGACCCAAATCGTCAATTTAATCCCAACCGATGTTGGAAGACCGCTGAGTCATCTTGTTTCTAACTTGGAAATACCCTTCGATACGGAAGCGAAAGAAGTCCTTGATACGCTGGCTACCAAAGAGATGGAGGTCAGAAGCAAAGACGGTCAGTTGTATCTCGAACGCATCATGCCCTACCGTACCGTGGACAATCTGATTGACGGTGTTGTGATCACATTCACGGATATCACTGAAAGTAAGAAGGCTTTGGCCCAGCAGGAGATGCTGGAGTATCTCAAAAGTATCGTTGCGACGGTCCGCGATTCACTGGTGGTTCTGGATGGTGATTTGAAGGTCATTACGGCTAGCCGGTCTTTTTACCAAACCTTCCAAGTGCAACCCGAGTCCACTGAAGGAGTGTTGCTATACGAATTGGGCGATGGGCAGTGGAATATTCCCAGCCTGAGAGAGTTGCTGGAGAAAATTCTCGCCACTAACGCTTCTTTTGAAGATTTTGCGGTTGAGCATGATTTCCCTGGAATCGGACACAAGAAGATGCTCCTGAACGCCCGTAGAGTTCATCGGGAGGGCATCGATACGGGCAGAATTCTGCTCGCAATCGAGGACACCACAGGAGCGCTGTAGCGCAAGCAGAGGTCTTCTTACTCTGCGAGAAAGGGGGGGCAACGTGATAGCCGACAAAGATAAGGAAAAAGACAACCTGCGTAAGAGGGCCGAAGACGTGCTGAAGAAGGCGGACAGGAGCACTCCGCGCATACTCAATCAACGTGCGGCCGAGGTGATCCACGAATTGGATGTGCACCGTGTCGAACTGGAGATGCAAAACGAAGAGCTGCGCAGAAGCCAGGTGAGTGCTGAAGAGTCGCAGCGCAAGTATGCCGAGTTGTACGAATTTGCCCCCATTGGCTTTTGCAGCTTTGACAGAAAAGGACAAATTCAGCAGGTCAACCTTGCCTGTGCTCAGATGCTGCGCACAGAGAAGCGTTATCTGCATAAGAGATTGTTCCGGAGTTTTATCAGTCCCGGGTTTCGGGATGAATTCGACCAGTTTTTTCACAAGCTTTTTCAACCCGGTCATCGAGAATCCTGCGAGTTGCAGCTCACGCGCCACGACGGCGCTCTAATCGATGTCGAATTGGTCGGTGGGGCGGTAGGCGATCCTGCTCTGGACGTTACGCGTGAAAGCCAGGTCGCCATCCTCGATATTTCACAACGGAAGAAGGCTGAAAGCTGGTCTCGCAGGCTGGTTGAAACAACCCAGGACGCCGTAGTATCCATCGACAGAAAAGGCAGAATCGTGCTGTTCAATGCCGCGGCAGAGCGAACTTTCGGCTATAGCAGGAACGAAATAGCGGGGCAAAAAGTAAACGTACTCATGCCGGAGCCCTATGTGTCGCAGCATGACGAATACATCGCTCGTTACGAGAGGACCGGCGAAGCTCACGCCATTGGCCAAATTCGCACGGTTACGGCGAAACGCAAGAACGGCGATGTGTTTCCCATTGAGCTGTCTGTTACCGAAATTCCAACCGACGAAGACGTTCACTATGCGGCGTTTATTCGCGATATCTCCGACAAGACCAGGCTGCAGGAGCAATTGCTCGAAAGCGAGCGGCTCGCGGCGATCGGAGCGACGGCAGCTAAAATCGCCCATGAAATTGCCAATCCGCTCAATAATATTCTTATGACCACCCAATTACTGGAACGCCAGCTGCAGAGGGAGGAGTTTGCGGTGGATGGACAGATCGCATCCGATTTTAAGAACATCGCCGGCGAGACTGCCCGTCTGAACGCACTGCTGCAGCAATTTCGCATGATCTCACGGAAAGAGAAGTATGACTTTCATCCGTTAAATGTCGCTGCGCTGATCCAAGAAATGGCGGAGACTTGCCGTGCGGTTTGGGCGTATCAGAAGATCGATTTCGACCACGTGATGGAGCCGAATCTTCCGTCGGTTTCTGCCGACCGAGACAAATTGAAACAGGTTATTCTTAATCTTTACAAGAACTGCGCGGAGGCCATGCCCGGCGGCGGCAAGATCACCGTCAAGGCGTCATCGACGAAAACCGGCGTTCTTCTCGAAATTACCGACACGGGCACTGGGATTCCGCCGTATATCGATATCTTTGAGCCCTTTGCCACCACGAAAATCGGCGGAACGGGTCTCGGCATGGTGGTGGTTCGTCAAGTAGTCACAGCCCACGGCGGATCGATCACGTACCACAGTGAACTAGGCAAAGGGACGTCGTTCTTCATCGAGTTACCGGCTTGTAAGACTTAGATGTGGATTTCCGGCGCTGCGGCTCTAAGCAATCTGCTCAAGATAGGCGGTGAGCTTGTTTTCCTTAATGACGAGAAAACGATCGCGGTTTGTTTCGATCAGTCCGAGATTGTGAAACCTCTGCATGAACAGGCTGATGCGCGGCCGGGTGGTTCCGACCATTTCCGATAACTCTTCATGCGTTATTCTGAGCTCGATGCGAATGCTGCGCGGGTCCTTCTTGCCAAGTGTGCGGGCAAGCTGCAACAGTGTCTGGCCCAACCGCTGCTCACTATCCACCGTGACGAGATTGGCGATGATCTGCTGTTGGTCGGCGATGCGCACGGCGAGGTAACGCACGAAACCCTGCCATAAGGAATCCCGCCCCAAACGCGCAAAAAATTGGACGGATGGTATTTGCTTCAAGCTCGTTGCCTTCATGGCAGTGGCTGTCTCCAGGCGCGTCCCTACGCCGGAAAGGCACAGCTCGCCGAAGATGTCGCCCTCAGTGTGGATAGCCAATATGCACTCTTTGCCTTCCGTGGAGAGCATCAGCAGTTTCACTTGTCCGGTCTCGATAAAATAGATCAGTCCATCGCCGTCGCCACTATTATAAATATTTGAATGTCGCGGGACCTTGACGGACCGAGAATTCAGTGTTTCATTCTGCAACGAATCACGCAGTTGTTGCTTAAACTTGTCTATCTCTGGATTCTCGTGGATCATAATGGCTCCTTCCCGTGCGCTCGATCACTGCGACGGCGGGTAAGTCCCCGCGAGGCTGCGAGTCCTTGTTGCGAGCGATGGAGCGTTTTTTTGCTAGTTATCTGTTTACCTCGAATATCTTCTTGGAGTTGTTCCAGATACCTGAGCTTACCCCGTATGTCTTCCGCGTCAAGGCGAAGCGCCTCACAGATGCTCACAAAAGAATACGGCGAATGCTGATCATCGCTGAAGAACCATCTCGCCGCCTCCTGCGCCCTGCAGCGCTGCGCATGAGGCATGCCGACGAATTGTTCCTGGAAGCAGAGTAACGCATCCTCGAGCACGGCGTACATCAATGCTGTCTCCGGACACACGCTTGCGAGGCTGATTTGACTGTCAAAGAACTGTTCCGCAAGCGCGGTTAAACTTGACTGCTGGTCATGCAAACTGTGCCGTTGTCGAGCTTGGGGCCAGCGATGTGTTGGGGTGAGTAGGGCACGTTTGGAATACATATCATCCTCCGGTTGTTTAGGTTCGACGTGGCCTGATTCTACCTTCGCGGCGGGGTGGATATTTTAGCCGACACTGCCCTCGAGACTCACACCCAAGAGCTTCTGCGCCTCTACGGCAAACTCCATCGGCAGCTCGCGAAAAACCTGTTTGCAGAAGCCATTGACGATGAGAGTGACTGCGTCTTCAGGCGAAATGCCGC
>CAYZXN010000172.1:0-4692 GCA_964482425.1 uncultured Syntrophobacteraceae bacterium | reverse complement strand
CTCGGCGCCCTGGTGGGGCATGGTTTTCCTCGTGGCGACCGTGGCCACCGCCCTGGGCTCATTGATTTATTCGTACTTTTTTATTCGCCTGTTATCTCCGGACTGGCCGCAGGACGATCTGCCGCTGCCCGATCTGTTTGGACCGGCGGCTGTTTATGCGGCCCTGGTGGCAAGCGGCGCCGCACATTATTGGGCGGCACGCGCTTTTCGCCTAGGTTCTGGCGCGACTCGGATTCAAATGGGGCTGGCCGCGAGTCTCGCGCTGGGTCTGAGTTTTGTTGCCTTCAACTTCATAAACATAAGTTTGCTGCCCTTCGCGGCGCAGACCAATGCGTACGGTTCGTTGTTTCACGTCATCAGCGTGTGTTTTAACGTCGTCGCCTTGGTCGGCGCGGCGTTGATCGCGGCCGCCTTGATCCGTATGCCGCGCGAGCACTGGGACCGCCAAGGGTTCATGGCTCTGCAGATGCAGATGACGTCGATGTTCTGGTATTTCGTGGTGGTCGCCGGTGTGATTGTTTTCGCAACCCTGTATCTGTCGCCCTACGTGCTATGAGCCGGGTTGAAAACGGATTGGCTATGGAAGATCGATCGCAGCGTCAAAATGTGCGCTCCGCGGCCTTGTGGGCTGGTCTGCTTGGTGGCGGCGTTGCCTGGACGCTTCACCTGGTGCTCGCTTACATCATCGCGGAGTTCGGCTGCATCAGCGGTTTGGACAGGGCGCAGTTTCTCGGCATCAGCGCGGTGGCCTGGCTGCTGCTCGGCCTCAGCGTGGCGATGCTGCTTGGCGCCGGCGCCGTGACCTGGTTCACCTACCGCACGACCCGCCGGCTTGCCGCTTTGCGAGGAGAAACCCTCGCGGCCGAGGCCGACTTTGAAATGTACATGGCGCGTGCGGGTTACATCACCAGCGGCTCGTTTTTTTTAATCATTCTGGCGCAGACCCTACCGATATTTTTCTATTTGCGAACATGCTGACCGGTTCGACAGCCATCCGATATCTGTTTGCGTCTTGTGCGCCGAGCGCGCGAGCGCGTCGCTCCGCTGATTTGGCCATGCTGCTAGTCTTCTTACTGCTGGTGCTTCCAACCCGAGCGACCGCCCATGACGGCGGCTGGGCAGCGGCGGGCGACGGTTGGCTGCGCTGGAACGGCGCGCCCCTGGTGGCGCTCAATATCGGCTTTGTCTCTTCGCTTTACATCTACGGCCTGGTCAAATTCTGGCGCAGATCCGGGATGGGACGAGGTGTCTCGATCTTGCAGGCAGCGTCGTTCGGCGCCGGGATCGCCGCACTGGCGGTTACGTTGCTGTCGCCGCTGGATGCGCTGAGCGGCGAGCTTTTCACCGCTCACATGATCCAGCACATGGTGCTGATGAACCTTGCCGCGCCCCTGCTCGTGCTCGGTTCTCCAGCGCTGGTGTGGTCCAGGGTGTTGCCGCGGCCATGGCAAGCGGCGTTAAATTCCTGGCGCGGCAGGAATCTGCCCTCCGCTACGGGCTCACTTTTGTGGCGTCCCTGGCTTGGCTGGTTGTTGTACGCCGCGGCATTATGGCTTTGGCATCTGCCCGTACTTTACCACGCCGCCCTGGATCATCCGCGCGTTCACGATCTACAGCACCTAAGCTTGTTCGCCGCCGCCTTTTTGTTCTGGCGTGTGTTGCTCGAGCCGGACCGGCGCCGCCGCTTGAGCCGCGGTCTCGGGGTTGTTTATCTCTTTACCACGTCACTGCATGCCACGCTTCTGGGAGTCTTCATGGCCCTGGCGCCGCGTGTCTGGTACGCGGGTTATGCCGGCGGCGCTGCCGCCTGGAACTTGACGCCGCTGGAAGATCAGCAATTGGCGGGGCTGATCATGTGGATGCCGGCCTGCATGGTCTATGCAGTGGCCGCTGCTGTACTGTTTGTCTTATGGCTTGGCGAGCCGCAGGGATTTCGAGAAGATTGAAGGTCAAACGTTAATGCGAAAGGGCAAATTCCTTCTGGTGATCGGCATTCCCATATTGGCGCTGATGGCGTTGCGACGTTTCGCTTCCGCGGCGCTCTGGCTTGTGTTGGGCTTTGCCTTGCGGCGTTTCACAAAATCGATACCGGCATTGAACGCTGCTGAGGGAGAAAGCGGCCGGCCGCCGGAGCAGCTCCAAGCACCGGCAGAAGCGGCAGCTCAGCCGGGCGGGAGCGGCCTGGCGTCTTTCACCAAAGCGCTCCTGTGGATGGGCATCCTGCTTGGTTTGTTCGTCGTCGTCGATCTGGTTGCGCGCGGTTTTCAACGCGAGATCGAAGTGCCGGTATGGGAGACCAGCGAGGACGAGACCGACTTGGGCAGGCAGGCGATCATCGTGCACGGTTGCGGCGGCTGCCACGTGATCCCCGGAATTCGCCATGCCACCGGCCGGGTCGGGCCGCAGCTGAATGGTTTCCGGGATCAGATCTATATCGCCGGCATGTTGCCCAACGTCCCTGAGAACTTAATGCTCTGGATCCAGAATCCGCAGGGCATCAATCCGAAGACCGCCATGCCCAACCTGCAAGTGTCCGAGGCCGAAGCGCGTGAGATCGCGGTTTACCTGTATGCGCAGCCTTAAGGCGCGGGTGTTTTTGTTTTGTAATGGCGCGACGCTCGCGCCAGCGCAATCTCCTTTTGCTCATTCACCGGCCGCCTGAAAAGGGCCGTATGGACGAGTTCAGTATCGCTCTGATCATCATCGGCGGCACTGTGATGGCGCTGGGGCTTATCTCTAATCTGCTGGCGCGCACTATTTTGATGGAGCCGACGATCGCGCTCTTCATCGGCATTCTATGCGGCCCGGAGGTACTCGGGTTTGTCGATCCTTCGAGCTGGGGGTTGCCGCAGTTTGTCGTCATAGAGTATGTCGCCCGGCTGACGCTGGGCATCGGCCTGGTGGCGGTTGCACTACGCATACCCAAGGGATTTCCCATACAGAACTGGCGCGCCATGACGGTTCTTGTCGGTCCGGGGATGCTGTTGATGTGGTTGAGCAGCAGTTTTCTGGTTTATCTGATCCTCGGCTTGCCGTTCTGGCTGGCCGTGCTTACCGGCGCGGTGATCACGCCAACCGATCCGATCGTCGCCAGCTCCATCGTTACCGGACCTGTAGCCGAGGAAAACCTGCCGCAGCACATGCGCCACGCGATTTCTTTTGAATCCGGCGCCAATGACGGCCTGGCATACTTGTTTGTTTTTCTGCCGGTGCTGTTTCTCACTCTGCCTGCGGGCGAGGCGCTCACGGCATGGCTCGCGCGGGTTGTGCTTTGGGAACTGGGTTTTGCCCTCGTGTTCGGCGCTGCGGCAGGTTACACAGCAGGCAAGCTCATGGTCTACGCTAAAGCGCGCAAGCTCATGGAACGCCATTCGCTCCTGGCCCACACCTTGGCGTTGTCGCTATTTGTGCTCGGCGCGTCCAAGCTTTTGCAAAGCGATGAAATTGTCGCGGTATTCGTGGCCGGAATCATCTTCGACGAGGTTGTCAGTAGCAGCGATCAGGCCGAGGAGGAAAGAGTTCAGGAGGCCGTGAATCGGTTTTTCAGCTTGCCGATCTTTATCCTGCTGGGCACGGTTATACCCTGGGCCGGCTGGTTTCAGCTCGGTTGGAGCGGCCTGGTCCTGGTGATCGCTGTTTTGTTCCTGCGCCGGCTGCCGGCCCTGTTGTTGTTGAGGCCGTTGCTACCCGGGCTTGAGAGCTGGAAAGATGCGCTGATCGTTGGCTGGTTCGGTCCCATCGCCATCGGAGCGCTTTACTATGCGGGCGTGATTCACCGCCACGTCGAAGGCGATCAGGTCTGGGTCATCGCCACCTTGGTGATTTGCGCCTCTACCGTGGTTCACGGCATGAGCGCGGCGCCGCTGAGCCTGCTCTACGGCCGCGCCAGCGGGCGTGCAAGAAAAGCGAAAAATTAATCCGGATTCGCCGTTCGGCAACACGGCTATCGACGAGATCGTGATATGACATCGAACGGCATTCGCTCGCGCAGCGGCTTAAGCAAGTGCAACTAGAACTAAGCAGAATGTTAAAATCGTTTAAAATGTTCAAGCCGTTCAAGCTTCGAATCCGCCCGAGTGAGTGCCAAAAGTTGCTACCCAAAGGTTGGGTAAACGGGGCTACTTGGCTGGCGAATCGCTGGCCCGCGACAGGGTCGAAGTGAGGATCTTCAGGTTTTCGCTTTTTTCGATATACCGCACGAAGCGGTACTTGTTTTCCTGGGAGTCCAGGGAAGCGGCCGGGACATCTCCTGCTCCGGCCTCGACCTTTGCCAGGATGAATTGGAGATCGTCGGTTTTTAGAGCGCGCAAGAAGGCTTCCTCGAACGCGGCCGGTGTCTTTACCGTGACAGCGTTGGCAAAGCCCGCCCCGCGCGCAATCGCCGTCAACTCGGCCTGACCCGCGGTTGCGGTGGGCGCGCCGCGCGACGATTCGTAGCATTCGTTGTCGAAAACGATATGGAGCAGATTCTTCGGGCGTTGATTGGCGATGGTCGCCAAGCTGCCGAGGTTGAGCAGCAATGACCCGTCGCCGTCAAACGCCACAACTTTGCGGTGCGGCAGCGCCAAAGCCAGACCGAGCGCCACGGACGAAGTGAGTCCGAGATTCTGCAGATGGTAATTGCCCGGGTGAGGCCTTAGAGCCTGCCATTCGTGGCGCACCGCGCCGATGTTCGTCACCACCAGTTCTTCG
>CAYZXN010000171.1:0-4208 GCA_964482425.1 uncultured Syntrophobacteraceae bacterium | reverse complement strand
CACGGCATCAACGGCACTGGGCAGTCAGATAAGGAAGACTCCAATGCTTGAAGCAGCTTTGTCAGCTTTCGAAAACATGTTCGGTTGTCCGTGCATCTTGGAAATTTTTCCTTCCCGTTTACTGTTTTTGTTCATGGGTGTCATCGTTGGGCTCGCTCTAGGCGCCATTCCGGGGTTGGGCGGGTTGGTGGGGCTGGCGATCCTGCTTCCGTTCACCTACACGATGGACGCGTTCGAGGCGCTGGCTATCATGATCGGCTTGCTCGCCGTAACCACAACCTCGGACACGATTCCCTCGGTGCTTTTTGCCGTCCCAGGAACCACAGGGTCGCAAGCGACGATACTGGATGGACATCCGATGGCTCGGCGCGGCGAAGCAGGCCGGGCCTTCGGCGCGGCTTACATGGCTTCGATGCTGGGAGGACTTTTCGGGGCAATCGTGCTCGCCCTTTCCATTCCCATGCTTCGACCTCTGGTTCTTCTTCTCGGATCTCCCGAGTTCTTCATGATGGGTATTCTGGGCATCTCCATGGTGGCGGTGCTGAGCGGCAGAGCACCCGTCAAAGGTCTGGTCGCAGGGGCGCTCGGGCTGGGAGTAGGCATGATCGGCGTCGATCCACAGACCGGAAGCTTGCGCTGGACGTTCGGTCAGCTCTACTTGTGGGACGGATTGCCCCTGGTGCCGGTCACGCTTGGGATCTTCGCCATTCCCGAAATCGTCGACCTGGCCATCAAAGGCACGCGCATCGCCGATGTCCCGCAGCAGGCGCTCAAGGGAACAGCCGCGGGCATTCGAGATGCTTTTCGTCATTGGTTTTTAATTATCCGCAGCAGCACTATCGGCGTATGGGTGGGAGCAATTCCCGGTCTCGGCACTTCGGTGGTCGATTGGTTCGCGTATGGCCATGCCGTGCAGACGGAAAAACACGCTAGCGAGACCTTCGGCAAGGGCGATGTGCGAGGAGTCATTGCTCCGGAAAGCGCCAACAATGCCAAGGAGGGCGGCTCGTTAATTCCAACTATCGCTTTCGGGATTCCCGGCAGCGCTTCCATGGCTCTCCTGCTGGCGGCTCTGCTCATCCATGGCATCTCGCCCGGACCCGACATGATCACCACCAACCTCGATCTCACCTACACCATGATCTGGAGCCTGGCGCTCGCCAACATTTTCGGCACTGGAATTTGCCTGGCTCTCACGCCGCTGCTGGCGCAGGTGGCTCGGGTGCGAATTCAGCTCCTCGCTCCCCTCGTCATCATGGTCGTGTTTCTGGCGGCTGTGCAGGCCTCTTCGCAATTCGGCGATCTTGTATCGCTCTTGTGCTTCTCTGTGCTGGGTTGGTTTATGAAGCGCTTTGGATGGCCCCGGCCACCGGTTATTTTGGGATTGGTGCTGAGCAAGATCATCGAAAATTATCTGTACATATCGGTCGGGGCCTATGGCCTTACCTGGCTCGGCAGGCCTATTGTTTTATTGATCCTGTCCCTTACGGTCGTGAGCCTGGTATTCGGCATACGCCAGACGAGAAAAGTAAAAGTACGGGAGGAGAACGTTGCATGAAGCTCAGCGTCAGTGTCAGCGCCATCTTTACCTTCGCGATCACGCTGCTGGTTGTCAGCGCGCTTATCACGTCGCGCGATTGGTCGTTTCAAGCTCGCTTGTTCCCATTGACCGTCGGCATCCCGGCGCTTGCGCTCTGCCTGATCCAGCTTTTCCTCGACTTGTTCAAGGCCAAATCCGGCGCCGAGGAGGACGATCACGGCGTCATGGATTTGAAAGTGGATCGCGACGTTCCAACCGCGCTGGTGGTGCGCCGGGCGGCCAATATCTTTGGCTGGATCGTCGGTCTCTTCGTGACGGTGTGGTTGTTCGGGCTGATCATCAGTCTACCTCTGTTCGTCTGGCTTTACCTGACCTTCCAATCCAGGGAAGAATGGTGGTCTTCTCTGATGTGGACGGGATTTACGTTGCTTTTTATGCTCGGGTTGTTTCATTACCTTCTTAGGGTCCCGTGGCCGGAGGCGCTTCTGGGATGGCCCCAGGAAACCCTGTTGCAATGGATCTGACGGCGACATCCTGCAGAAACGTTACGCGTGCATACAAAGAAACCCCCCGATGTTGGCGTGGACTCTCCGGTCTTGTACCGTAGCGTGATGCTTTGGTTCTCCGCTCTCAACATGAGATGCAGAGTCGTCCGTCGACGCGCAGCTACCGGGTAGAAAGGTGCTATGGCAACATTTAAACCGATTAAGTTCATTGACGGTTATCTTCCCATCGAAGACCACGGCCTCATCGGCGACGGCACGACGGCGGCGCTGGTCGGCCGCGACGGGACAATCTCCTGGATGTGTGTGCCCCGTTTCGACTCCGAGCCCTTGTTCTGCCGTATACTCGACCGCAGGCGCGGCGGCGCCTTCACCATCGCTCCGGAGGGCTTGCAGGAAGCCCGGCAGTTCTACGAACCGGACAGCGCCGTGCTGGTGACAGAGATGCGCAGCGCCACCGGACGGGTACGGCTTACCGACTGTCTGGTCTTGCGCTCCGGGGCGGACCTTACGGAAGACACCCAGGCCAGCCGCGGCGAGCTGTTGCGCATGGTCACCGTCCTCGAAGGCGAGGCCGATCTCGGTGTCGAGCTTGCGACCCGCGGCGGCGCCTCCGCCGAACCCGGCGGCACGGGACTGCGCATTTGTTGTCACCTCGCCGCGGACCTCGAGCTGAGTCTCTTTTCGTCCGCGCCGCTCGAGGGCCTCAACCACACGCTGAGGTTGACGGCGGGGCAGCGCGCTCACTTTCTGCTGCGCTGGGGCAGGCTCGTGCATCGCTATGAGATGGTGGATGCGGACAAGCTCCTGCAACAGACGCTCGAAGCATGGCGGCGCTGGATGGGCCACGTCCAATACGAGGGCCCGCAACAGGCGGCGGTACGCCGGTCCACGATCACGTTGAAGCTCCTGGATCATTTCGAAAACGGCTCCATGGTGGCCGCGCCCACCTCTTCCCTGCCCGAGTGCATGGGCGGCGAGCGCAACTGGGACTACCGTTACGCCTGGGTGCGCGACGCCGCTTTTTCGGTGTATGCGCTGCGCCGAATCGGCCTGGTTCACGAAGCTCGGGGCTTTCTCGGATGGGTTTTGGATGCGGTATCCCGAGAGGATCGCCCGCGTGTGCTGTTCGATCTCGACGGCAACATACCCCAACCGGAACGTACGGATCCCCAGCTCGAAGGCTACCGATGCTCCGCGCCGGTGCGCTGGGGCAACGGCGCGGTGGAACAATGGCAGCACGACGTTTACGGCGAAATTCTTGACTGCGCCTACCAGTGGGCGGCGCACGGCAACCCCATCGAGCTTCCTCTCTGGGAGCATTTGCGCGCTCTGGTCGATGCCGCCGCCAAGGAATGGAACACCCCCGACCACGGCATCTGGGAAGTGAGGACGTCAGGCCGGCCGTTTACCTATTCGGCAGCGCTCTGCCAAGTGGCGCTGGACCGCGGCGTCCGTCTCGCGGAACGCTTCCAGTTTCCCGGGGACTGCGCTCGCTGGCGCCAGGTCGCGGAAGAAATCAAACAGACGATCCTGGAGAAGGCCTGGGATCCAAAGATCAACGCGCTCACCGAGCATCTCGGCGGCGGCGGGCTGGATGCCAGCATCCTGTCCCTGCCGCTGCGCCGGGTGATCGCCGCGGATCATCCGCGCATGGTGGCCACGGTGGAGACCGTGCAAGAACGGCTGGGCGCGGGCGACGGTCTTCTCTATCGCTATCTCGTCGACGAATCCCCCGACGGCCTGGAGGGAAAAGAAGGCGCGTTCCTGCTCTGCAGTTTCTGGCTGGTGGACAATCTCGCCCATCAGGGTCGCCTCGAGCCCGCCCTGGAGCTCTACGATTCTTTGTGTGCGCGCGGCGGCGAGCTGGGCTTGCTGCCGGAGCAGATCGATGCGGGCAGCGGCACTTTTCTAGGGAACTATCCGCAGGCCTTCAGCCATATCGGCGTGATCTCGAGCGGCGTCAACCTGGCGCGCCTGATGAAGAGGGTCGAGAGCCGATGATCCGCAACTTCGTCATTTTCGGCGCCTCGGGCGATCTGACATCGCGATATTTGTTACCTACTCTCGCTCAACTCCGGCGAGCGCAGAAGCTTGGAGCAGAAATGCAGGTTATGGGCATAGCTCCGGAAGACTGGGATACGGCGTATTTTCAGACCTATGTT
>CAYZXN010000170.1:0-4014 GCA_964482425.1 uncultured Syntrophobacteraceae bacterium | reverse complement strand
GCGCGTTCGCGGGTTTTGAACTGGTGCAGCGCCTCTTCTTCGGTGTCGGCGGCGAGCGCCCAGACGCAAATCGTCGCAATGGACTTGGGGTTATTTTCGCTAGGACGAAAATTCTCGCGGTAAAGATCCAACGCCTGTTCCACACCGGTGCCCTCGCTGAAAAAATATGCGAATGCATAGGGCAAGCCGAAATAGGCCGCGAGTTGAGCGCCATAGTCGGAGCTGCCGAGAATCCACATCTCCGGGGCGCTCGGCCCCGTGGGTTGCGCAACTACCGACCTGAACGGGTGGCCCTCCGGCAGCGGAGTCCCCGACACCCAGTGCTGCAGTTCCTGTACCTGCCGGGGAAATTGGTCAAGGACGTTCTGCGGGTTTGGATTGAGAGCGAAGGCCGTCATCTGGTCCGATCCCGGCGCGCGTCCTATTCCCAGATCGATACGCCCGGGGGCGATGGCTTCCAGGACGCGGAACTGCTCCGCAACTTTCAGTGCGGAATAGTGCGGCAGCATGACGCCCGCGCTGCCGACACGAATGCGCGGTGTTGTGGCGGCGATCGCGGCCATGAGCACCTCGGGCGCGGTGCCGGCGATACTGCCGGAGTTATGGTGCTCCGAGACCCAATAGCGATGATAACCCAAGGTGTCGCAATGGCGGGCGAGTTCGAGCGTCTCGCGGATTGCAAAGTCCTGTGTTCGCCCCTTAGACGCCGTCGATTGATCGAGTACCGACAATCTCATGGGTGGTGCTCTAAAGGATCAGTCTCTCAGGCTCACTTCCCTGCAGCTGTTGCTCTGATCCGGTTTTCATTTCAAGTCCGTCATTCCTGCATACTTTAGCGGGAATCCAGGTGACTCCCAACCGGACCGCCGATTAGAATGTTCGGCGGTCATGCTCGTAAATTCTCATCGAGCCCTTATGATGCTCGATAGAATTGCTGCTATTTCAGCCGAGCCGGTGCCCGACTTTTACGCCAGCCTGCTTTGCAAATTCCGCCGCCGAAATCTTTCCACTCTCGCCGCGCATTCTCTTAACCGTGAGTGTGCCGTCGCTGAGCGCAATGGTGATCTCTTCGCTGCCGATGGCGGTGACTTGGCCCGCTGCCGTGCTGTTTGCGCCCGGGTGTAAGCGGGCGTCAAAGACGCGCACCCTTTTGCCGTTGTGGCTCGTATGCGCGCCGGGCTGCGGGTCGCAGCCGCGGATCAGGTTATAAATTTGCTGCGCTGGCTTGGACCAGTCAATCCTGGCGTGCTCGTCGCCGCACGGGGGATCATAAGTCGCTTTCGCCTCTTCCTGCGGAATGCGCGGTGCTTTGCCGGCTTTGATTAAATCCACCGCTTCGGCGATGGCCTCGATGCCTAATGGAAAAATCTTGTTGAAATAAATTGTACCGGTCGTGTCGTTTGGTCCCACCGCGACTTCCTTTTGCAACAGGATTGGGCCTGTGTCGATCCCGCGATCGACCCAGAACACGGTCAGACCGGTGACCCGCTCGCCGTTGATCAACGCCCAATTAATCGCGCTGGCGCCGCGATATTTGGGCAGCAGGGAGGGGTGAAAACAGATACTGCCGAGCCGCGGCGCAGCAAAGATCGGCGCTGGGACGATCTGCGTTACGAAAGCCAGGATAGCCAAATCCGCATGGAGCGCCGCAAACTCGTTCTGGACCTCGGCATCCCTGAAAGTCTTGGGTTGACGCACGGCGATACCGAGCTCAAGAGCCTTTTGCTTGACCGGATCCGGTCTCGCCGCTGGATCGTCCGGCGGGCAGTAAACCGCGACTATCTCTTGTTCTTTTTCGATTAATTTTTCCAGCGTCTTCTGTGCGAACGCGGCTTGTCCAATGAGAATGATGCGCACGGTGTCTTCCCCCCGATGCGGTTCTTTACCGTAGTTTAACCGATAATCTTGTAGTCGCCGCCGCGATAGCTCTTGCAGAGTTCAACGTACGTCGAGGCGCCCATCTCAATCCATTTGCGCGCGTCGCCTTCGATCTCCTTCTTTACTTTAGCGGGCGTGCCGGCGGCCAAAACATGCGGCGGAATTTTTGTGTGCGGCACGACCACGCTGCCCGCGGCGATCAGTGAACCCTCGCCGATTTCGGTGTCTTCCAGGATGGTGCAGTTCATGCCGATGATGCAGCCGCGCCGGATGACGCAGCCTTCCATGATGGCGCCATGGCCGACGGTACAGTCCTCTTCGACGATGGTGGTAGCCTCCCCGGAATGGATCACGCAATTGTCCTGAATGCTGGTGCGTCGGCCGATAACGATGGGATAGCCGCCTTGATCGGAGCGCAGCACGGCGCCCCACCAGATGCTGGCATCGTCACCGACGCTGACGTCGCCGATGAGCACGGCGGTGGGAGCGACGAACGCCTTGTTTGAGATATTCGGCCGTTTGCCTTTGTACTCGATGAGCATGAGGATGTTTGCCTCCAGAAATGTCCGCTCACGATATTTGACGCAACCTTGGAAATCAAGTTTCGCCGAGCTTGCGTAGACGCGTTCTGCCAACCCGCGTGCCGCGCCCGGCAAGAACGGCACCCTCGCTACGTGGATTTCAAGTTAATTCTTCAACTGGAAATTCTTTGCCGCCATCTCGGCGATGCTCTGGCCGATGGCAAGCGAGGCTGTCGCGCCCGGAGAGGGGGCGTTGAGGACGTGAATGGCGCGGCGGCTTTCTCTGATGACGAAGTCGTCGACCAGCGCACCGTTGGCCGCCACCGCTTGGGCACGCACGCCCGCGCCGCCGGGCACGAGATCGCTCGCGCGGATTTCCGGCAATAGTTTTTGCAGTGCACGAACAAAGGCTGTCTTGCTGAGTGAGCGATGAAGCTCGCCGAAGCCGGTCTGCCAGTATTTTCCCGTCATCGCCCAAAAGCCCTTGAACGAAACCGTCTGCCAAAGATCCTTCACATTGATGTGCGTATGACGGTAGCCCTCGCGAGCGTAGGCGAGCACCGCGTTGGGTCCGGCCTCGACGCCGCCCTTTGCCATGCGAGTGAAGTGTACGCCGAGGAATGGAAAAGTGGGATCGGGAACCGGATAGATCAAGTTGCGCACGAGGAACTGCCGCTCCGGGGCGATTTTGTAGTACTCGCCGCGGAACGGGATGATGCGGTGCTCCGCTTGCTCAACCTGCTTGGCACCGGGAGCCATTCTGGCGATCAAGTCCGATTGCAGTCCGCAGCAGTTGATCAAATATTGGGTTCGGTAGTCGCCACCCGAAGTCTGCAGGACGATTTCGTCGGGGCGATCGAGGATGCCCACCACTTTTTGCGACAAGCGAATGTCACCGCCCGCATCGCGAATTTCGCCGGCGTAGGCCGCGGCGACTTTCTTGTAATCGATAATGCCGGTCTCCGGCGCATACAATCCTTTGATTCCGCTGGCGTATGGTTCAAGCTCCTTGAGCCGCTCCGGACCGATCATTTCCAAGCCTTCAAGGCCGTTCGCGACGCCCCGGCGGTACAATTCCTCGAGCCGCGGCAACTCCTGTTGACTGGTCGCTACCACGACCTTGCCGCAGATCTCATAGGGCACCGCATGCTTGTCGCAGAAGGCGATCAGTTCTTTTCGCCCGGCGACGCAGCATCGCGCTTTGAGCGATCCTGGGCGGTAATAAAGGCCCGAGTGAATCACGCCGCTATTGTTGCCGGTTTGATGGCGCGCGAGCTCGGCTTCTTTTTCCAAAAGCAGGAGGCGGAGGCGGGGATGGGCCGCGATGATTTTGATCGCGGTGGCCAGACCGAGGATGCCGCCGCCGATGATTGTCAGGTCATACTGTGCAGCCATGAAGGGCGGGCGTAGCGTATCGACCTTAAAGGTGGAGCAGTTCGCGTGAATTTTTTTCCATGAAGCTTTTGATGTGCTCGGCGTTGGGCTGCGCGGCAAGGGCGGTAAAACATTTCGTTAACGGTCCGAGCCCGCCGCAATAATCGGAGCCGAAAACCATGTTGTTTTCGCCCATCGTGTCGACGAGAAACGAAAGTGTCCGCGCATCAGAGCTGGCGCA
>CAYZXN010000169.1:0-11093 GCA_964482425.1 uncultured Syntrophobacteraceae bacterium | reverse complement strand
GGGAAAGAACCCGATGGCGAGGCCGTCCGGCTTGGCCACCTTATAGATGTAGTTACCGGCGACCACACCGCCCGCCCCCGCCATGTTCTGAACGATGATTTGCGGTTGACCGGGCACAAACCTGCCGAGATGTCTCGCGATCGCTCGGATATGGACATCATGCCCGCCACCCGGCGCAGTTCCGGCAACGAAGCGGATGGTCTTTCCTTCATAAGATGTTACCGCCGCCGCAGCGGCCGGCCCTACGGAAAACAGGATGACAAAGAATACCAGCGCAATTGTCATAAATACTCCTTGCTTATTTTGATTTGACCCCGCATTCAGCCTATCTGTAGCACCGCGACTAATGGAGGTCCAGACACTTGCTGTAAAACCGCAACAGCTATATCCAGTGTTCAGACGCCAACGTTGAATGCATGAGACATCGGGCGGCTACCTTGTAACCGGGCGCTCACTCGAAAATGCGGCAAAGACTAAGAATCGCCATTCACGTCAGCAAATACCCCAGCATTTTTTCCGCCTTTGCGCTGGTCATCTGTTTCACGTCTTCCCAGATGATGCGATCTGCAACGTCGTCACCGCTTCCCAAGGCGGACTCGGCGGCGGCGCGGTCGGTAACGGAATCGTTGAGCAGGACAATGCGCTTTATGTGCTTGGCATTGGCCAAGGTTTCAAGCTCGAACAGACAGCCGCGATTTTGCGCGGTCAGCCCGCGCAGGTCCATGAGCACGCGATCCGCCCGCCCGACCAGCGCCACCAGCACGGCTTGCCAGGTGGTGTCGAAGCAGTAGAAATCGCTCACCCGATAGCGCCCATCGTGATCGGGCCGGGTTTCTATGCTTGCAAGCTGTTGCCGCAATGTCTCCTCGTCGCGGACGAAACGATTGGCGAGAGAGCCTTGAATAAATGCGAACAGATCGTCGGGGTTCATGGTCCGAGAAACGAGATCGCTCCCGGCGATCAGAACCGCCGAGCCGCTGGCGCGCCAGCGTTCGATGGTTCGGTCAAATAACTCTTCGACTTCCGCATCGCGGCGAAACACCCGCAACACCAGCAGAACCGGCGCCGGTCCTTGGCGCACCAGGAGCGGCCGGGCGAGCCGAAAGCCTATGGGAATCCACAGCCAGGCGGAAAGCACGCCAAACGTACCGAACCCAAGCACGTGAAACGGCGGCAGCGCGTAGAACAACAAGCTCAACAACCAATAACCGCCGAAAAGGTAGGTAACCTCGGAAAACGCCTGTTTGCGGTAGCGCATCGCCAGCCACCGCGAAAGACTGCGAACCGGCCAGAACGCAATTATCCAGGGGACCACAGCGAAGAGAATAAACGTCAGATGCGCGCCGAACCATCCGGCAAGCGCGGCAATCGCTCCAGAGTACTCGGACTCCATGGAACCCTCCAGCGCATCGAGCCCGAGAATCGATGCCGTGGTCAGCACAAGAAAAGGTAAAAAGAGGTAGGGGGCTGCGGCGCGTGCCTTGCCGCTTCCTGTCAAGATCAGCACGGCTGCGAGCGGCAGGCCGATCTGTCCGGCGAGCCACATAACCACTCCGGAGTACGATTGTTGTTCGGTCGATCGGAGCGCGACAATCAAGACGCAAAAAGAGAGATATCCGCAGGCGGCTGCCACAACCCGCATCGACGACCAGCGCCATAGCGTGCCCAGGACCGGTACGATCGGCGCCGCGTAGATCGCGCCCATGATCAGCAGCTTGACAGGTCCGAAGCCGCCTTCAAGGTAGACGAACATCAAGAGAAACCAGGCAACGGAAATTCCCATCAGCAGTGACAGCACGATCAATACGACAGCCAAGCGCCGGCGGCTTGCGCGGTTTGCACCAAGAGATGATTCCGTAAACTGCCGAGGTTCGGTTTGGTCGGTCCCCGCAGGGAGCGCATACGAGGCTAGAAGGTTTTCCGCCGGCGCGGCGCCGCCGGACATGAGCTTCACGATTCTGCGCCGGTAGAGGCGCGACAGCAATCGTGCCGCCAGCCCCGCTAACAGCACCGAAACAATCAGAGCAAAAAAGATTTTTCCTTGCACCTGGCGAATCCCTGCTCTCGATCTAAACAAGGCGCACTGTATCACACCGGAAAGTTAAGTAGTCGAAACATTTCGCCCAGCAACTTGGGCTTGGTTTAACTGGAACGATCCGCCTGGCTCGCTTCGGACCCAGTCCTTTTGGATACATCATGTATCCGAAAGTTGCGTTCAGCGCGGTGGCTTCATGGCCATTCTGGAAAACATCCAGGAGAATCGAGGCATGTTGTTGCTTAAAAGTTATTTCACGGTTGGCATGACGCATGCGATGTAGACCATGCAGAGAGTGAGAATCTACTAGAACAGAAAGGAGGTGAGAAAAATGAAACGGACGATATCCATCGTAACAAATCTGCTCTTGTCATCGACGTTGTTCTGGGGTGTGCCGACGGCCAGCGGCCAGGAAGGCGTTGTTAAAGTTCCTGCCGATGCCACCACTTACTGTCACATGAAGTTCCCTCCGATACGCGAAGACACGCTGTTCTCGAGCAATCCGGTGCTTAATGAAAGCGCCGGCAACATCATCGACTTTTACGGATCGTGTGACCACGACCCGCTCGGAGCCGATGAAGTCGATACGCAGAGAAAACTGCGCGTTCGGAACCTTGGCGGCCGAGACTGATTGACAGAGACTAGCGACCTTTCAGGGGAGGCTGTTCCCTCCCCTGAAGCTTTGCGGATTAGGACATAGCGAACGGCGAATGAGTTGTCACTAAAAGTTGAGGGAAACTCGATCTGTTTTCGAGTTCGTGCTAGCGTGAGTCCTCTTGCCGTTCTCGCCGCGTCCGACATTCGACAAGTCTACGCAAAGAACGTCAATCAGCAACCCGATGACAGCAGCGAAATCCGGCTCACTGTGGACACCCGCGTTTGCGCTACTTTGTAGCGCGCAGTTTTTCGGCTCGGCGCAACACGCGCTGCTGCAGCCTACGTTTCCGCTTTACATCACATCGTTGGGCGGCACGCCTTTTCAAGTCGGTCTCGTACTCGCGTGCTTCGCAGCGACCAGCGTGGTGTTTCGGCCGCTCATCGGCGGATGGGCCGACAAGTGGTCCGAGACGGGAGTTCTTATCTGCGGACTGCTTTTGCTGTCATTTGCGGTCATCTTCTGTTTCATTCCGTTTGCCGAAGCAACCATGTTCGCCAATGCTTTGCGCGGCCTCGGTTGGGCCGGCTTGAACGCCGCCGGCTATTCGCTATTGGCCCTGAGTGCTCCCGCGGCAAGACGCGGCGAAGCCTCGGGTTACTACAGCGGCGTCCAGGCCAGCGGCACGATTTTGTTGCCGGCGCTTGCCCTCTGGCTCATCGACGCGCCATTCGGCGGCTTCAACACGGTGTTTTTCGTTGCCATCGCTCTGGCGGCGCTCGGAGCGGGCGCCGGTGCGATTCGCGCGCGTTATGCGCCCGCACGTATACCTACAAGGGACACACATCCCGCAGCTCCGTGGTGGCGCGAAATCGTCAATGTCCTGGATCGTGAAATCATCCTGGCATCGGTGCTTTCGTTTGGCTCTCACGTGACCTTCCCGGCAGTGGCCAGCTTTCTGGTGCTGTACGCGCGCGAAATCGGCATCGACAACATCGGCTGGTTTTATGTCGCCACCGGCACGACCAGCCTTCTCGCTCGTCCTATTCTGGGGAGAGTTTCAGACCGTATCGGCCGCCGGCGCGCTTTGCTTGCCTGCTTCATATTTCAAGCCGTCGCCCTGCTCATTTTAGCGTTCGCTTCCAGCCTCGCCGGCTTGATTATCCCGGGAACGCTCTACATGGTGGGATTGGCCATGGCGAGCGCGACGACACTGGCCATCGCCATGGAACAGGCAAAACCTGCACGAAGAGGCCGAGCCATGGCGACGTTCTCTATCGCTCTTCCGCTCAGTAATGGAATCGGCGCGCTGATCTGCGGCAGCCTGCTCCAGTGGTTCGGATTTTTCTGGATGTATTTCGCTGCTGCCGGCATCGCGGCGTGCGCTCTGCTGGTAACGGTCGCCAACCGCAAACACCTGAAATGATAATTAGCTGCGGTCGGTGCGTCGCAACTCTCGTGTTCGCTGGCCATTCGATGCATCAGAGCGCCCGATCTCAAAAAGAAACGCAACGCACGCGCTCGTGTTTCACAGGTGCAACAGTGGCCGTTGGCGCTCTTGGTGCGAGAACTCAGAAGTCCGGAAAAGATGACTCGCGCAAAGCTCGCAAAGGGCGCCAAGTTAGGAGTAGTAAGACTATCAAGACTGAATGGTTCAACACGTTCAAACCGTTCAAGCCGTATGAAGAGGCAGTGGCGAATGACTTTGAGCTAACGATTCGAAGCAGGAGTTTCTTGGCGCGCTTGGCGCTCTTGACGCGAAAAGCAGAATTCTTTGGCTACTTTGTGTTTTGTTGGACAGGGGCGCAGCATTGCTGCGCCCCTGTCCTTTTTTTACTTGGCGGTTTTAGACGATGGTACCTATTCTTCCAGCCACATCAGCTTGGCCGGGTTGTCTTTCAACATCACTTTCACCTCGTCCGGCTTGATGCCGAAACCGAGCAACGCGCGAATGAAAACGCGCATGCCGTCCACGGCATCCATGTGCAAGACCTGGCCGAAGTCGCTGCCGATGATGCAGCGGTCGGGGCCGATTTCTTTGATCGTCCGAATGGTCTCCATTGGATCGGCCACCGGCTGATACAGACTCGGAATCATCGGCTGGCAGTAGGTGCCGACGTAGACGCCGAGATCGCGCAGTTGCTTCATCTCATCCAACAGCAGTTTGTTCAATTCCAATAGTGGATGGTCCAGGGTCGCTCTGACGCCGATTTCTTTTGCCAGCCTGGCCAGGGGCAAA
Source organism: uncultured Syntrophobacteraceae bacterium (assembly GCA_964482425.1). GTDB lineage: Bacteria > Desulfobacterota > Binatia > UBA9968 > UBA9968 > WHTF01. The sequence goes on along the minus strand of CAYZXN010000169.1, from coordinate 6,224 downwards.
AGTTCCTCGAAATCGGTGTGGCCGAAGCCGATGCCGACCTTTTTTTCCGCCGCCATCTCCATGATTTCTTTGACCTCCGGGAGCACCTTGCCGTCTTCGGCAACCAAGCGCACGCCTTCCTTTTCCGGATGGCCGGCGCCGCGCCAGAAGCCGTAGGAGGTAAACGTCGGAAACCAGATCATCTTGAAGTTGGGATACTGCAGCCCGACGCGCACGTACTCCGGCCTCATGCCGAAGCACATACCGACTCCGCCATATACTTCGACTCTATGGGTGAGTTCGCCCCTGGCAATCATATCGTCGATATAGCGCTGGGTCAGATACGCCGACGTGGCGCTGATATTCCAGTGATCCTTGAACGCAATCGCGCGCATGCCGCACTTCGAGGCTTCGATGGCGATTTGTATCATGTCCTGGGAGCGATGCACGAAATCTGGAAATGCGTGGATATGACAATCGATGGCGCCCTGAAGCAGCTCGTTTTCGATGCCTGGATAAATCTTCAGCATCTCCGGGTTGTCTTTGAGCATCTGATAAAAGTAATCCTTGGCATTGAGCTGGCGCACCCGCTCCACACTCAAGGTCCGGCCGACCATTAACTGTTCAGCAGCCGCGGCATCTGCAGCAAAATCACACATCTGACATCTCCCCCTTTTGGATTTTCGATTTAGATTCCATCATTAAAAAACTGTTGAACCTTGAACTTTTGAACACGCGTTATACATTCCCCCACGCTTCTAAAAATCGCCTCGCATCTTCCACCGGCTCGGTTACCGGCACGTAGGGGATCACCATGCGCGTCACACCGGCTTCCTCAAACTCCTTCATCTTTTCTTTGATCTCTTTCACGTCGCTGGCCGGCACGACGGGCAGCTTATCCATGTACTCATCGGTCAAAGCCGCCATGGCCGCTTTGAAGCCGCCTTTCTGAAAAGCTTCGTGAATGGCGCTCACTTCCTTCTCGAAGCCCATGCCACGCAGCATGTCGCTGTAATGATCGGCGATATTGTAGAAGGTCAGCACCTGGCGCAGCTTATTGCGCGCGGCTTGCTTGTCCGGGTTCAAGGACACACGCGATTTGGCGATGATCTCAATCTTGCTTGGATCGCGACCGGCTTCGACCGCTCCTTCGCGCACGCGCGCCGCGATCTCCTTTACCTTCGCCGGTGTCGCCATGTTGATAAAAACACCGTCGGAAATTTTGCCGACCAGTTTGGTCATCTGCGGCCCCAGACCGGCGAGATAAACCGGCAGATTGGGATGGCTGGGCTTCCATGAAAGCTGAAACCTTTTGCCCGTTTGATAGATCTCGCCTTCGTATTCGACCCGGTCCCCGGCCGCGACTTTGCGCACGATTTCGATATACTCACGCGCGCGCTTGAGCGGCCGGTCGAAAACGCCGCCATGCCAGCCGGCGATGCTCTTGTTCGCCACACCGAGGCCGAGTAGCAGCCTGCCGCCGGACAGATCCTGCAGGGTCGCCGACTGGATCCCAAGAGTCACCGGGCTGCGGCCGTATATATGGTAGATTGCGGTGCCGAGTTTGATCGTTTTGGTTCGGCTCGCGACGGCGGACAGCATCACCACGGGATCGGTGCTGTTCGATTCGCCTTTCCAGAACGCCCCGAAACCGACCTGCTCCGCCAGCACAACCAATCCGGGGACTTCGGCCGCCGGATAGTGGGCCGCGGAGTTGATCTCTACGTCGTAGATCATTTTTCCACCCCTCGAGTCTTTGATTTTAAAACTCCCGAATACGAGACGTACACTAGCCAGACCAAATCGTTCAAGTCAAATCAGTTTACGCGCGGGCATCGCCAGACACGTTCAGCGTTGTGAGGATCTGGCCTTCTCCGCTAGATCTTCGAGTTCTTTTTTCAACTGTTCGGTGCTTTCGATGAATCGATCGATCGAAGCCGCCGGCAGCAAAGCAGAATCAATCGGCTTGAGAACGCCCGAAAATTCCATTTCTGTAGAGAATGCCGAGCGATTGGCATAGTCCGCGATGACGCCAAGGCCGATGACTGCGGCGCTGACGCCGAGCCCCACCCATAAACGCGAGCGCTTCCGCAGCGAAGACGCCAGGCCCAAATGCCCATAGACCAGCATGGCGAGGATCAAGCTGGAAGCGACGACGCCTGACACCCATAGCGCGTTGCTCGAGGGAAGGACAAACTCGAACCATTCCGCGGCGATATTGACCGCCAATGACAGCAGAATAGCCGCGCATGCGAGAGCAAAATGGTGTCCATAGTGAAACCGGCTAACAACGACCCGGCTCACCAACGCCCACATGCCGGCCCACACCAGGGGCACCGACAAGGTCGTCAGTGATTCGCTCAAGGTGCGCGCGACATTGAGCCTTTCGTAGCTGCCGAAGAAAGAGCTCAACAGAAGAACCAGCAGAACAACGAGCCCGCTCGCCAGAGCCGCTAGAGGCGAAACGCACCACCTCATGTTCCCGGGGCGATCGAACACCGCCGGCGCAACCGCTTGGCCGGTTTCGCAGTAGCGCAGATGGGTATGGCCTATGTGAAATTCGCTTCCCGATTGGATCACTAAACTGGCGGCGCACTTCCCGCCGGCTGCTTGGCGCAGGCCATTGATGCTGTGAAGATCGCGCGCCACGAGACGCCCCGCCTCATCGTAGCCGATCGTCAAGTGCCGGGGGCAAACAAACGGGTCATCGAAAATAATTTGGTTGGTATAGGCGCGCCCCAGAGTTACGGGAAAAGAATGCACCGCAATGCGCTGAGACACTCTTTTCTTGGCATCGAGAACCTCTATGAACCCTAGCGGCGCCATTTGATATTCTCGAGGTACCGGCGCGTCAACGCCTGGACATTGTCGAAACTCACGCCGGATAGACTAAGCGTGCTGACCAGACCGACGTTACGCGCGCCGAGGGCGGCGGTCCTGATCACCGCGTCGTACAAGCCGGGCAGCTTTACATACTGGCGCACGCACAGTACGGCTCGTAATTTTCCGGAGCGGCTGCGCACGTTCCGGGTCTGGCAACGAAACGGCGTCACCTCTTCTTCATTGCCGAACAAAGGAATATTAACAGCCTGAAACTGCGCCGTGTAAAGCGCGTAAAATCGTAACGGGTCGAGCTCTTCGGTGGAATACAGCTGATGAGAGAAGCGAATAATGCCGGAAGACTGCTGGCTCGAAACGAAAATGTAATCGTCGGTCGAGCAATCGTGATTGACGATCACGTAGGGAAGCTCCTTGCGACGCAAGGCATCCGCCCAGCAACGAAAAAACGGCGCCGGCCGGGTCGGCAGCTCATAAGGGCCGAGCGCCACCGCCGGCGTAGGGTTGGCGAACATGCCGGAAAGGTACGCCGCCTGGTAGGCATGAATTTGCCGTCCTACCTCGGCGAGAAAACCTCCCGCCGGTGGGACTTCGGACAAGCCGGTCGTTTCCAGTAAAGCGATGGCCCGGCCGACGGGCACGAGAAAACTGATCTGCTCGCCCTCGGTCGCCACGTTGATACCGACCACCTTACCGTTTTGTGTCAGCGTCGGTCCGCCGCTCATGCCGGGATTGAGCGAGCCGGTAAAATGAACTTTGGGATAGAGCGTGTGCTGGAGCAAGCCATTGTAAGTTCCTTCAACAATGGTCAGGCCGAGATCGCGCGGATGCCCGAGCGAGTAGAGCCGCGCCCCTTGCTGGATTTGAATGGGCTCGAGCTTGAGAAAGCCTTTCGGCCGGCTGGCGCCGCGCAGTACGGCGATGTCATAAACGACGTCCAGCGCCAGCACCGATGCGGTAGTCGTTTGCCCGCGCGCATCGGTGATTTCAACGCGGTAGCGCTCCGGCGCATGAATGAGCTTGGAAATCACGTGGTAGTTGGTAACGATGTCGCCGCGCGCGCTGGCATAGAACCCGGTGCCGATGGAGGCTTTGGCCGCCGATCCGGTTTCGACTACCTCGATCTTAACCACATGTTCCGAGTAGTGTTGAAAAATCTCCGAAGTCGTGGCGGGGGAAAATCGACTCGACGCAGACTCGCGATTCCACAGCGATAGGAGAAGGCAGATTGATAGAATAACCAAACCGCTTTGCTTTAACATAGCTTTCATCGCAATCTTCGAATCTGAATGATTTCAAATGTCAGGTGCAGTTACTTCCGGGACTGCTATGCTGTCCCAAAAACGTGAATAGTCATCCGAGATCCTTCATCTGCCATCCTGAACCGAAGGTGAAGGATCTGCTGTTTTGCCGGGGAGAGTTCGGTTCGGATTGTAAGTTGCAGACTCCTTCGGAGATAACACAGAGAAATCACGATCCATGATGCTCCGCCGGGTCAATCGTCCGAGCTAGACGCAAGTTATCACCCGGCGAGCGCGCAACTCTTCGATCGCTTCGTCGCTATAGCCAAGCTCACCCAACACGCCGGCCGAATGCTCGCCCATCAGCGGCGGCGCCCGGGAAGTTTCTTCGGCAAAATTGCTATACCGCACCGGCGGTCCGATAAACGTCATCGTACCGGCAACCGGATGTTTCACCTCTTCGGTCAGCTGCAGGTGCGCGACCTGCGGATCGGCCAGAGCCTGGGCGATATCGTGCAGTGGCGCGACAGGAACGTCGTGGGACTGCAAAAGCTCGAGCCAATCGTAGCGGTTCTTTGTTCTAAACGTCGGCGCCAACGCCTCGTCCAGCGCCGCGTAATTGTCACGGCGCGCCTCTCTGGTCTTGAATCGATCGTCACCGGCGATGTCCGTACGCCCGACCGCCGTCAGCAAAGCCAGCCAAAACTTCTCGGGCACCGAACAGTGGATTGCCAGCGGCAAGCCGTCGCCGCAGACAAACGCAAAGGCGTGCGCGTTTTTGACCCGCGCCATGCGATTCGGCACCGCTCCGGTACGCAGATAGCCGGCGGCGCTCTCGCCGATGAATGATAGCGTCGCCTGCAACAGCGAGGTTTCCACTCGGCATCCCGCACCGGACTTCTCGCGCGCCAGCAGAGCGCCGAGAACGCCGTATCCGGCCGACAAACCGGTCACATAATCCGAAATGGCCATGCCCATCACTTTCGGATCGTCCGGATCGTTGAGAAGACTCAGCAAGCCGCTGACCGCCTGACCCAGCGTATCGAAGCCCGGTTTATCGACATAAGGTCCGCTTTGACCGAAGGCGGAGATTGAGCAGTAGACCAACCGAGGGTTGAGCGCGCTTATAGCTTCATAGCCCAGCCCCAGGCGTTCGGCCGTGCCGGGACGGAAGTTTTCGACGAACACATCCGCCGTGCGAAGAAGATCCCGACAGATTTGCTTCCCTTGCTCCGCCTTGAGATCGAGCGCCAGGCTTTGCTTGTTGCGATTCAGATGCGCGAAGTTGAAGCTATACTGCGGGTCCGGAGCAAAGTATCGGTAAGGATCGCCCTGCGGCGGCGATTCAATCTTGATGATGCGCGCGCCCAGGTTGCCGAGCAGCATCGACGCGTAGGGGCCGGTAACGAAGGTGGCGCATTCGATCACGGTGACGCCTTGAAGGGCCTGAATGGGCATGAATTTCTTTGCGCCTGGCGGAAATCAAAGAACAATTTGAGCTAGACGTTCCACCCTTTGGCTGAAATATCCACGCCGTTGCCTTCCGGATCGTGAATGCGCACCTCGGCGAATGGGATGCGGCTCGGCCGTGCGGCGCCGCGCCGGGTGCCGGCCTTTTCGGCCCGATCACGTATCTCTTCAAGATCGGTGACATGAAAGCCGAAGTGGTTAAAGCCGTTCTTTTCCTCGCGCACACGCTGGTACAGCAAGGCCAGGTTGAAGTAGCCGTCCGAAACAAAGATCGACGAGCGATCGCTTTGGGAAATTTCCTTCATGGCGAATGTATCGCCGTAAAAATTCGACAGCCGTTTGGGATCGGCCGTGTAAAGCGCGATGTGGCGGATCGGGAACCGGCTTCTTTCAGGCGAGACGCCGAAGCCTTTCATTGTGAGATCGATGAGATTGTGATCCGGGTCCGCCACCTGGGCGTCGCTCTGAGGCGAGGCGGGCCCGCCATTTTCGGCCTTTTGCCGAACACCCTCCAGATCATCGACTTCAAAGCCGCTGGCGTGCAGCCCGATGTCCTCCTCGCTGCGCTCCTTCAGCAGCGCGAGCGTAAATACTCCATCCGACAGACGGATCATTGCAGGATCTTCCGAAACCGTTTTCAGCTCGAATACCGACCGGTAAAAATCCGCCACCCGGCCAGGCTCTTTGGCCTTGATC
>CAYZXN010000168.1:0-10170 GCA_964482425.1 uncultured Syntrophobacteraceae bacterium | reverse complement strand
ATGGTGCCTCCCATCAAATCAAGCAACAAATCGTTCAACCCCTACAACGTTCAACGTAGTGCGGCATAACGCGGGATGAGATCAGTCCGCCACGGCAATTTACAATATCTGTGGTGAATGGCGTCTCTTAGCGGGCAAAGGCTCATGCGACGGGTTCTATTCCAGCACGCCGTCTTTCCGATGCGCCGCAATGATCTCATCGCTGTAACCGACCACCTCGCGCAAGACCGTTTCGGTATCACGACCCAGTACGGGAAACTCCCAACGACGGGTCAGTTTTGCATTCGCGAAATGGAGCGGAAAGCTAGGCAGCACAACTCGCCCCAATCGCGGATTCTCGACCGCCACGATAAACCCACGTTCCTGCAACTGCGGATCGTGGACCAAGTCTTCACCGGTCTGCACGACGCCGCAGGGCACCCCGGCGTTTTGCAGGCGGGTCATAATCTCGACGGCATCTTTGTCTCGGGTCCAGGCCGCGATCACTGTATTCAGCTCGGCGCGGTGCTCGAGTCTGTCCTCAAGCGTTTTGAAACGACCATCCCGATCGATACCGCCACCTATTATGTTTGACAATGCAGACCACTGCGGCTCGTTTTCCGCAGCGATCACGCACCAGCGATCTTCGCCCGCGCAGGAATAGCAATCATGCGGTGCCGCGGAAGTTGAAGCGTTGCCGGCAGGTTCGGGGTCCTTACCTGCGGACGCCGCCTCCATCAGGCTGGCGCCAATCATGAAGGCCGTCGCTTCCGATTGCGCCAGATCGATGAAAGCGCCTCTCTTTAGACGATCGCGGTAAAGCACACCAGAGATAATAATGATCGCGCACAGCACACCGGAGACGTAGTCCGGAAAGACCGTCTGGGAGCCAATCGGCGGGTTCGTATTGCCCGGATGGTTCCACAGGTAGGTCAGACCGGTGAAGGACGTGATATTGACACCGACAGTGGAAAAATGGCGCTTCGGTCCGGTGGTGCCGAGGCCGGGCATGCGCAGGTTGATAATATCGGGGTTGACGGCACACAAGTCGCGGTAGCCAAGGCCGATCCGCTCGACGACATCCACGCTGTAGTTGTCGAGTACGGCGTCCGCTTTAGAGACGAGATCGTGCAGAACGCTTTGACCGTTCGGATGTTTGAGGTTGACGGTAAAGGAACGCTTATTGCGATTAAATTCGAGGAAACGCGGCGAAAGATTGGGATCTTCGCCGGTGCCGAAAAAGCGAAACGGGTCCATACCGCCCTTGCTAGATTCTACTTTAATCACGTCGGCGCCGAGCTCGGCCAGTATCGTCGTGCCGTACGGTCCGGCAAGCACGTGGTCGAAGCTGACGATGCGCATGCCGTCAAGCGGTCCATTGCCGCTGCTCTTGAAGGAGCCGGATCTGCCATCTTGTGATTTCTCGTCGATGGCTGAACCTGGCGCAAATCTGTCGTTTGCCGCTATCGCCTTGGCCTCAAGGGAGGAGATAGCAGAGGGAGAGCGCCAACTGTCGAGAGCGGGGACGCTGCCGATACACGGCCGGGCTCCGTCGATGACGAACGGCATTGCCGGCTGTCTAACACTGCCGAAACCTGCATGGTCGACGGCGGTCATGAAGCCGCGTTCCTGCACATGCTCATCGCCAACAAACCCCAGCGGCGTATTGACGGGAACGCACGGAATGCCTTTGGACTGTAGCAGGTCAGTTACTTCGGCCTTGGTATATCGGCCAAGGAACGACTCGACCGCGGGGTTGAGCTCATCGGCGTGTGCGCGCCGATAAACGTTGTTGAGCCACTCCGGCGCGTCAAATGCCCGCGGATGATCCTTCCAAACGCTCAAGAACAGCTTCCAATGCTGGCGGGTCACGTAGAGATAAACAAAACCGTCACGGCAGGGAAAAATCTTTGCCGGCGCCACCGAGCCGTGTTGGCTGCCGGCACGTTTGAGAATCTGTTTCTCGTTGGCCCACAGGCGAATAATATGTTCCTGCGTCGCGAGAGTTTCCTGCATCGAAGAATCGACGTGATCTCCCTGTCCGGTACGCTCGCGCCGGTACAATGCCGCGAGGACTCCGGCCGCGGCAAACAGGCTGGCAAAATAGTAGGCCTGGGTTTCCGGCGGCTTGCATGGAGGCAGCGACGGATCGCCGGATATATACAGAAAACCGCTCTGTGCCAACGCCACAAGATCATTGCACGCGAGGTTCTTCTTCGGCCCGCTCTGACCGAAGCCGGTAATCGACGCCATGACGATGCCGGAATTGATCGCCGCCAAGCTTTTATAGCCGAGTCCCTTCGCGTCCAGTTCCCCCGGCTGAAAACTCTCCAGTACGACGTCCGCGATTATCACCAGTTTGCGAAACGCGGCGCGGTCGTTTTCCTTCTCCAGATCAAGAACCTTACTGGCTTTACCCGCATTGAGATGCGCGAAGGTTGTGCTGAGCTTGCCGGCGGGGGATTCAATAAACGGCGCCAGATTCCTGACCGGATCGCCGCCCGGCGGTTCGATCTTGATGACCTCCATGCCTAGATCCGCCAACATGCGGCCGCACATCTGGCCGCTCCAGCCGGTGAGATCCAGCGCTCTGTAGCCTGTAAGAAATGTTACGGGTGAGTTCATAATCCTGCTTTCATGCTCCAATGTACTGGCTGCGGATATCGTTTAAAATTCGCGCAGCTTCTTCAACCATTCGCTCGACGATCACTTTGGCCGGCACGGCGCTTTTTTCCTGACTCAGCATCCCTGCGACTTGCCCGCCAGGGACTTGCAGGACGTCGACTCGATCGGCTGCTTCAGCGGCGCGGCGAATCTCGTCCATGGCTGCTCCTTGATACGGCGTCGGCATCGCTTCAAGTCCGGAGTCCATCCATGCTTTGATGACATCGCTGCGGTAGTGCCGGGCAAAATGCCCGCTGGTGTAGGCCGTTCGAACAAAGTCTTCGGAACTACCCGTTAGAATCTGTTTCTTGTACGCCGGATGAATACCGCACTCCTCGCTGACGAGAAACGCCGTGCCGCACCAGACGCCGACGGCGCCCAATGCCAGAGCCGCGGCCACACCGCGGCCGTCTGCGATACCGCCGGCCGCCACTACCGGCAACGGCTTCACAGCGTCGACGATTTGCGGAATCAGCGGAAAATTGCCGATCGTGCCCGTGTGTCCGCCCGCTTCGTAGCCCTGTGAGATGATCACATCTGCGCCTTTGCGCGCGTGACTGAGGGCGTGCTTGACCGCGCCGGCCAGCGCCATGACCTTGATGCCTCTTTCATGAGCGAGCGGCACGACCTCGGCCGTGTCGCCAAGGCCAATGATCAGAATCGGAACCTCTTCATCGAGAATTACCTTCAACTGCTCGCGTGTGGCTCTGGGGGTCTTGACCCAGCTTTTTCTGTCCGGCGGTTGCGGCGTCAAACCGAGCTTCGGTATCAGCTCGGTGGTGAAAGCCGTGTGCTTCGGATACTTCTCGGCAATCTCTTTCTTCACTTCATCGGGATCGGGGACTTTGACGTCTTCCATTTTCGGTAGCGTGATGTCGACGCCGAAAGGCTTATCGGTAAGCGCCCGCACGCGCCGGATACGTTCACGGATCACCTCCGGCCTAATTGAGCTGCCGCCGATGCAGCCTAGACCGCCCGCATTGGATACTGCCGCTACCAGCTCCGGCGGGGTCGTCATGCCTTCCTTGTCCCAGCCCATGCCGGCTTGAATGATCGGCACATCGATTCCGAGGAGGTCGCATAGCGATGTTCTAAGTTTCATGTGTTCTCCGGTTATGGTCTGACTCCATTTGAATATTTAGCAAGGCCGGCAAACTACACATCGTTGCGCGATCGGCGTATCCACGTGACCCAAGAGCTAGGTGACAAGCGCGCTAAAGCCCTCGTTGTCCCATACGAAACGGGAGAATACCCAACAGGTAAATGCATTTCTTAATCTACAGAACCATTTCCGATTACCTGCGATCCTCCGGCTTGACGTACTTTGTCGTGCCGCCGCCTTTCTGCGAATGCAGGTAACCTTCCACGTCGCTCAGAGGATTGGTGTAATACCTCATGCGGTGCGAAACCAAATCGTCGGTTCGCAGCGCCGTGAGGAAGTCCATATCTTTTTGCATGTAAGCGGCGATTTTAGCGCTCTCGAGCGTGACTGCGTTGCGGCTGCCCAGCTCAGTGGCCAACTGCTCGACGTGAGACGCCAGCTGATTGTCGGCGACGACTTCGGAAATCAAGCCGATCCGCTCCGCCTGGGCAGCGGTGAGGTTTCTGCCGGTCAGTTGAATATAAAAGGCTTTCTTGAACGGGATACCGCTGTGAAAGAGGGTTGACGTGGCCACTGCGCCATAACTGCCGCGAATGACTTCGGGCATGCCGAACTTGGCCGATTCGGCGGCGATACAGAGATCGTGACCGTTGATCAGAGCCAGTCCGCCACCCAGGCACCAGCCTCGCACCGCCGCAACCGTGACCTGCGGCAGGTTACGCAGTATCCGGACGATCTCATACGTCGAGCCGCCCTGCTCCCAGGGCCGCTTGCGCTTCCAGTTTTCGCGCAGATCGTAGAGGTCCAGTCCCGAAGAGTACGAATCCCCCGATCCCGCCGTGACGATACATTTAATCTTGTCGTTTTCCGCCAGCGCCTTCAAAGCGGCGATCAACTCGGCCATGAATTTCTGGCTCATGGCGTTCTTCTTCTCCGGCCGGTTAAATGTCAGCCATGCAACCCCGCTGCCTTCATCGATTTTCTGCAGAACAGTTGTAAATTCCGCCATTGCATCCCTCCGGAAAAATAGTATCGGCCCAACTTACGCAACACCTTCTCATAACACAAACCAGAAACGCGAGGCGAGAGAGAACCGAAGAGATGAAATGGTTATTGCGGCCACACGGTAGAAGTCACCGCGTTCGTAACTGAAAGGCAGGAGCGGATTTGAACCCCGCCAAAATACTGACTGCCGCCGTAACGCCAATGATCGAGCGAGCTAACCAACCCAATGAGAACTAACGTTTCTCGACTTGCGCGAGATCGACCAAGTCGCGCTGGCCGCTGTTACGGTAGAGGCGTTTGCCTCTTCGAGGATAATCCACCACATCCTGCGCCAGACGTTGGCCGATCACGAGACAAACCAGCGGCTCCGTTCCGTCATTCACGGTCTCATGCGCTGCTCCACCGGCGGGAAAGCCTATAAAATCCCCTGGCCCGATCTTTTGCCTCCTCTCACCCAACACTTCGCTGCCGTGTCCCGACAAAACATAAATCACTTCTTCTTCGTACTGATGAGTGTGAAACTCCGTCGATTTGTCGCCCGGCGCGATGGTGATCAGATGAATACCGATGTTCTTGAGCCCGACCTCATCACCGAGCGACTTGTCCGTTCGAACCGCCGCGGAATTCAGATGATGAACTCGACGAACACCTTCCATCAAAGCGATTTTTCCAGCGGACAGGTACATAAGCCCCTCGCTTCTGTTCGATTGTTCCATTCGTTTCATGGCCCAGACATTTTCCTGGATTCCGCAGTTAAAATGAGCAAGGGGCAAACCTGGAGGAGCGAAGACACCGGAGTGTTCAGGTTCAAAGTCTTTTTTGGCGCTTGGCTCTCCGCCTCCATTTGCTTAACGTCGTTACGCACCACACGGACAGCTGCCGCCTTCTGAGAGGTAGAAACGCATTGTCTTCGCTACGGAAGGTTTGGTCCTTGCTCATGATTTTTCGTTCAACTGCTAAATCCGGGGGTTTAAACGCCGGCAGAACCGCCATATCCACCGATCGCCTCCATTTTTTCCGGAACGATCGTCCGGACCACGTCATTCTCCTTTGATTAAGAACGGCACCACGATCCCGGCCAATTCTTCCGGCTTTTCATGTGGGATGTGATGACCGGCTCCTTCGACGGGCACGATCTGCGCGTTCGGAAAAAGCTTCGCGCGCGGCCCGCGCACCGACTTCATGAAGTCGCTTTCGGTGCCATAGACAAACAAAATCTCGCACTTGACGCGCCGGATGAACGCTTCGATCTGTCCCTCCGACAAAGCGGTGGTCGTGCGGTAGCGCAGAATAGGATCGTATTTCCAGCGATACCGCGACCCTTTATAACTGGTGCCATGGCGCGCCATGTGCAGCGCCGCGCCGTCTGGAATCAGCGGAAAAGTCTTCTGCAGCGCTTTGGCGGCTGCCTCCAGGGACTCGTGGGGAAAAGGGATCTCGATATAGTCTCGTCCCATGAGGCGTTCGGCGATAATTTCCGGGACTTCTTCATCGGCGCGCGCGAAGGGTCCAAGCGATTCGAGAAGAACCATTCGCTTTACCTTTTCCGGGAAAGCGCCGGCATAGAGCAAACACATGCTTCCGCCGAGCGAATGGCCTATGATCGTCAGCGGTTCCTTGCCTAGATGGCGCAGCAGACCGGCCAGGTCAGTGAGAAAATCCTCATGCTGGTAGCCGCGGCCCGTGCTCGGCCACTCGCTGTCGCCATGGCCACGCAGATCGATGGCCACGGCATGCCTGATCGGCAAACCGCGTGCGATCATGGCAGCAATAAATGGATCCCAACTGCGTCCTTGATCGCGCACGCCATGAACAAAAACATACGTCTCCTCGTTCGGATCGCCCCATTCCCAGTAATGAAGCCTCAAACCATCGTGATTGAAATAACTTTCTCTTGGCTTTAAATCCATCGGTCTTTTTTTGCCGCCTTTCCAGTGCGCCCTGATATATCAGATAGTAGATCAACCTTCCGCCGCGGAGCATCGTCTGCCTACTTTTTGGGTACTTCTCCGCTTGATGCGAGGGGCACAACTATCCGCTTAGCTGAGCTTCGCTTGTCTGCTTCCGCTAGAAGCATCTCCTTCAATTTTACTTTGTTGACCTTACCGACTTCGGTATGGGGGAGCGCCGAACGAAACTCGACCGACTTGGGAACTTTATACGCGGAGAGGCGCTCTTTACAAAAACCAATGAGCTCTTCGCCGTTTAGAACTGCCCCGGGCTTGAGCACCGCTACTGCCTTGACCGCTTCGTCCCACTGAGGATCCGGCATGCCGATCACCGCGGCTTCCAGTATGTCCGGATGGTCGTAGATCACGCTTTCGATCTCCAGCGGATAGATACTGATGCCGCCGCTTTTGACCATATCCTTTTTGCGTCCGGCGACGAACAGGTAGCCCTCTACGTCGAAATAGCCGAGATCGCCCGTGTAAAACCAGCCGTCCCGAAAAGACGCGTTGGTTGCTTCGGGGTTTTTGTAATATCCGTGGGTCGCCAGCGGGCTTCGGCAAACGATCTCGCCGATCTCGCCTACGGCCGCGGGCCGGTCACGATCATCGATGATCCGGAGGTCGACACACCATACCGGTCGCCCGGCTGCGTTGGGCTTACGTTCCATGTCCGCGGGTTTGGAAATGGCCATCTGCCCGGAATCCGTGGAGGCATACGTGCGGTAGATATTCGGCGTCAATCTGTTCTTGAGATCTTCCAATACCGATGGATGAACTTTACCACCGGTAATAGCCAGGCACCGCAAGGAGGTGGTGTCGTATTTCTTGGATTCCAAGACATGCAGCATGCGCTCGCACATCGTCGGCACCGCGCCGATGTAGGTGACCTTTTCGGATTCGATTGTCTGCAAAACCTGCTCGGCGTCGAATCGCTCGTGCAAGATCACCGTGCCGCCGAAATAGATGATGCCCAGTGTAAAAGACCGCCCGGCGTTGAAGTAAATCGGCGAGGAGAGGATTGCCTTGTCGTGCACACCCAGACCTTTTTCGATCGCGTTGTTGATACAGTGAAAGACAAATGTGCGCTGGGTCGACAGACAGCCTTTGGGAAAACCCGTCGTGCCGGAGGTAAGCAGGACCGCAAAGGGGTCGTCCTCGCCGACATCGACCCGGGGCTCGTCTGTGCTTTGGCCGCCGAGGAAACCGCCGTAGGTCGAATCCGAGATGACGACAGTTTTCAAGAAGCTTAGGTCGGTGGCGGCCTTGGCGTTTTCGAGCTCATCGACGCACCCGGATTGCAGAATCAGCACGCTTGGTCGGAAAAATGAAAGCACCGAAGCAAGCTCGAGGGACTTCCATTTGACGTCGAGCGGGATCGCCAATGCACCGATCTTGGCTGTGGCAAACGTGATTTCCAGGTGCTCGATGCGGTTGCCCACCGACAGCGCCACGCCGTCGCCTTTGCACACGCCCATGGACAACAGCGCGTGTGCTAGTTGGTTCACGCGGGCATTGAGCTCACCGTAGCTGATTTCCCGAAAGCGGTCTTTGGCGGCAATTTTGAGCGGAAACTTCCAGGCGTTGCGCCGCAAGCCATCGCCCATCAATAGAGGAATTGACGTGCCCATTCCTAACTACCGAGTTGAATTATCGTCGTACCCCGCGAAGTCGTAGAGTCAGCCGGCGCCAACTCTCGTTTTGGAAGCCCGTAAAAATCGGGTGCAAGTAATGGTTACTTCGCCTTCCATGTCGGCGGCCGCTTTTCAACGAATGCTTTCGGCCCCTCCTTGGCGTCTTCGGTCTGCAACAACATGCTTTGGAGATCGGACTCGTACCTGAGAGCTTGTTCGAGAGTCATTTCGCTGCCCCTGTAAATCGCTTCCTTGATATAGCGAAGCGCGAGCGGCGCGCCTTTGAGAAACGATTGCGCCATTTTCTCGCCCGCCGGAATCAACTGATCGTATGACACGAGCTGGTTCACCAAGCCGATGCGGTGACATTCCGCGGCATCATAAAGCTCGCCCGAAAGACAGATTTCCAACGCTTTAGGAATACCTACAAGCCGCGCCATGCGCTGTGTCCCGCCCGATCCGGCTAAAAACCCAAGCCTCACTTCGCTGAGCCCGAGCCTGGCGCCTTGGGCCGCGATGCGGATGTCACAAGCCAGAGCCATCAGCAGTCCCGTTCCCACGACGTACCCGTGAAGTAAAGCCATGGTAACCTTGTTGATCACGGCGATAGCCGGCGCCGGAGTGCCGGGAATCGCCGTGTATCGCGCCTGCCGCTGCACCAATGCCGACTCCTCCTGCTCGACGTCGGCGGCATTCTGCCGGGCGCGATCTTTGATATCGCCACCGACGGAAAACGCGCGTTCTCCGTTTGCTTTAAAAATCACCACGTGAACGTCTCGGTCTTCGTCGGCCTTGCGGCAGTACTCGACGATCAACTTAACCATGTCCCGGTTGACCGCGTTCAACGATTCCGGACGATTGAGGGTAATCCAGCCTATCTTGTCTTTGACTTCGTATAAAACTTTTTCATCCATTCACTTCAGCTCCCCTGCAAGATTCACCGTTCAAGCCCTTCAAACGTTCAAAACATTCAAGTCGCTCAAAACGCTGTGATCTTTAGCGCAGTTCTTCACGGTAAAACGTTGAACCTTGAACAACGGGTGCAAACGGCTGGATTCGATTGTTTTTAAACTCTTTCTATTATTTTCCCTTCCACACCGGCGCGCGCTTTTCGGCGAAGGCGCGCGGGCCTTCTTTGCTATCTTCAGTCGTTGCCACCAGCGCGGACAGATCGGCTTCCAGACGCAATCCCTCTTCGAGGGGCAACTCGATTCCGGTTTTGATAGCTTCCTTGATAAACGCCACCGACATCGGCGCACCTTTGAGAATTCTGTTGGCCAACTCCTCGGCCGCTTTCAGCACGTCGGGTCCGTCCACTGCAGCGTTGACGAGTCCCAGACGTTCCGCTTCTTTTCCGCTGATAGTATCGCCAGTCAAACAGATTTCCAGCGCCTTCGTGATGCCAACTGCCCGCGCTAGCCTTTGCGTGCCGCCGGCACCGGGAATCAATCCACGCCGCACTTCGGTGAGACCCAATTTTGCGTCCTCGGCCGCAATCCGGAGGTCGCAGGCCAAGGCAAATTCCAATCCGCCGCCGACGCAATAACCGCGGATGGCCGCAATCGTCGGTTTGGTAATGGCGGCCACCGCGCGCGCCTGTGTATAGATTTTATTCGTCAGCTTTTGCTGGCGCCGTTCAATCGGGGAGAAAGAAGTTTCGGCGCGTTCTTTTAGATCCATGCCCGCCGAAAAGGCCTTTTCGCCGGCGCCGGTAAAAATTGCGATCCTGACATCCGCGCTATCTTCAATCTGCCGGCAGGCTTCGATAAGATCGCGCGTCATCTGCCGGTTCATGGCATTCATCGCTTCCGGCCGGTTGAATGTCACGTACGCAATCTGA
>CAYZXN010000167.1:0-22675 GCA_964482425.1 uncultured Syntrophobacteraceae bacterium | reverse complement strand
TTAGACACGTCGATGCCGATAATTTCAGAACTTATTTCCAAAACTCAATCCTCCTCGATTCTATTTTACTCCAGGCCAGGCTCATCCTTGCAAATGATGCGGGCTCTATAGCCCAGGCAACTCTCCGAGCTCTTGCCGAGGCAGGACGGGACGACCCATGCTACAGCACGGTCTATTACGACCTGGGCCTTAACGATCTGTCCCGTCCTGTTTCCTGTAATTTAAGGAACTATGTTCATAAAGACCTCGAGTACGAATATACAAGGCCTCATCGTCCGAGCGACTTCGAAACAATGTCGGATTAGGGTTTACTGTGCTAATGTTCACCCAAGAATTCCGACTAACAACGCGGAGGATCATCTGTCAATGCGCATCGCAGCAGTCGATCTGGTTAGCAATACCTGTTTCCCGGCGCTGGCCGCCGATGAGTTGGGTTTTTTTAAGGCCGAGGGTTTAAAGGTTAATGTCGAGTTGGTTGCGGCCCTCGGCGCCACCAAAGCACTCCGAGATGGCGTCGCAGATGCCATGATTGCCGGCTCGGTGCATGACGTACTCACCCAATTCCCCCAATGGCGAGGGATAAAAATCGTTGTGGCTCTTTCCCAGGGGACGCCGTGGCTGCTGGTTGTGCGCACAGACCTCGCAGCGAAACGGGGCGAACTGAACGCCGTTAAAGGCTTAAGACTCACAGCTGCCGAAGGTCCGGACTTGGCGCTTCGGCAAATGTTGATAGGTGCTCGCATCGACCCTGATAGAGATTTGCAGATCCTCGATCTTCCCGGCGCTAAAGCCCGCGACGTATCATTTGGCGTATTCGCCGCCCGCGCATTGGAAGAGGGGCGGATCGATGGGTTTTGGGCCAACGCTATGGGTGCTGAAACCGCGGTCAGTCGCGGTGTAGGAAAAGTTCTCGTGGATGTCAGGCGCGGCGATGATCCGGCGGAAGTCCGCCGGTTCACTTTTGCCGGGCTGGTTACCACCGACGCATTCATCCAGCATAATTCCGACTCTGTTGCGGCCGCGGTGAGGGGCATAGTGAAAAGCCAAAAAGCTTTGAAGAACAACCCGTCGCTCGCTGTGGAAGTAGGGCGGCGCAAGTTTCCTGAAGACGCCGCAGAACTGATTACGAGAGTCGTAGAGCGAGATGCCATGTTTTACGATCCGGTCATCTCGGAGGAATCGGTCGCCGGGCTTAACCGGTTCGCTCAATCCGTCGGTCATTTGGCGGAAGCGGTATCCTATGAAGACGTTGTGGCGACTCGGTTTCGGCACCTCTGGCATCTGTAACTCGTTTGCTGGAGTTGTTTACGGCCCAATATGAGCTTGCCAAATGGATTGCGATTCGTAAGAATAGCGCTGCTATGACTCCTCGAGCCCGCTGTCCGGTTGTATCGTCTCATTGAGCGAGGGACCGACTATGGGACCTGCAAAGATCTCTTATGCGAGTCTGATCCTCTGCCTGTTTTCCACGGCATTAGTTTTCTGGCCTTCAATCGCTACTCCCCAGAACGACAAGATTCCAACTGAAGTTATGGATCGAGCAGACGCCCACGGCGCGGTACTCGTGTTGGTCGGGTTGAACGTTGCATGGACGATGGAGTCATCTCTGTCGGAAAGTGGCATCGCCGCGCAGCGCAACGCTATCGACGGGGCGCAAAACGGACTGCTAAGCGAACTATCCGGGACGCGCTATAGGATCATTCGTCGGTATGACGCGATTCCGGGCATTGCTCTCGAAGTCGGCCCGGATGCTTTGGCCGTGCTTAAGAAGTCCGACAGCGTCACCAATGTTCTACCGGACCGGCCGGTAAAGCCCGCGGCAAGCGACGTCATAACTGAAGGACTGCCAAGCGCTCGTTCTGTCGAGGCGACAGGAAGCGCTGGAGTAGTTCCGGCCGAGCTTTTCGCCGAGGCAACGACCACGGGAGCCGTGCTTGTGCTGGTTGGTTTGAAAACGCCGTGGCGTCCAGAAGGGCCGTTGAGCGTTGAGATGGTGCACGCGCAGAGAGAAGCCATTGCCGCTGCGCAAAATTACTTGTTGACCGAATTGGCCGATACGACATACCGAATCACCCGTCGTTATCAGGTAATTCCCGGGATTGCGCTGGAGGTTGGATTGGATGCATTGCGAGTCTTGGCACGGTCGGCGGCCGTCACTAATGTTTTGCGAGACCGCCCGGCGCTGCCGCTGCAATGAGCGCATCCATTCATCCGGCGCGAAGCGGCCTCAGTGAATAGATTTGTCATCACGCACATCCCGACGCTTCCGGCTGGGCGGTGGGGCCTCGAGCATCAGTCGACAACATAAATTCGCTATCCACTAGCCAAAAAGTTTACCAAACTGGTAAATATAATACGCGCGGGCGCCAAAGAGGCCGCCCGGCTTTGGCATAGACGCAACACTATACATGCGGTATCTCGTCCGGACGGGGTTAGAAATTCTTCGTCGGTCGGGTGAGGTCCCACTGCAATGTGCGATGGGCAACTTATTTTTACAGGAGATATCTATGATCGTTGTTTCGAACAGAATTAAAGTCTCACAGGGATCCGAGAAAGAATTCGAGGAACGATTTGCCGGGAGAGCCGGACTTGTCGACAAGCGACCTGGTTTTGTGAGGCTCGAGATCCTGCGGCCGATAAAGAGCGACTATTATGTGGTGCTGACGCACTGGCAAGACGAAGCGTCATTTCGCGCCTGGACAGAAAGCCGGGAATTTCAGGAGGCGCATAGCAACCGGCCCCGGGCGGAGATCTTTGCCGGGCCTAATGTTTTCGAGATGCACGAGATCATCCAGCATTCCGAGAAAGCATAGCTACCCCGCTTTTCCGAAGCTCTGTTTCTATGCCTTCCTGCCCCCATAGCGCTCTCGAGTTGTTGCCCGAGCCGAAGAATCGCTTGCGCTGTCGCCGGTGCCATTTGACGATCGCAAAAGATGAGTTGAAAGACGGCTTTTGCCCAGAATGCTTCGCCTCGTCCGGTGCCAAGTGTTATGAGTTTGAAGAACTAGCGGCCGCAGATAGCGGCATTGCCCGTTATCGGTGTGAGGAGTGCGGCGCGATAATCAAAAGCCGCTAAGATCTCCCTTCGATGCTTGGTGTGGGTTGCGATTGGCTCTCTAGCTCACGCACGCTGTAATTTTTTCGATTGGATCTACAAATGGCCGGAGTTGATTACTACAAGATTCTCGGTGTTCCTTCCACTGCCACGGCAGAAGAAATAAAATCGGCGCATCGCGAGCTCATCAAGAAACATCATCCCGATTTGTATACAGCTAGCCTTGCCAAAGAGCAGGCCACCCAAAAGTTGCAGGAAATCAATGAGGCCTATGCCGCTCTTGGCAATCCGGAGCGGCGCCGAGAGTATGATCGATCTCGCGTTCAGATGCCGCCAAGGTCTGGCCCACGGCAGGCCAAACGCGCCACCCGCAGTAGGGCGTCCGCTGCGTCGCCGACCGCCAAGCCCGTGCGGAAAAGGTTTACCCTGCGCAAAAAAATGGCGTTTCGCTGGAACCGGGCCAGTTCGATCAAGCTGGCGGCATCTCTGGTCGTCGTTATCGTTGTGACCATGTTGGCTCATGCCGTCACATACGAGCCACGCGCCGCCACGGCCTGGGCGTTGCTGGAGAAGACGGCCGTTGAACCGCCCCCGAGCGCCGCCGGGGAAATCGATGAACGCTGGCATCACACCCAAAACTACGCGTCCAGAGCAGAATGTTCGGCGGGACTTAAGGAGCGGGTTGGGCGCGACGAACGCGAAGGCAGCAAGGTGATCTTCGATGAGAAGATTGGGACTGTCGCCATCACCGTGTACGTGAGGGACGTCAGCGCCGTGACCCGCGAATATGTCGATTCCAAGATGCGGCAGAGATTTCCTGAGATGACGCAAGGAGATCCGGAGCAGCAACGATTAGCAAAGCAACAGTTAATGAAAGAGGCTGAGGAGTTCGTTCAGAAAACCGGCGTGTTGAAACGGGTCAGGAACTATGAATGCCGGGCGATTCAGGTGGTCGAACCGGAGCCTTGGCTGCGCCGGCAACTTCGGCGCATGGGAGTGTTCTCGTGGTAGCACTGTTAACCGATGGCTGTGCGGGTTAACGGTCTGAGCTCTGCCGGATGAAGACGCTTTTGCTGGTTTTTCACTCAATGACGGGTGGCGCTCGCCTTATGGCGGAAGCTGCGGCGGCCGGCGCTGCGTCTGAAAGCGGAATCGCTGTCCGTTTGCTTCACGCGCCGGACTGCGGGCCCGCCGAAGTGCTCGATGATTCTGGATATATATTCGCGACTCCGGAAAATCTCGGCGCCATGTCGGGGATGATGAAGGACTTTTTCGACCGGAATTATTATGCGGCGTTGGACCGCATCGTTGGACGTCCGTACGCCGCGCTGATCTGCGCCGGCAGCGACGGTGAGAACGCCGCCCGCCAAATCGAGCGAATTGCCGCCGGGTGGCGCCTCAAGAGTATAGCAGCCCCGTTGATTGTCTGTACGCATGCGCAGACGCCGGAAGACATCCTGCGTCCGAAATTAATTGGCGAGTACGATTTGCGCCAGTGCGAAGAGATCGGCGCGACATTGGCGGCCGGCTTGGCGTTCGATTTATTCTAGCCGAATGAGACTGCAACCCCGCATTCACTTTTCTCGGGAGCCGCTGCCTCAACGGTTTAGAGAGCTGAGCGTATCGTAATTATCTCACCTGCGAAGTAGTGAAAAGCAGAAAAAGCAAAAGACCTATAAGATGTCCCGGGAGTGAAACAGTAAAAATGGCACTATCAACCAAAATTGTGGATAAGTTGTTCATAAGTCGCAGTGTGAGCGCCTTGAGACGCCGTTTGGGACTGCCACTCTACGGATTGCCGCCTATTCAGGCATAACAAACTGCAGAATTTTCGGCTCTTAGACAGCCGTACTCCGAGGGAGCGGTTCTGCAGCGCACGACGGGATTTTCCATTCCTTAGGCATCGTTTAGCAGTATTCCACTAATGTCTTTAAACTGCCAAGACGCACTTATCCACAGTTTTTTACTTGACATTTCACGATCTTCCAGCCAGGGCTTGTCCGAAAGATGAGACCGTAGGCAGCAATTAACTCTTGGCACCGCTTTGACCTTCGCTTCTTGGCATAAGGGATCCCACAGCAGCGAGCGATGACTCGCCAGCATCAGACGAAATATCCGCCTGTTACCGCTTCCTTCCATGATTTGATCACTGACGGCACAATGCCGGCTGGCAGCTCCTGCTCGGCCTTCCAAAAACTATGCACGCCGGCGCCGAATCGGGTGATGGCGATTTTGGGCGCGGGTTTCATGGCGCGAAAACCGGGAATGATCACCTCGTTGTAGACTTCCGGGCTGTGGTCGCGGCTGTCCTTGGATATTTCAAAGAGGAAAGGCGGTACCGGTTTGACCCGGGGTCCCGAAAGCTCGCGGGTGTAACCAACGAATCGTTGCACCAGTGCTTCCGTTTCGTCCGTGTTCATCTTTAGCCGGAGCGCGCTGACCCGCGCCGCTTGAGCAAGCGAATCAGTGACGGCATGCGTCACGATGTATTCGGCTTTGAACTGCGGCCGTGCCTTGGCGTTTTGCCAGGCTTCCAGAATATCTTCCATGATGGCGGGAAGTCTCATCAGCGCGGTCGGCCCCTCCTGCCCGAGCGCTTCGGGGCCCTGATAACGCGCCAGGTCACGCCAGGTGCGGATGTAGAGTTCGTTGAACGGATCGCTGCGTGCCTTGCCTTTCTTCTCGGGCTTTTCATAGCCGGCGATCTTGCCGAGCTCGCCACCCCACTTGTCGCGCTCGCAGCATAGATAGCCGAACGGGGAGTGTTCCGTGGCGCATACGCCGGCCATGTTGGCAATGCGCTGCGAGAGCATGCAAATAAACGGCCCTCCAGTGGAGTGGCCTTGGCCGTAGACGGAAAAATCCTTCTCCGGAAAGTGTCGTCGATTGGCTTCTATCATTCCTTCTTCGAACGCCGCCGGCCAAGCGGCCATACGAAACCAGAAATTCGTATCCGGTTTGGCGCGCGCCAGGGTGCGCGTGCCATAACGGTTGCGCATCGATTTGTCCTTCACCACGTCGTATTGATCGGCGGAAATTAGCTCGCCTTGCTGCCAAATCGGCGTGCGCACAGTGCCGTCTGAATGAATCGTATCGTCGGGCCAATCCCGGCTGGCGTGCGGAAAGTAAAATCTGCCCGGGAAGGTGCCGGCCACGACTTTGAAACCGAATTTGCAGGCCAGCATCTTTGCCTGCCGCTCGATGCCTTTGAAATCGCTTGATCCGCCGTGAAGCAGGAAGAAGCCGGCTTTTTTGCCGTCGGCGCCCAATGGGGTTCTGGCAGGATCTTGGGGTTCATGCACCACCATACCGATGTCCCAATCCATTCCCAGCACGTTGATGCGGAAGATGTCCTCGGTTTGCTTGATCGGAATATCCGCCATACCGAGAACTTCTTCGCTGTCCTTGATGCACTGTTCACGTGAAATAAACTCGGGCGGCTGCCAAATTTTCTTTTCCGCTTTCATTTGCTCTTCCTCTCGTTGACCTCAGCGTAGATTCCTTGTCACAGGGTTTAGATCAAACTCTTGCCGCCAAAGCGGGCCTTCCAATGGTCGATGACTTCTTTGTTATAGACGTTATCCAAAACTTCGCCTTTCAAAGCGGCCAGGACCGCTCGCGTTCCCCAAATAAGCCCTGGGTGCAGTCCACTGCCGTGGTTGGACGAAATCATGTGAGGCGAGATCAACATGCGGTCGTCCATCTTGCGTAGCGGGCTGTCCGCAGGCAGCGGTTCTTGCTCGAAAACGTCACATGCCGCGCCGGCTATTTTGTGATTCTGCAGAGCTTCGATCAAGGCCTCTTCATCGACGCAGAAGCCTCGCGACGTGTTGATTAAAATTGCCGACGGCTTCATCATCGCGAATTGCTCTGCGCTCATCAGGTGATGCGTTTCCTTTGTCAGTACCACATGCAGGCTCACCACGTCGGCTTGCTTGAGAAGAGCCGGCAGGTCGTGGATGCGCTCGACTCCAGCGTCGGTAAAATGCGACTCCGGAATGTAGGGATCGTAAGCGATTATTCTCATGCCCCAAGGGCG
Source organism: uncultured Syntrophobacteraceae bacterium (assembly GCA_964482425.1). GTDB lineage: Bacteria > Desulfobacterota > Binatia > UBA9968 > UBA9968 > WHTF01. The sequence continues at coordinate 15,581 of CAYZXN010000167.1, read as the reverse complement.
CATCAGATTGGCGACGCGCGTGCCGATGCGGCCAAGGCCGACGATGCCGAGAACGATGCCCGGATAACCGTCGGATTCGCGCCGGCCGACATAGGTTCCTTGCAGCGCCGTGTCGCGCCAGCCGGAAGTGCTCTTTAAATGGCGGTCGCGTTCGCGCACTTTCTTGAGCAATGCGAGCATGTTGGTCACGGTTCCTTCGGCAACGCCGCCCCAGTTCGATTCAGTTGGCCCATGGGTGACCAGTATGCCCATTTCCGTTGCCGCGTCGACATCGACGTCATCGACGCCGATAGTGAATTTTGCGACGATACGCAGATCCTTCGCGGCGCGCATGATCTTTTGTGTGATCGGCGAGCTGCGGATTGAAGTTCCCATAAGCGCGACGCAGCCTTCGGCCATCTTGGCCATTTCGTTTTCATTATTTCCCTGCGGCGAGTCCCAGTTGGCTTTGCCGATGACCAACTCACAGCCCGCATCGGTCAGCATCTTGTGAGCCTCGCCCGTAGGGTCCGCGGGAGCAAAGACGAAAACTTTTGGCTTTGCCATGCTCATCTCCTTTGGATTGAATTTCGCCTTGTTTGGAAAAATTGCGCCGGTGATATGCGGAAAGGCGCTGCCTCGGTTTTGAACCTATACCGCACAAAAGTTTGCTGTCAACGCTGCCCATGTATTTCGTGTCATAACCGGATGTCGTTTTCAATTGAGCCCCGCTGCTTGAAGTGGTTTGGATCCGCGAACGGTTTTGAGCCGCTTTCTGTTCAACCGTAACTTGAATGTGATATAGAAACTGCGTCAATGACGCGAGACACCAAAGATCGTCGGGAGCCGGCAGTGGAGTAGCGCAGAAAGGATGCATCAATGAAAGTTCTGATCACAGGCGGTATGGGGGTGAATGGCGCGGTGCTGGCGCGTGCCATGGTGCAAGACGGCGAGAGACCGGTGCTGCTGGACAACCGCGTGGATTTCTCGTTGATACGCGATATCAAAGATCAGGTCGACTGCATCGAAGGCGATGTCACCGATCCCCGAACGTTGGACAACGTTGTGACGGATTTCGGCGTCACTCATATCGCGCACCTGGCCGCTCTGATGCCCGAACCGGCGGAAGCCGATCCCCGCCTCGGCATCAAAGTGGGAGTCGATGGCACCGTGAATATTCTCGAAGTAGCGCGGGCAAGGAGCATTAAACGCGTGGTGTTCACCAGCTCCAAGGCGGTCTATGGCGAGTTGCTCGGCGAGTTCGGACCGCCCAATTATAAAGCGGTGGACGAAAGTCACCCGAAAAACCCTGCCGATCTCTACGGCACGATCAAAGTCTGCTGCGAGGAGATCGGCCGTTATTATCGTAAAAAATACGGCATCGAATTTATTGCGCTGCGCTATTCGACGATCTATGGACCCGGCAAAGAAGCACGCCATGGCGCGCTGTCGTTCTACGGACAATTAATCGAGAAGGCGATGGCAGGAGAGCCATGGACAATGGAATCGGGAGCCGACCAGCTAAACGATGCGCTTTACGTCGGCGACGTGGCGCAATCGGTGCGTTGCGCGCTGAAGGCCCCGTACTCGGACGTGTGGCAGTTCAACATCGGTAGTGGAAAGGGATCGACGCCCCGGCAGTTTATCGAGGCGCTTACCGAGATTTGCCCCGGCCATAGAATCGAAATGGGTGGTGGCGATAGCCAGCTGGGGCGCACCAAACAGAGTTTTTGCATTTTCGATATCTCTGCTGCCAGGAAGCATATAGGCTACGAACCGGCCTGCGACGTCAGACGAGGCGTTCTGGATTATGTCGAAACAATCAAGCGGCTGAGAGGCTGACGCGTTCGGCGGATAGCGTCATCACACCATTAGCTCATAACTCAACGGAGGAATCATGGCAGAAGAAAACAGGCCTTCGGCCAACCCGGAAATCTGGGCGGCGGGAGTCGGTAAAAAGAGCAACGCTCAATACGGCTCCGACCTGATGGTCGAAGTGTTGCGCGAGCTGGGCATCAAATACATTGCATTGAACCCAGGCGCCAGTTATCGCGGCTTGCACGATTCGATGGTGAACTTCGAAACCGGCAAGGGGCCCGAAATCATCATGTGCACGCATGAAGAAATTGCGGTAGCGATCGCCAACGGCTACGCCCGCGCCACCGGCGACATTATGGCAACGGGCCTGCACAACATCGTCGGACTGCAGCATGCCAGTATGGCGATTTTCAATGCCTGGTGCGACCGCACGCCGATTCTCAACCTCGGTGGCGGCGGGCCGCAAAGCACCACCAACCGCCGTTCCACCGATTGGGTTCACACCGCCTTGGTGCAGGGTCTCGCCGTGCGCGACTACGTGAAGTATGACGACCAGCCCAACTCCGTCGATGCGGTGCCCGAGTCTTTCCTGCGTGCTTATCGTATCGCCATGACCGAGCCCCGGGGACCGGTTTATATCTGTCTCGACACCGATGTGCAGGAAGAAAAAATCACCAAGCCGATGGTAGTGCCGCACGCCCAACTGTTTCGCGCTCCGGCCGGATCGGCGGCGAATCCGGAGTCGCTGCGCCAGGCGTCGCGCTTGTTGGCCGAGGCGCAGTGGCCGGTCATTGTCGCTGGAGAGTTGGGCCGCAATCCCAAGGCCCTGCCCGCATTGCTGGACATTGCCGAGGAACTGGGAGCGGCCGTAATCGACTCCGATGGTCGCTACGCTTTTCCCAGCACGCACCCGCTCAACCTTACCAATGCGCGGGAGGAGGCATTGCGGCAAGCCGACGTCGTGTTGGCCCTCGACGTGCCGAGCCTGGGTGTGCCGCTGGGCCCGTCGGTGCGCGAGCGCGGCAACTTCGCGCCGGTCGTCCGTCCCGATTGTAAGGTGATCCATATCACGATGCTCGATCTCGAGCGCCAGAGCTGGGTCAGCGACGCCATGTGGCTCTTGCCGGTGCACGTGCCGATCGCCGCCGATACCGCTGTGACTTTGCCGCAACTCCTCGAGCAACTGCGCGAGCGCATGAAAGCCGGCGATGCCGTCCGACAGGTGCGGGAGCGGCGCGCCAAAGTGGAAGCGATCTATAACGAGGCGCGTAAAAAGAGTCAGGACTGGATCGAGAAAACCTGGGACGAGAAACCGATCTCGCAAGCGCGCTTCTTCGGCGAAATCAATAAACGGGTGCAAGGCAAAGCCTGGGCGCTGGTGTCGGCGCATGGGCGTCGCTGGCGCGAGGCCATCGAGGTCACCGAACCGGCGCATGGCATCGGCGGCGGCAGAGGCGGGGGCGTGGGCTACGGCTTGCCGTCTTCCATCGGCGCGGCGCTGGGACATAAGGAAAGCGGCCGACTGTGTGTCAGCATTATCGGCGACGGCGATTTTCTTATGACCTCCAATGCGCTATGGACGGCAGCGAAGTATCAGATCCCGTTGCTTGTGCTGGTGATGAATAACCGGTCTTACTACAACGACGAAGAGCACCAGGAACGAATGGCGAAATGGCGCCAGCGGCCGGTGGAAAATAAGGGCATCGGCATTCGTATCGAGGACCCGGCGCCGGATCTGGCCGCCATCGCGCGAGCGTTGAGTGTGGAAGGCTTCGGACCGGTGACCGAGCCGGGTCAGTTAGGGTCGATTCTGGACAAAGCCATTGCGATCGTCGAAGACGGAAAGCCGGCGGTGGTGGATATCATCACGCAGCCGCGGTAGTTGCATATCGTTTTGAGTGGCCGACTTGTAAGCGGCCAAAGGGGAAACCGCTCGCTAGATCGGAAGTAATCGCAACCATCGAAACGGCGGCGCGGTTTCTCACGTGCTAATGACGCTGCCCGGGCTTGAAAAACCGGCGACAGCGGCATCGGTGCAGTCAAGGGTTATCGGTTTAGGGATCTTCTCCTACGTCTCTCGATTTCGATGTCGACCTGGCGCGATTTCTCCACTGTATACTTGAGCTTTTCGCGTTCCTGGGCCAACGCCTCTCTTTCCTTGTTGACGGCGCGCTTCTCTTCCGACAGCCGGTGTCGCTCCTCGCTAATCTTCTGGTGTTCCTCCAGGACCAGGATCCATACCTTGCCTTGTTCGGCGAACGGGCTCTGGGGATGTTGAGACACCAGCGTCCTGAACGATTGGAGCGCTTTGGGATGGTCCTTTTTTGGGTTCTGAGAATAGGCGCAGATAAATCCGATATTGAACAGCGCGGCATCGGGCGCACCTCTGCCTTCAGCAAGCGCTCTCTGGTTCTCTTTCAGGGCCGCTTCGTATTTACCCTCGGCAAAGAGAGCTTTACTGCGTTGCAGATATTCCAGCTGCGGCTGCTTTTGCGCCTGCACGGGTTCCGGTTTCGCGAGCAGTTCTCCGACAGTCGTGCAGCCGATAAAGGATCCCCAGGTGGCCAGGGCCGCGGCGATTAACAAACAGCGGTAAATCTTCAATTTCTCTTGCGATAGTCGGACGTCATTAGCGATGTGGTTCATTGTCTTTTTGTCCTTCCGTAGCGGAACAATCGGGTCGACTGGCCGAAAGCCGCGCATGACGAGAGCAAATCGCGGCCGCGCTTTGCCGCTCGCCCAAGCGCATGACCCGCCCGGTTGAGAATTTCGCTCCCAGAATAGATTCGCACTGTCTCTAGTGACGTTTCCCGGTCATCCGGCCGCACGGCTTGGTGACCGCCGCTCCAAGCAGCGACAGGACCGGGGAGCGCCTGCAGGCTGTTGCAGTGTTCGATCAAGCACTCGGTTTCTTTGATGATGATGTCCAACGATTGGTTTTGTTCAGGCGCGCCGGTTTGTGACGACTTTTGTTTCAGGAAGGAAAGCCTGTCTCGAAGCGAGTGAAGAGGTGCCGCCAGCTGTTCGGAGATGCCATTGATAAATTCGCGGTGCGATTGAGCGGCTTCGCCTAGTCTGCGTCGCTCATAACGCAGAATCTCCGAGAGCTCCTGTATCTCCGGAATGCGCCAGCGCGCCGTCGGGACAACGCATTCTTCCCCGAAACCTTCGGCCGCTCTCCTGGTGAATTCCCAGAGCGGCTGGGTAATGCTCTTGCTAATCAGCAACGACAACGCGAGTCCCACGGCAATTAAAACCAGAGCGCCGGCGATGGCGAGGTTTCGCGCCGCGCGCGCGCGGCCTTCCATGGTTTCGAGCCTGTGGTTCAAGTTGCCATGCAGCTCGGCCCTCAATCGTTCGAGTTCTCTCAGAGCGGAATCCAGGATTTTTTCTCGTTCCTGATGATACCGGCTTTGAGCGTAGGGCTGGCCGGCCCTGATATAGCGGACCTCCTGGTCGAACAAATCGTGATAGCGAAGGTGCAATTGATCAACCCTGCGTAACCGCGCCTCGATTTCGGAGGACTCTGTGAGAGCCGTCAGTTCGCTCATGTAACGCTTGAAATCGTCCTTGAACTGGCGCAACTGATCGTGCAACGCCGCGGTATGGGTGATGATGAATCTTCCCGCGTAGCGCGCTTCGGAAAGAAACGTCTCGGTTAAAATTTCTTCGTGCCCGATCATGCGGTTGTCGGTATTCAGTGCGGCTCGGGCGGTGCTACCTAGCCCGCTCAGTTGAACGATGGAGTATGAAACGAGGCCCACGGAGAAAAGCAATAGCAGCAGATAACCCGAGACAATGCGCCAGCAAATCGGCATAGCCATGGTGGACTCCTTCTTTAAATCCACGGAATGACGGGCGCGCCAAGCCGATGCCGGCCGCTGTCTTGGACCTGATCTCCGAGGTGGGTTGCCAACCGCACGACGAACACCGAGCCTTCACCCACTTTGCTGTGTGCCTGTACCGAGCCATCGAGAAGCTCGGCGAAAGTCTTGACGATATAAAGGCCCAGTCCCGCTCCCGAATAGTGCCGCGTCGTAGTACTGTCGATCTGGCGAAACTTGTCAAATACGAAAGGAAGAAGATCCTCCGGTATGCCGGGACCGGTATCGATAATTTTGAGCTCGAGAGTGCGCCCCTCATCGATCACCTGGAATGATACGGTGACGGATCCCTCATCGGTGAACTTGATGGCGTTATTGATGAGGTTGGTTAAGATCTGTTTTAGTTTGAGGCGGTCACTGACGATCTCGGGAAGTTGCGCCGGGTATTCCCAGACAAGATTCAGATCTTTCTCCAGCGCCATCATGTAATCCGAGCGGGTTTCGGATATGAACTCGGCGAGCTCGAAACGTTCCTTCTGTACGCTAACCGATCCGCTTTCTATCTTTGTGATCTCGAGGATTCCGTTGATCAGGGTGAGCAGGTGTCCGGCCTGGGAATGTATCTTGTCGGTGCCTTTTTCTTGATCGCCGCTTATGTCTCCGAAGGCTCCCATCTTCAATGCCTCGGCATAGTTCATGATGACGTTGAGCGGCGTCCTCAGCTCATGGGACATGACGCCGAGGAATTCATCCTTGATGCGGTTTGATTTCTCGAGTTCAATGGCCTGATCGCGGGTTTGTTCATAAAGGCGGGAGTTATGGATAGCGGTGGCCGCCTGATTGACGACGCTGTTAAGAAACTCCATCTCCTCGGAAGTGAACCGGCGCTCCTCGCTTGTATAGAACGAAAGAACACCCAGAGACTCCCCCTTGACGATCAAAGGCAGTCCCAGATAGGAAACGAAACCCTCCTGCCGGAAAAATACCGGGTTGCTGCTGCGCGGGTCCAGGCGCGCATCAAGCACGGCGACAGGAGATTGCTGCGCGAGGACAACGAGAGGTAGGCCTTCTTCCGTTGCGCCGTGTGATCGCGGTGGCTCCGTGACGTTTCCGAGGTTGCGGTAAATGATCGTACCGAGATCGCCTGTTCGCTCTTCTATCCAACTTACCGCGACGGCGCGGAAGGGAAACAAACCTGAAATCCTCTCCAGAAGGGTGCCCAACACTGCGGAGACATCGAGGGTCGAGGTGACGGCCAAATTGAGATCGTAGAGAGCGGCCTGTTGCAGTCGTTGCTTTTCGATCTGCCTTGACGCCAGGAGAGCTTCCGCCTCGCGTCTTTCCAAAGCTTCGGCGAGAGCATCGAAGGCGCGCGCCATCTGACCGAGCTCACTTTTGGCGTAGGGCAGCCTGGATCGCGCGCCAAGGTCACCGGCGGCCATTTTCTCCGTTGCCGCGACGATATCTCGAATGCGGCGCAGGACGAAGGCGTCGGCGCCGAACCATGCTGCCGCCAAAGTAAGTACAGATAGCAACCCGAGAACCATTAGATTGCGGATTAGAATCCGCTCGGCCTCTGCGAAAGCCGTGGCCGTCGGGATATCGATGACCGCATAGACCGCCTGGCCGCCTAGGGAATTTCTCAACTGACGGAACGCAAACAGTCTCGAGACACCGTCGGCGCCAAGAGATTCGAAACTCCTCTCAGCGCCATGAGAGGCTAAACCGTCGGACGGTACTTTTGCGAAGATAGACTTGCCCGTCCAGCCATTGTCCTGCGGGTAGCGCACGAGAACGGTCCCATCGCCGGTGACGAGCGTGAAAGCAGCGCCGGAATACAAATAGTTCTCTACGGCAACACGCGTTACCCACGAGAAATCCATGGCAGCCACTACGACGCCGCGCAGTATTCCCGGAGAGGTCATGACGGGAAAGGCGACGTCCACCAGTGTCTTACCGCTGGCGGACTCCGTGCGTAGCTTGCCGGCGGCAAAACCAAAGCTCTCGACGGCTTGACTGTGATGCCGTCCATTCAGCTTGATCATGGAGTTGCCGGGCTGGAGCGCAGTGCAAAGAGAGTTTCCTTTTATGTCGGCCACACCGAGGTCCGCATAGAGCGGCTCGAGTAATCCGGCGAGAATCCTCCGGCAGGCCGCTCTGTCGTTATCGCGCACCTGGGGAAGTCTAGAAAGCGTGATCAGAAACTGGTGTGCGTTCTCAAAGAACCTGTCTTGTTCAACAGCGATGGCGCGGGCGGCGCCGAGGGCGTTCTTCTGCGCCTGTTCGGCGGTTAGATCCCGGTGGCTGCCGGCGCTGTGCAGAATGACGCCGAAGGCCGGAATAACCGCCAGCAGAACCAGCAAGATAAGTCTGCAACGGAGTGATGAAATGAAGTGAGCCATCTCGCGATAACTTTGGCATAGCACCTGACGAGCTCGCCGGGCCGACGGCAAAGACAGCAAGCGTTATGCCACTATCCAGAATGGAAGCTTGCGCGAGGTTGCGAGCCGTTACGGGTGCCCTTCGGCCGTCTTATTGAAAAAGGCGTAACACTTTTGCCAATCCTTGCATCGTTTACCGCCAGGCCGGCAGCCTCAAGGGCGTCGTCAATAACGCGAGTGCGATTCAACCGACCACAGCCGTTTTTCGAGAAAACTTGACGCAAGCGCGCCATGAGAGATACAGTCGCGCCAGTAAGGGAATGGATCTGCCAAATTTACAGAGGTGAGAACGTATGGACAAAGCGATTGAGCGCAGTTTGACGGCGCTATTGGCGCGCGAAGGGCTGGAAGCCCCAAAAGACGACCTTGAACAGTTCGCTCGAATCATCGAGCTCTATATGGACAACATCAAGACGCTGCACTCCGTCGATCTTGGCGCGGAGGAGTTAGGTCCGGTGTTTCGGCCGGAAAGAACGGTTGAGTAAAAGCTTAAGAGAGTGAATTTACCAAACTGAAAAAGGAGGCTTGCCATGAGAGTCGGAGAAAAGCCCCTCTATTATTTGACAATCGACGAGGCTCAAAAGCTCATTAAAAGTCGAACCCTGTCTCCGGTCGAACTGACGCAAGCGGTTTTGCAGCGTATCGCGGCGGTCGATGGCAGCCTTCACGCGTATATCGATTTGATGTCGGACAGCGCGCTGCGGCAAGCGCGGGTCGCCGAAGCCGAAGTTCTGGCCGGCCACTGGCGCGGGCCGATGCACGGCATCCCCGTTGCGGTCAAAGATCAGCTTGACGTTGCCGGCGCGCCCGCGAGGATCAGGCAATTTACCCAAGGAGTCGGTGATGCAACAGCGGTTAGAAAACTCCGTGAAGCCGGCGCTGTCATAATGGGCAAGCTTCATATGAGCAGCTTGCCTGATGGTGATTTGCCAGTGCCGCGCAATCCATGGAACACGGATCATATCACCGGCGGTTCGAGCACCGGCTCCGGCGCGGCGGTTTCCGGCGGCTTGTGCCTGGGCTCTCTGGGTGAGGACACCGCCGGGTCGATTCGCAATCCGGCGGCATTTTGCGGCATCACCGGTCTCAAAGCCACGTATGGGCGCGTCAGTCGCTACGGGCTGGCGCCGCTGAGCTGGTCGCTGGATCACTGCGGCCCCATGACGCGCGCCGTCGAAGACACCGCGCATATGCTGCAGGCTATCGCCGGGCACGATCCCCAAGATCCTACCTCTAGCCCAGCGCCGTTGAGCGACTATGCCGGCGCGTTGCGCCAGGACGTGAAAGGATTGGTTGTCGGCGTGCCGCGGCAGTATATCGAAGAATGCGCTCCGCGCACCGAAGCAATCGTTATCAAGCGCGTCGACCAGGCCATTGAGGAACTAAAAACGCTGGGCGCGCGGATCGAAGACGTAAAGGTGCCGACATTGAAACTTGCAACCATCGCCAACGCGGTGATCTATTACAACGAATTCTGGGCCGCGCATAAGAAAGACGCCGCAGCGGTGCTCAAGACCGGCGCCGCCCAACGGCGCGCGCGGATTTATCTAGGCATCCTCACCGGTTCCGCCGACTATATTCAGGCCCAACGCGTGCGCAGCCGCCTTAAAGCGGAATTCGCCGAAGTTTTCGAGAACGTGGACTGCCTCGCCTTACCTTGCCAGGCTGGACCGGCGCCGCGCTTCGCGGACGTGGGGCCGATCGACACTCTATTTAAACATGTCGTGCCCGAATATCATGGGCCGTTTAACCTGACCGGACTGCCGACCCTGTCGGTTCCTTGCGGGTTTTCCGACAATCGCTTGCCCATCGCATTGCAGCTGGTCGGTAAGCCCTTTGACGAGCTGACTATCCTGCGAGCCGGATACACGTACCAACAGCATTGCAGATGGCACGAACAGAAGCCGCCGCTCTAAAAGCAAATCTTTCAATCCTTTTACACGTTCAGGACCGGAGAAAGGAATCACGCATGGAGATACAACGAATCAATCCGCGCGAATGGAACTGTAGCGCGGTCGTGTTCGGAGATATGGTCTTTCTTTCCGGAGCCGTAGCCGATGACAAATCGCTGCCGATGAAAGGCCAAACCGAACAGGTACTGCGCAAGATCGACGCTGTTCTCGCGCGGGTCGGCAGCGACAAATCGCGGATTCTCAGCGCCACGGTTTACATGGCCGATGCCAGCCTTAAAGACGAAATGAACGAGGCGTGGATGGCGTGGGTAGATCGGTCCAACCTGCCTACCCGCACGGCGGTGGGCGCCGCGCTAACGCCGGGCACCTTGGTTGAAATTACGATATGCGCGGCCAAGTGACGATCGCTTCAGCGCTAGGTTCAGGGTATTTAGCGCGACAGTGATCGAAAGCCGAGCCCGCCAAGAGAGAAGGTAACAGGGCCGTCTGGCTTGAGCAGACTGGGCACACTGGCTTCTAAGATAGATACCACACCTGGGAGGAATGCTGGCGCCAAGCCAACCATCGGCCGTCAGTCTTCCACTCTCACTCCTCGATCTACAGATCGTCAAACGTTCCCCTGTGACATAGTGCCTGAAGGGCGAAGGTAAGGCGGCGTTCGGGAAGCAGGATTTGTAAAGTTTTTTTACATCTCGCTGGGTGCAGCTCGTCGGACGCTAAATTTCCGCGCGTTGCCATTATGAGCTTGAACTTACCCGATAATTGGCATATTCACTACGTCCTGAGCTACATAGTCTCTAATCGCTGCCGAGGAGCCATGTCAGCGGCATTGAGAAAAACACCCAAGAGGGTCACGACCATGCCAGAACAACTCCTGACACTTCAGCAAGTGGCCGCTTACCTCAATGTCGACAAGTTCACGGTTTATCGCTTGTTGGCGGATAAAGATTTGCCGGCTTTCAAAGTCGGTAATCAGTGGCGCTTCAAAAAGAAGCTCATTGAAAACTGGCTCAAAAAAAATTCAAACGTTCAGAAAAAATACCGACAGTAACGGACTTCGTGTACCGCAGTTGATGAGCAAGGTTTGTTGATGCCGACAGCGGCGTACAATTAGCCACGCGCAAAGGGCGTGGTCTGTTAGTTCGCCGGCAAGCCGTAAAACCTCTCCGCGTTGCGGTAGCGCACGGCATCTTTGTCTTGTTGGGTAAGACGTTTATTTTCATCCAGTTCTTCGAGCTCCGCCTTGCAGGTTGCGTTGTTGACCTCGTGCGGAAAGTCCGATGAGAAGATAAACGGCTTGTTGCCGACCACGCTGACTGCGAACGGCAGGGTAAGCTCATCGCCTTCGACCCCGACGAAGATGCGTCCCTCATCAACATGGCGCCTGACGTAGTCGGTGATCGATTCCTTCTCCCGGAGTTTTAAAAACCGGCCGCGTGGATCGTACTGCACGTGACTGTTCCACGATCGCTCGAAGCGTTCGATACAATTGACGAACCAACCCGAGCCGGCTTCCATAAAGCCGAATCTCACCCGCGGGTATTTATCGAAGACGCCGTTAAATAGAATGCCGGCAAAGTTCACCATCTGCCCGAACGGATGGCCGAGCGCATTGACCGGCGCATAAGGGCTCATGTCGTCCAGACCCATATGATCGTGCACCCCGCCGTGGATGCCAATACAGCATCCCAGGCGATTGGCCTCCTCATAGATCGGCCAGTAGCGATCATCGCCGAGATGGTTCTGCGCGCCCATGACTCCGGTACTTGGCAGCATGGCGCCGCAGAAACCTAACTCTCCGACTATCCGTCGCAACTCTTTGACCGCCTCGGCGGGTTCCTGCAGCGGGATCAACCCCAAGGCTTGAAATCGCGAGCTCTTACTCAAGTATTCGTCATGCATCCAATCGTTATAGGCGCGCGCCAGCTCGATGGCCCAGTCGAGGCTGACGACCCGGCCGAATGACAGGCCATTCGTCGGATAGAGCACGGCGCTGGTAAGACCGACGTCTTCCATAAAGTCGATCCAGCCTTCCCGGCCTACTTTCGCGAATGCTCCCGGCGGCAGGTAGTGCGCATTGGCCGCATGCAGGTGATCGTTGGGCGGATAAGGTCCCCGCGCCGTGCCGAAACGGTCGCGATAGACTTCGGGCATGCGCCCGGCGATGGCCGAGTGATCCTCGACGACGTGGCCGTCGCCATCGATGATTTTGTGTTTACGGGCTGTCATGGGTTTTGGCTCCTTGGTATTGACGCAGAGAAATTTTCATCGGAGGCGAAGCCCAAGATGCGCGGGCCGTCTCGGTCGCAAATCCTTCGCTTTGCTCATGATGCCGCCGTCTGCACGGAGACCGGCAACTGGTAAAAACGTTGCGAGTTGCCATACAGGATAGCCTCTTTGTCATCGGTGCTCAGTTGGGTGTTTTCACGAAGCTCTTCCAGTTCATGCTTGCATGTGTCGGCATCAACTTCGTGCGGATAGTCGGTGGAAAACACGTACGGCTTGTTGCCGGTGATCCGCACCGCCTCGGCGATGCTGAGCTCTTCGCCTTCGCAACCGACAAAGATCCGGCCGTCGTCGATGTGCCGCAGAATGTAATCGATGATCTTCTCGCCCTTTTTCAATTGCAGGAAGCGGCCGCGCGGATCGTATTGCACGTGGCTTTCCCACGAGCCGGTAAATCGTTCCATGCAGGTGAGCAGCCAGGCGCAGCCCGCTTCCATGAAGCCGATACGCAAACCGGGAAACTTGTCGAAGACGCCGTTGAAGATAATCCCGGCGAAGCCGATCATCTGGCTCATCGGATGCCCCAGCGCATTGGCCACCGCATAAGGGCTCATGTCGTCCATGAGCAGATTTTCGTGAGCGCCGCCGTGAATCGCTATGGCGCAGCCCAGGCGCTCGGCTTCACCATAGATGGGCCAGTATTTCTGCGACCCCAGGTGCGGCATGTTCACGCCCATGGACGGCAGCATCGCGCCACTGAAGCCCAGATCGCGCACAATGCGGCGCAGCTCGATGATCGCTTCCGCGGGCTCTTGCAGCGGAATCAACCCCATGGCTTTGAAGCGCGGACTCTTGCAGAGATAGGTATCGTAAATCCAATTATTGTAGGCGCGCGCCAGTTCGATGGCCCAGTCACGGCTGACGATTTTGCCGAACGCAAGTCCGGCGCTGGTGTAGAGCACGGTCGTGCCGATGCCGACGTCCTCAAGAAAAAGCTCCCAGCCTTCGCGGCCGACGTTGGCAAAGGCGCCTTTGGGCGTGAAGTGACGATTGGCATTGTGCAGGTGATCGATGGGCGGAAAGGGGCTTCTTGCGCGGGCGTCGGAAAAGCTTTTACCGACGTACTCGCTGGGCATGTATTTCCAGATAGTGGCGATGTCTTCAACGACATGGCCGTCGCCGTCGATGATTCTGTGGTCGATCATAGTGTAATTCCTCTTTCGACTGGACTGCAAATCGTCTTTTCAATGATTTTGCAAATTTTTATAATAATAGGAACCTTGTTGGTATGCGCTCTCTATCGGTTCTATGTCGGCTACGCCGTGCCGTTCGACAGATCTACGCTGATCATCCTAATTTCCTTGATTCGGGCTTCGTGCGGCTGCTTTTGATTGATCGGATTCTCCCCCAGGCATAACTGGGAGTCAAGCTTCCAGCGCAATGTTTGGAAAGCGCGCTACGCCATTGAATTCAAAGATCGCTATAATGTCCACCGTTGCGCGCGTTGTGTTAAAATCGGACCGCTTCGAATCTTCGTCAAAGGAATGCTCACATGGAAATCGCTAAATGGTGCTATCTATTACTGCCGATGTTGCTGGCCGCCTGTTCCAACGCAACAGTCAGTCCGGGGATGACCTTGGTCACCGGCCTCAGTGGTTACCACGACGAGATGGCGCGCCTTGCCGGCCAGCCGGCACGCTGGCCGGAGCGTCAAAGATTGGGCGACTCACTTAAAGGTACGCATATGGCCACCATGGGTGGATCCAAAGAGTTCAACCGCCTGGTGGAACTCGACATCAAAAGGACGGAGTACTCGATCGCTTTGAATGAGAGCTCGCTGCGACCGGAGCGGCTTACAGAAATGAAGCAAGAGCTGGTCAAGATGGATACGGATATCGATAGCTTGGCGGCGCTCATCAAGAAGCAGGTCGGCCGGCTCGCAGCACCGGGGGGCGCGGAACCGCAGCAGATGATAGAGGGCGTCGCCACAATCGGCCTCTTATATCTCGCGATCGATGCATTTTCCTCCGCCTCACCAGCTGGCGGCGCGTCTCTGGCAGAAGCCCGGGTGGGTAATTATACCGTCATCGATCAACAAAAGTTCGCCATGGTGCACGCGCCGGACGGCCAGACATTTCAGTGCATCACGGTCCTGCTGCCAGACGAGGGCGCCGGCATACAATGCGCTCCCCTTGGCACCCGCTAAAATACTCTACTGCTCGTTCCGAGCCTGCACCGCAGAACCGCGGGCGTGCTTCACTTCCTACTCCGGGTGGCGTTAACTCCGCCGGGTATTTTAAACCTGCGCCATTCGCCGCTCCAATCGCAGCCGCAGGTTTTGCAGTACCATTCGCTCAGGCCCTCCCATTCTTCGCGGTCGGCGATCACCGCCCTGCCTTCATCGATGGCTTTCTGAAGCGCCGCGGTAGGGATACCGTGCACTATCGGTATCACATCCGCAGAGCCGCACTCTGGGCATACGGGTGTCTTCTTGCGCGGGAGTTTTTGACTCGGCTTCTTTGCCTGCATGGATCTCGGGTTCTCTTGTTAGATCGTCCGGCGCACTTCTATTGCAACATCGACGAGCAGGCGAGCTTTTGCGTTGGCCAGCTCCCGGCTGATCGTCATCAGGCCGCAGTCGGGAGCGAGCCACAACTTGTCGGGCTCGATATACTTGAGCGCTGTGCGCACGCGCTCGACGACTTTAGGGACGGCTGGCACGGGGGTGTCGCCGGGGTCGACGCAGCCGAACATCACGATGCGGCCTTTGGCGATCGATAGCACCGCCGGATCGTAATTGCTGCGCGCGAACTCGACGCCGAAGCCGCCGATTTTCGTTTTCATCAATTCTTCGAGCAGTTCCGGATATTCGTATTGGTGCTGCGTGCCGGCGCCGCCCGGATATCCGTAGCAGAGGTGAACCACTGTAGGAATGTGAATACCTTCCAAGCAGCGGTCGAGGGCCTTCGCGCCGTAGTCGAAGACCTTTTCATGGTAGCGGGTCATCGCCGGTTCATCGATCTCCAGCACGTCGCAGCCCGTGGCCTGAAGGTCGCGGAGCTCCTCATTGAGCGCGGCCGCCACATCCATTGCCAGGGCGGCCTCGTCTTTGTAATGCTCGTCCAGCGTGCTGTCCACCACCGTCATCGGACCCGGCACGTCCATTTTGATCGGCTTGCGCGTCTGCGCTTTGGCGAAACGGAGATCTTCGACGATGGCCGCCGCGCGCCGTTTGATTTTGCCCACCACGCGCGGCACCGGGCGCGGCTGCTCGCGACGGCGATAGACCTGTTTCACCGCTTCGTGCTCGAGATCGATGCCGTCGAACGCCGCGAGAATGTGGTTGATGAAGCCGGTGCGCCGCTGCTCGCCGTCGGAGA
>CAYZXN010000166.1:0-4744 GCA_964482425.1 uncultured Syntrophobacteraceae bacterium | reverse complement strand
TACAGAAAACTTTACAAATCATCGGCTCTATTGTGATACCAGTCCAAGTGACAGCGACGCGAACCGTAATATACAGAAGGAACGCAGTTCTATACGGAACTAGATGGTTAGATGGTATCCTACGATCCTTTTCAAGCGCTGAAATCGTTGATCTCCCGGGGGTTCTCGCTTATGCGAATACCTCCGAAGAGGCTCAAGCAAAAATTCAAGCTCTTGCCCCGTCTCGAACACGGTGAGGTTGGCCCTGACCTTGTTAGTATCTCTTTTGCGGCCGCATGAATCAGTGGTCGAGCACGCGTGCCCGCCGTGTTTTGGCCGCACTTCTTCACATCGGGTGGATCGTCAAGCGACAAACCGGTTCTCATCGCACACTCTACCGTCCTGGCTGGCCGGATGTTGTATTTCATGATAATGAGGAGCTTGGTCCTCGGATGCTTGCCCGAATTGCAAAACGGATACGGCTCAGCCAGAAGATTTGTAGCCCGTATCCAGGAGTGACACCATCTAACCCGCCGCTTAAGCTGGCGTTCCGCAGCTTAGCGACATCGCGTTCGGCATCTGGAACAGACAATTAATCATGGATACCGATCTATCCATTCGGTCTTTTTCAAGCAATGAGAGGGACACCGTGAATGATTTAACCATTTGTAAATCCGCAGTGGTCTCCACTGTCAAGAACCTGGAAATGGGGATTCCATGAGAGTTTCATACCTAGCATTGTGTGCAGTGCTGGTGTTTGCGAATCTTCCCACCATCGCCTTTGCTCAATCATCCTGCCCCGGAATTCACGTGGAGATTCCGAACATTAGAAACAGTGATGGCGCCGTCGCTTGCGCACTTTTCGCAGCGCCAGAAGGTTTCCCAGCTAAGTTTCTGCGCTTCGCAAACGAAATCGTGATGACAAAAGTTCGGGGTAGGGAGGCGCGCTGTGACTTTGCAGGCATCAAGCCGGGAACATACGCACTTGCCGTAATTCACGATGAAAATTTGAACGGTGAGCTTGATACTAATTTTTTGGGGGTACCGACGGAAGGCTATGGCTTTTCGAGCGATGCACAAGCCTCGTTCAGCGCGCCTTCGTTCTCTGCCGCCAGTTTTTCGTACAACGGGCAGAGCCTAGATCTGATGATAAGTTTAAATTACTAAATGCAGGTTGTATGAATATAAGATTTTAACTTAACACTCTGATTTAACTCTGACATTGAACTGTTGAACGTTTGAACCATTGAACGGGAACGGAGAGTTGGCCACTCAGGAGTGCTCATCCTGTGAAAACCACTCTGCCGGCAGCTCCCTTCCAATTCCCTTGTTTCTGGCCAATTCATAAACTCTTGCCGCACAAGCGGTAAACTGAAGCCCGAGGCCGAGGTGATTGAGCATACAAGTGATGTCGGAGGCTTGATGGCGGCCTTTGACTTTGCCTGTCATGATTTCACCCAACTCGGGTTTGTCGCGCCAGTCCGCCGCGGTTTTCTCCAGTTCGGTGCGGCCGTAATCGCCTTTGCCGAATTCAGGAATGTCTCTCTCCCTGCCCGGAAGTGTAAACAGGTGCGCGGCATCGCGAGTGGAAACCGCGATCACATCGCAGCGCAGTAATGCGTCAAGCATCATCTCGCTGGGCCTGACGGTCGTGATATGCATACCCGCGCGCATCCAGGATGCGGGAAAAAACGGATCGACGGCATTGGTGGCAAGAGCCGCTACATCGGCGCCTTGGGTTGCTTCTTCGGGCGATGGGACGGCGGTTAAATTCACATCGGTCAGGGCGCGCATTTCGCCGATAAATCTTTCGCGGTTAAGGTTCGTCGGACTGTAGACACGCACTTCAGCGATCGGCAAAACTTTGCACATCGCAAGCAGCGCCGGCCGCGCCTGCCAGCCCGAGCCATACAACGCAAGAACAGCGGAGTCCGGCCGCGCCATGTATTTGGCCGAGAGCGCATTGGTGACACCGACGCGGATTGCCTGCATGAAGCCATCCGGAAAAATCGCCAGAAGCTCTCCGCTCCTGGCACTGAAGAGAAGCACCAGACCGACATACTTGCCGCCCATCGCCAGGGGCACCTTGACCCGGCGCTGCCGCCCGCCAACCAGCGGCCAGGTGAGAATGTCGGAAGTGACCCGCATCGTAGTCACACCGGAGCGTGGCAATGAAGCGCAGGACGTCTTCAGGCCGTGGTAACTGCCGTCAAACGGTCCCGGCACCAATAAATCGTGGCGCGGCATGGTCACGGCGTTGCCGTCGCCCAGATCACGCAACGCCGGCTCCAATGCGTCGAAGCACTCCTCGAGCGTGAACAAACTTTCAATCTCCTGATTTGTCAGAATCAGAGTCATCGAACTTCTTGCGACACTAATACTGCTTATTGACGGCCGGCGTGCTGAGTAACATGAGAGTAAGCACAGACGCAGCGAGCGGAAACGCCGCAATGGAAGTCAGCGCAACAGGTAAACCATAGGCGTCGGCAATGATTCCAGCCAGAATCGGCGCGAGAAACGATACGCCCATATTGGCGCCATAGATAAAGGCGACAATACTGCCGGTCATCTGTTGCGGCGCGGCTTCCATTGCCGCTGAGACAATCACCGGACGCAAGGCCCAAAGCAGGCCGCCGAGGGCAGCAAGTCCGCACGCCAGAACAAAGCCCGACCCGAGGTAAGGAATAGCGACAATAGCGACCACGCTCAGCAGCGAGAACACCACGATTAAAAGCTTGTGGCCGATGCGGTCCGAGATCCAACCCACGACAGCCGGGGCGGCGCCGGCGAAAAGAAAGAGGATCGACATGTATGCGCCGGCCAGTGCCGCTGGAAGCTTCAGGTGCAAGAGCAAATAAAGCGGCAAAAACACCGCCAGAGCGGTCTGGCCCATGGCGCGCAGGGTCGAAACCGCCACCAGAGCAAAAACCGCTTTGTTCCTGATCACGTCATTCCACAAGGCTTTACGATAATCGCGTGCACGCGGCGTGGCGACGTTACCCTCTGCACCGAAAAACGCGTACAAGACTCCAATAGCAAGGCCGGGAATCGCCCAGATTTGCAGTGTGGTGCGCCAGTCGAAGAAGTGGAGCAGCAGCCCGATGGCGAGCGGGCCAAGAACTTCACCGAGATTTGCGCTGCTGTCGTGCACACCGAGCGCGAATGCGCGCCGTTCGCGATAGCGGGCCGACAAGATAGCCAGTGACTGCGGGTGAAACCCGCCGCCACCCAAACCGCTGAGCCCCATAAAAAGCAGCAACAAAGGAAACGTGGTTGCCGCGCTCAAGCCGAGGCTGGCCAGTCCGATCATGCCGATGCACAGTCCCAGGACGACATTGCGCCTGCCCGCCAGATCGGCAAAAAACCCGGACGGAAAGCTGGCGATACCGGCCATCAAAGTGCGGGCCGACGCCAGCATGCCCGCCTGCACCAGACTCAGCCCGAGGGCGGCAGTGATGAGCGGCAAGATAACGGCGACGACGCCGTTAAACAGGTGCTCGGTTAGATGGGCAGTGGCATTGGCCGCCAGCCGGCCCCAATAAACGACCGGAGTAGTTAACGTTGGTGCGGTTTCGGTTTTCGACAATTTTCTTTCCTTGAGCTTTGAGTATGTTCCATAAGCCGAAATGAAACCCAGCGCAAACTCGTTGCACGAGGTGCAGAGCCCGTCGCTATTAACTCAGCCGCCTCATAGCATGTGAGAAATTCAACCGATTTCAATCAACTTTCTTCGCGAAGCGGCACCGCGAATAACTCTGACCGACGACTTGGGGACCGCAAAATACTGTGCCAGCAGTTTGATCACCGCTTCATTGGCTTTGCCGTCCACCGGCGCAGCGTTTACGAAAACCTTGTATTCCTGCGCTGAGATCCTGGCGATGCGTTCTTCTTTAGCTTGCGGTTTGACGCTAACGGTAATCCTGAAGGCCATGAGCTACTTTCCTGGTCTAAACATCACGTCATTGGACATCGATATATGAATCGGATAATTCATACCTCAACAAAACGGTTGGAGGAAAAGAAGTGACGCTGATTCTTAATAACGACGAGATCCAAAAAACGCTGAACGTCCAGGAGTGCCTCGATGTCATGGAAGAGTCATACCGCGAGCAGGCTGCCAGCCGCGCGGTCAATCGGCCGACGTGCCACTCGTACCTGCCCCACTCTCTTCCCAACTCCACCTACAGCTTTAAATCGGTAGACGGCGGCGTCGGCAAACTCGGCGTCCTGGCGCTGCGTGTCACTTCCGATATCGTGCAGGAACAGCAGGTTCACGGCAGCACGCGTCTGGAAAAACTGCCGCTGGCCAATGGGATGTTTGTCGGTTTGGTGCAGCTATTTAGCACCGAGACCGGCGAGCTCCTGGCCATTATGCCGGACGGGGTCATTCAACAAACCCGTGTCGGCGTGACCAGCGCCCTGGGCATGAAAGTTATGGCGAGGAAAAACTCTAAAACCATGGGCCTGATCGGCAGCGGCGGGCAGGCGCGGGCGCATTATCGGTTCATGACAGCAATGATGGGCCTGACTAAAGTCAAGGTCTACAGCCCCAACCCGGAGCACCGCCAGGCTTTCTGCCAGGAAATGGAAAAGGAAACCGGCGTTCAGGGCGAGCCGGTGGGCGGCGCCGAAGAAGCGGTAAGAGGCTCGGACGTGGTCTGCAGTGCGACAAACGCCTCCGGCCCGGTCCTAAAGGCCGACTGGCTCGAGCCGGGCATGCATTACAATTCGATTCGCGAGTTCGAAACCGATATCGCCGCGCTGG
>CAYZXN010000165.1:0-8201 GCA_964482425.1 uncultured Syntrophobacteraceae bacterium | reverse complement strand
GTGACTATTTTGGCGCGCATACCTATGAGCGCACGGACGAGCCGCGCGGCGCAGTGTTTCATCTAGACTGGCCGGCGCCCGACCGTCCGGAGATCAAGATCCCAACATCCGGATCGGCGTAGCGACGGAAAACGTGACAATCACTGGGAAAATTCGAGCGGCGGCCTTCAAGAGCGGGGATTTCAAGCAAGTTACATTAAAAGGTAAATTTACAGCGTGGCGGGGTGCCTCAGCCCGGTGAATCTTGAGAGTCCTTGACTGTTGCATACCACTTCCTGTTAGATTAGGGGCCACTTCGACTGCGAGGAGGATCGCTCACGACGATGGCTATTCCCGGAGACAAAGCAATTCAAATGGTCCGCAACGCGCATGCCCAAGCGGCGCAACTCGATATTGCCGTGACGGCGGTAGTGGTCGACCCGAGCGGCCGCATGATCGCGCTCGGGCGCATGGATCGCGCCCGGCCGATTACCGTGGATATCGCGCTTAACAAAGCTTATACCGCCGCCAGTTTTCAGCAGCCCACCCAGGAACTCGCGGGAATTGCCGGGCAGAGCTGGTTTCAAAGCCTTGTGGTATCGAGCAACGGCCGGATCATGCCGGGCGGTGGCGCATTGCCAATCATCGAAGGCGGCGCGGTCGTCGGCGCGGTCGCCGTGGCGGGCGGCACGGAAGACCAGGACCAGAGATGCGCCGAGATGGCGCTGGCATCGTATGCATCGTAAACGAAAGGCAGTTCAATAGTTCAAACGTTCAACGTCCGAAACTAATTCCGGATCTGACATTGAACTGTTGAACCATTGAACTATTGAACAATCTCTTAAGGAGGCATTCCCATGGCTGTGACACTGGAAAAAGTGACCGAAGCATCGAACGGTAGCGGCAGCGCAGAGAGCGGGCCGAAAGCCTCGGACATTCCACCGCCGCCTTATCTGGGACGCTCGGTGCGTATCGTCGGGCCGGTGGTGAATGTCGATATGAACCAGTCGCCGCATCCGAAAAATCAGCGCGGCGAGCTTGGCAAGCCGCTATTTAACTGGTACCGCAACACCGTCTCCAAGGATCCGCTGACGCGTGTGTCCGCGCCAAACCATTTCGCCGATCGCAGGCAGTTCCTCACCAGCGTGGTTAACCGGGAAACCAAGGGTAAGATCAATCCGAAGCAAATGCCGGTGGCGGATCCCGCGGCGATGACGCGCCATATTAAGACTGTGGCCCATTATATGGGCGCCGACGTGGTTGCCGTCGCCCGCGCCCATCCGTCCTTCCTGTATGCCGGCAGCCGCTACGTCCAGGACGGTTCGGCCGCGGACGCGTATCAGACGGAGTCTCCCGCCGAACTGGTGAAGAAATTTCCCTATGTCATCGTAGCCACCACCGCCTGGGACTACGACAAGCTACAGGCGCATCGCCATCACATCGGCGATTCCGCCTACCACGTTTCGCAAATGAAAGGCGTTGTGATCCTCAAGGCCTTGGAGGGTTACATCAAGGAACTGGGACACACGGCTTTGCGCGGGGTGGTGACGCCCCAGGCGGCCGGGGTCGCATCGGGAGTCGGCGAGCTCGGCCGAAACGGTTTGGTGATCAATAAAACCTTCGGCGCGCGCATTCACATGCCCGATCCGATCTTGACCGACCTACCGCTGGCGGCGAACCAACCCGTCGACATCGGGGTGGAAGACTTCTGCAAGATCTGCCGCAAGTGCGCCAACACGTGTCCGACCAACAGCATTCCGTTCGGCGATAAAGTCGTCCACAACGGCATCGAGAAGTATAAAATCAACTGGCTCACCTGTTATAAGCTGCGTCCATACGTCAGCGATCACTGGGGCAGCTGCCTCACCTGCGCGACGGTATGCCCGTTTACCAAACCGAACGTCTGGTGGCGCAGTCTCACCGTCGCGGCTCTCAGCACCTGCCCGATTCCGGCCCGTCCGGCTCTGGTACGCGCCTTGAAATGGATCGACGATCGCTTCTGGGGCGTGGTGCGCAACAACCGCGTGCGCTGGCTGAGCTATGATTCCGGCATCAAACCCGGCGATCAAGCCTGCACCGTTGCCGGTTGCACCGCGTCGCACGAGGGCAAGGCTCACACGGCGCAGGTGGTCGGCGACGCCGGTTACTATGCTCCATTGAAAGAGAACACCAACCGGTTTGTCAGGCGGGACGCGTAGGACGTTGCGAGTCGGGCCATTTAAAATTCCCTGGCTAAGGCGGGATCCTCACGAGAACGATCCCTACTGGGATTTTTTCATCAACACCGCGCCGGCGGATCTGGCCAATACCGTCACCGAGATGATCCGCAATGCTCCGGAGGGCAACGTCTTCCCCACCAAAGCGGACATTCACACGCCCGAGATCACCTCGAGTCACGTCAAGGAATTGGCCCGGTATTTAGGTGCAAACCTGGTCGGCATTGCGCAATTGCCCACGAGCGAATCGCGCTTATCAGCTCCCATACGAGGACAGGATAACAAGGAAACAAGCGAGCAGTGTCCCTACGCAGTCGTTTGCGCGGTGCGCGCCGAATTCGACCCGCGCACGTCGCCCGGAATCGGCGGCCAGGTGCCGGTCCAAAACGGTCTATTCATCAGCTTTGTGTTGAGCGCTTGGATCAGGGAGTTGGGTTACCACGCCACCGCGGCGGCCGACACCAATGCTGAGCAACTCGCCGCGGCGGCCGGACTGGGCACGATCAACGCCGCCGGCAGGTTGGTAACGCCGCAATACGGTACCGCGGTTCATGTGGCGAATATCATACGCACGGATCTGCCGCTGGCACCGGACGGCTTGGCGGCTTAGCCATAAACCGTTCCAATGGTTTTAACCGTTCTAATTGTTCCAAAGTGTTTAGACGTCTGGAACGATTGGAACGCCTGGAACCGTTGGCACTCAGGAGAAATAATTTGCCCTATGTGATCACCAGCCTGTGCACCAACGACGGAGCGTGTGTGGATGTTTGTCCGGTAGCCTGCATCCATACGACGCCGGGGGCGCCGCAGTTCTATATCGATCCTGAAGTCTGCATCGACTGCGAGCAGTGCGAGATCGTCTGTCCGGTCGATGCGATCTTCAAAGACGTCGACATTCCCGCTGAGCATGAAGCCGCCATTGAAGTCAACGCCGCCTTCTTCCGAAGAAACAAGGCGGCCGTCGGCCCGGTGCCTTTCGAAACCGCGTGGCAGATGATTCATGCGGCGCAGGATTATGCACAGATCATGGGAATGGCGATAAGCGCCGCTGTCGTCGATGAAGCCGGCGGGGCGATCGCAGTCGGACGCATGGACGGCGCCCAACCCAGGAGCGTGAACCTCGCTTTGAATAAGGCCTACACCGCCGCCGCCTTCCATGTCGCCACGGCCGAGCTGGCGCCCCAGGGACGCCAACCCTGGCTGCGCAGCTTGGTGATCGCGCGCCGGGGCCGCATCGTTCCCATGGGCGGCGGCATCCCGATCATGACCGGTGTCACGATAGTCGGCGCCATTGGCGTGGCCGGCGCCAGCCGGCCCGAACAGGACATTCTCTGCTGCCGCGCCGCACTCGCGGTTCTGGAAGGTCCCGGACATTGAGGGAGCGATTGCGCGACGCCTGTGTACCTTATTCAATTGCTCTTGCCTGTGTGCGACAATTCCAACGTTGCTTTTCCACGTCAGGCTTTTGACCAGATTCGGCAGGAGCTCACGGAGAGATTCGGCGGCGTCACGACTTTGTTCGTTCTCCTGGAGAAGGGTTCTGGTGCCAAGGCGAGGGTCGTGTGAACCGTGACGATATCGTGATCTTCGAGGTTATGGCCGATCAACTGGATCGGCAGTGGAATACCGAACCGAACTCGAACAGCGCTTCAGCCAGGCTGCGCTGGTCATACGCGCCAGCCTGTCTTAACGTCTCTGACCGGTCGTTTGATCAGGCTCTCGGGAATCTTTCATGATGCATCCCTTTCTTCTGGCTGGACCTCTGACCAAAATAAGGCTTGACCACTTCGGAACGTATCGCCTATTTTTTCGAATTCCAAGAGTTCGTCGAAAAGAGCCCGATAAGAGAACAGCGCCCTACATCACAGCGTCCCATTTTGTGCACAGAACAGCTGAAGGTGCATGCCGGTTTTGACACGCAGACAACTATGGCAATGAGCAGTAGATCGCTGCTCCATCGCAAGATTTAATTATGCAAGATTTGATTATATTGCGGCTCAAATATTGCTGACCTCGGTGCTTTCCCATACCTCGGACACGCAGGCAAGTTGAGAGGATAGGAATGGAGCAAAGCACGGACTACCGAAACGTAATTTGGTACGCAGCAAAAGTAGCCACTTTGTTGCTGCTTCTGATTGCGGTGCTTTACCTTGCATCGGAAGTTTTGCTTCTGGTTTTCGCTGGAATTCTCGTTGCCGTCTTCCTGACCGCTTTGGCCCAGTGGGTTCAGGGAAAAACAGGGATTCCCTATACCGGTGCCCTCGGTCTTGTATCTTTGTCGATCGTCGCTATGCTTTCGGCGACCGGGTATTTTGCCGCTCCCAGCGTCACTCGGCAAATGGACGAACTCACGCAACGCCTGCCGCGATCAGTAGAAAGAGTCAGAGAGCAAATAGAAGCGTACCCTTGGGGGAAACGACTACTGAGCGAAACCAAAGACGAACAAGCTCTCGGCGGCACGAGAAACATTTTCTCACGCGCAACCGGCGCCGTTTCAAGCGTCCTTGGTTTTATCGGGAGTTTCCTGATTGTTCTTTTTATCGGTGTTTTTGCCGCAGTCGAACCATCGACTTACCGGCGGGGAGTTTTACTCCTTGCCCCGCCTGAACGTCGCGACAGGATGGGCGAAGTCCTTAGCGGAGTCGTTGTGACACTGCAATGGTGGCTGATCGGAAAGTTTATCAGCATGGCGATCATCGGTGTCCTCACCACCGCCGGACTTTGGATCTTGGGTATCCCTCTCGCGCTGGCGCTGGGCATCATCGCCGCCCTGTTCACTTTCATTCCCAACATCGGTCCGTTGCTTTCGGCGATTCCGGCACTTTTACTTGGCTTGATGGATAGCCCTCAGCAGGCGCTCTACATCGGCGCTCTGTATGTCGGAATCCAGACGGTTGAGAGCTATATGATCACACCGCTTATCCAGAGAAAAACAATTTCTCTTCCTCCGGCTTTGACGCTCTCGTCCCAGGTGCTTCTTGGCGTCATTTTCGGCGGCTTGGGCGTGGCTCTGGCGACGCCGATGACTGCTGTCGCACTGATGGCCACTCGAATGCTCTATGTTAATGACGCTCTAAAAACCGACGCCAATTCGTCCAAGGAGGCGAGATAAGCGGATGGGTTTTTTGGCCAAGATAGGTAAAGCCGGCGTTGTTGCATATACTGCCAGCGCGCTCGTGCCGTTATCGAAGTACGACGCCTGGTGGATTCGAATTTGGGATTTCCCCCGGCTGCAGCTACTGGTTCTTGGACTTGCTTTAGGTTTTATTTATCTTTGGTCGACTAAAGATGCGCCGAGGCGGCGGGTTCTGTTTGCTTCTCTGCTCGTTATTGGAGCCGGTTTGGACCTCTATCGGATTTTGCCTTATTCGCGAGTATGGCCGGTTGAGTCGCTTCCCCATGAAAAACATGCGCCGTCGCGTCAATTGAGCCTCTTCATCGCTAATGTCCTCCAAGGAAATAACCAGCCGCAAAAGCTACTTCGACTTATCAAAAAGAAATCTCCCGATCTCATCCTTCTTCTAGAAGTAAACGAACGCTGGCTGGCGGCTCTCGCTGCTCTCGATGATGACTATAAATTTCATCTCAAAAAGCCTCAGGAAAACGAATACGGCCTTGCTTTCTACTCCAGGCTGCCGCTGGAGGCGGCTGAAATACGCTATCTCATCGAACCCACGATCCCATCGGTATGGGCGCGCGTCGTCTTACGATCCGGGGACAGAATCGAGGTCTTTGGACTGCACCCCAGGCCGCCGAGGGAAAAAGCCGGACCCACGACTGAGCGTGATGCCGAACTCGCTAAAACAGCCGGTTTCGCCCGTCGCTCCCGATATCCCGTCGTTGTCATGGGTGACTTGAACGATGTCGCATGGTCTCACACGACAAGACTGTTTCGACGGATCTCGGGGCTCCTTGATCCTCGTGTCGGGCGAGGCTCCTATCCGACTTTTCCGGTGCAATTCCCATTTTTTCGTTTCCCTTTGGATTACGTCTTTCATTCGGAATCCCTGAGGCTGGTTGCCATCGAACGGCTTGAGCAAATCGGCTCAGACCACTTTCCGATGTACGCCGCGTTTAGCTTTGAGCCGTCAGGAAAAATTAGCCAGTCGGGCCCTTCGACCGATAAAGGCGATAAGGAGGAAGTCCGGGATACCATTGGGAAAGCGCGTGAGCGAAATGCGGATCCATGAGCTTTGGCTGCTTGCGCTCCTGCTAACGGCCCTTGATTTAGCATCCTGTGATCCCGGCCTTGCATTCGGGGCTGAAGCTCGAGGAAGGGTCCGGCTCGACGGCCGAGCTCTGTTTGAGGTCACCGGCGAAGATGAAAAAGAGTTTCTGAAAGGATCCAGAGAACCGAACGGCGGTTGAATCTCATCCTTGAAAAACCCGCAGCGATAGCGCCCGCGGAGATCTCGTCGGCGGGTCCCGATACCGGAGATCTTACGATTTCTGTTGCCGGCGCAACGGTTATCACGGTTACTTAAAACGATGCCGAAGACAACCTTACCTCTACAGGTATGCTGGCGCGGGATTGGACGGATCGGATCGATGAGGCGTTGAATCAGGCAATGGCAAGACGAACCAGTCCCATGTCCCGATTCTCCACAGAGGTTCGCGCTTCCATAGAGACTGCCTTTCAGAGGATTCTAGAAGCCAGCATTCGCATTGTTCCCAACGTTTTAGCGGCACTTATCGTGATATCGATTTTCTGGCTGATAGCTGCGGGGGTGCGTTGGCTCATGCGACTGATATTCCGCCTGGTCGTCGACGATTTGACTCTCGAGAATCTTATTAAACAGGTCGCCTATTATTTAGTCTGGGTACTCGGTTTTATAATAGCGGCCGACGCCCTCGGCTTCGATGGGGAGAACAGTCATAACCGGGCTGGGCCTTACCAGCCTCGCGCTTGGATTTGCATTAAAAGATATCATCTCCAACTTCGTCAGCGGTCTTGTCATACTTCTGTTCCGGCCGTTTCGCCTTGGCGATCAGATCTGTGTTGGGCCCATTGAAGGTAACGTCGTCCGCATCGATCTCAGAGCGACTCAGATTAGAACTTACGACGGCCGCCTTGTCATGGTGCCGAACCAGGAACTTCTCACCTCAACTGTGACCAACAACACAGCCTCTCCGATCCGACGGGCCACAATCAGCGTCGTACTCGGCTACGACACCGACATTCCAGCGGCCCTCAAGTGCATGCATCAAGTTGTATCAAACGAGCCAGAGTTTTATCCGATCCCTCTTCGGCAATCCGCGTCGAGAGCTTGGGCACGGCTGACCTTGAGCTAAGCGCGCTGTTTTGGACGGATTCAAGGCGTTCCGATTTCGTCGCAACTTCGTCGCGGGTCCGCGAAAGTCTCGTCTGTGCATTGCGGGCGGCGGGCTTTAGTCTTCCAGATCCCGCTTTGCGCGTCATAAAGCAAGCTGATGCGGAGCCGACTCGAGACGTGCTAGGTGAACGCATGCAATCCTCACAGGTGCGGAGGTCCTAGCATCGGATCCGTAATGGATTGAGCATGTGAAGGTTCCACAGTGATTCGGTTAGGGATCTGACCGCCTACCGGCTTACATGTTGTGCGAACGGTTGCATCTCGCAGGGACGTAGTGATCCAAGCTTCAGAGCTCAAAAGGCCGTCAGCCACGCAGATGTTTCTCTAAATGGTTCACCACCTTGCAATGTTCAGCTTCAGGACTGAACAGGATGAGTTCGGCATCTTTGCCGACTTTCACTGTATGTCCGGACCCGCCAGTAAAAGAGCTCGTCTCCACGGATTTGTTCTTGCTGGCCTTGTCGTACAATCGCGCCTGGCACCTTGATCTTCTCAGGAATTGCTGTCTTTGAGATGTGCATAATCAGTACTCCGTATCCGGTGGATGTAATCACGTGCGGTTGGAGAGAATTTTAAGTCAACAAACGACCACCATTTTAAACGACCATCCGGATGACGGTAGATTCGGGTTTTAAAGAGCTTTAGTCGGTTTCCGGTATTACTTCTCTGCTAT
>CAYZXN010000164.1:0-6757 GCA_964482425.1 uncultured Syntrophobacteraceae bacterium | reverse complement strand
AACTTTGTGTCCTCTTCGCGCTGGGCGATGGGAATGATCTTGCCGCCGGAGCGGAGTTGCGCTTGCACATGAGTGAAACCACCAAACCAGACAAGGTCCACCTGCTTGTTAACCAGCGCTTCCACCGCCGCCGGATAGTCGGTCACGGGCGTGAACTCGACTTTGGTGCCGAGCACGCGCTCGAGGTACTTGACGATAGGTCCGAACTTGCGAATCTGTTCTGTAGCCGCTTCCTCGGGGATAGTGGTGACCTTGAAAAGCTGTGGGGCGGAAACTGCGGTGGCGGGGACGGCCAAAATTACCGCCACAAACAACAGCCCCGGCAGACAAAGAAAACTCGAGCATCGCTGAAGTAAAAAGCGCTTCATAGAACCTCCTTGACGAGCATCCGTATTGAAATCACCTATGAGGATCATAGGACTTTCCGAATAGATCGATTCATAACACGCCGTTTCAAGATTTGCCACCGAAGTGAAGAGTTGTCCGCGGACAAAACCAAGATCCTATGGCGCCCTTTCCTGCGCATTCTCGACTGATGCCATCGGGTTGGCCCGGCCTGCTCGTCTACGGCCAATCAGTTCGCAGCATGAAAATAATCCAGCACGTCCGTCGGATGCGACTCGGCCTTCTTCACCGTGGCCCAATGTTTGAGGACGTCGCCCTTGGGTCCGATGACCACCGTGGAACGGATGGTCCCTTCCACCTGTTTGCCGTACATCATTTTTTTACTAAAGGCGCCGTACGTTTTCATGACTTCAGCCTTGGGATCCGCCAAAAGTGTAAACGGCAGGTTGTATTTGGCGGAGAATTTCTTGTGCGATTCGATACTGTCCTTGCTCACCCCCAGGACCACGGTGCCGGCTTCTCTAAGCGACGCGTTGTGGTCGCGAAAGCCGCACGCTTCCTTGGTGCAACCCGGTGTGTCGTCCTTGGGATAGAAATAGAGCACAATGGTCTTGCCCTTGTAGTCCTCCAAGGAGTGCTTCTTGCCGTCGCTGCCATCAAGGTTGAACGCCGGGGCCTTCTTTCCCTCCAGACTTGCCATCTCTCGATCCCTCCTTCGATCGACCATTGAGCGGCGCGGAATCGCGCCCGGGTGAAATAGATGTTGCACAACGAATCAAAGCAGGGAAACTTGTTCGGCTCTCTTGGCCATGATCCGAATCGGGTTGTAGTCGCGGTCCTCCGCCGCGACGAAGCGCTCGAAGCCGGCGCGCGCCAGCATCTCTCGCCCGGGCGGCTCCATGTGGAGGCAAAGCAGTAACGCGCGCACTTCGCCGCGCAAATCGGCCGGCACCCGCTTTGAGCTCACCCAGAGCGAAATCGGACTCGGGCCGAGGGTGTGATACCTGGGGCGAGCAATCACTCGACGACTTTTACGCCGCGCCAAAACGCAACGTAGTCCTTGATCGATCTGGCGGCATCCTTGGGATCGGGATAGTACCAAGCGGCATCCGTGTTGGATTTGTCGCCCACCTGAACATGATAGTAGCTCGCCACCCCCTTCCAAGGACAGGTCGTATGCTTTTCACTGGGCGCAAGGTGTTCCCGCTTAATCGCGTCCGGCGGGAAGTAGTGATTGCCCTCTATGGAAATCGTTTGCTCCGATTCAGCCAGGATTGTGTCTTCCCAAATGGCCTTCATAAATCCTCCTCGTCCCAGCTGTGTTTACGGTGACACGCACCTGAATTTCGCAAATACGTGCGGGTAATGGGCTTGATACCAATTGCGAAAGCTCGGTCGCAGCAGCTCCGCCGCTGTTGCCCAGGATGCCCCTTTGATAACAAAATGTTTTCCGTCGAAGAAATCTTTGGAGTAATCCGGATAGGCCGTCATATACGGCTTGAATCCCGGAAAGGGCGCAAACGCAGTATCGGTCAACTCCCAACCGTTACCGATCAGCTCCGCAACTCCCCACCGGCTGGATCCCGCCGGATGCGAGCCCACCGGCGCCGGCGACCAGCAAGCAAAATCAAAATTGCCATGGCGCGGCGCCGGTTCCATTTCGCCCCACGGATAGCGCGTCTCACTTCCATCGGGACCGCCGTAACACGCCCGTTGGAATTCAGCCTCTGTAGGCAACCTCCTACCGCGCCAGCTTGCATAGGCGCGCGCCTCGGCGACGCTTACATAAACCGGCCAGCTTGACACTTGCGCCAGAGAAAAAAACTCGAACATCCCTTGATACAGCCAGGCATTGTCCCGCTTACGCCAAAACGCCGGGTGTTTTCTTTCGGTCCGTGTTTTCCAGTGCCAATCCCCGGGGTGCCAGTAACGCTCTTTATCGTAAGCACCCGATCGAACGAATTCGAAATACTCCCCGTTCGTCACCGGCATCGAGTCCATCGTAAATGCCGGAACATCGACGACGACTTGTGAGAATTCGTTATCCCAACCGAAATCCTCGTCGGCGAATCTGGCCCCCAACCACACTTTTCCCGCCGAGATTTCCCTCGAACCGGAGGGCACCGCGGCGTGAAATTGGTATCGTAAGCCCTTCGTGGGACGATTTTTTTCCGCAAGAGACAACTCCTGCATCATGTACAGCAACGTCTCCTGATGCATATACTCGTGTTCAAGAACCATCTCGAAGACGCGACCGTCGCGCGCCATGACATCGTCGGAGTCTAACGCGGGGATTGCATCGAGCGACTCCAGGACCGTTTCTCGAACACGGTCGCGGTAACGCAGGACTTCTCTTAAAGCCGGCCACTGATCGGGAGTATCGGGATGCCAGTGACACTCGCCGGTATCGACATCCGGATCAATGCCCCGGCAAAACAAATCATCGAAGTAAGGATTAAACGATTGCCACTTCAGTAGGGCGCCACAAGTTTGGTTCCACGTGAATGCGGGGAGATGGCCCACATAAAAAATGAACGGATGGCGCCAGACAATCGGCTTCGCCAACAGATGATCGTCTTTAATAAGGCAAAAGAGCTCATCGCTTCTGGCCCACGCCGCAAGAAAACGCCGTTCGAACCTGTCGCGCGCAAAGTCGACTCTCGGTAAAGTTGCCTGTTTCATAGACGCACCCCCGATGATTACTTGCTCAGAAACTGCAACACTTCCCGCGGGTGTTCTTCCGCGTTTGCGACCGGGGCCCAATGGCGCAACACCTTGCCGTCCGGTCCGATCACCACCGTAGAACGAATCGCCCCTTCTACAGTCTTGCCCTCCATGTTTTTCCTTTCACCCCAGGCGCCATATTTTCTCATCACCTCGGCCTGCGGATCCGACAAAAGAGTGAACGGCAAGTTATATTTGGCGATAAACTGGTTATGCGACTCGATGCCGTCCTTGCTAACTCCTAAAACAACAGCATTGGAATTCGTCACCGACTCCATCGAATCGCGAAAGCCGCAAGCCTCCTTGGTACAACCCGGTGTGTCGTCTTTAGGATAGAAATACAGAATCACGGTTTTTCCTTGATAATCCGACAATGCGTGCTTTTTTCCGTCACTCCCCTCGAGATTGAACGCGGGGGCCTTCTCGCCTTTCAGATTACTCATGATGACGCCTCCTCAATTGGTTTTTTATGGTATTCCTTTTGTCTATCATCTGTAGAGCCTCGGTCAATACCGTTGGCAACATAATTAAATTAACCGGCCAATCGTTGCCGTCCGCATCGGGGACATCGCCGAGGACTCGCGCAAAGCGAGCCGGTTCATAGTAGAACGGCAAACCTTCGCGAAGGTAAGCTGCTGGGTGCTCGGAAGAGTTCAAGCAGTTAAAAAGCGCGCCACCGCTGCGCTGAACAGGAGAAACAGAATTGCTGTTCCTGTCGTGGCGTCTCCGGCCATCATGAAAATGGCGAAAACGAGGTAAGAAGCTATTCCGTTTTTAGAAAACTGCGGAAGGCTTGAGCCGCTGGAGACAACGGCCGGCCCTTGTAGCAAACTTGATAGAAGTCGCGGGTCATCGTCAAACCACGGATCGGGATTTCCACGAGCAGCCCGTCGGCCAACTCACGTTTGATTGAAATCCGCGACAGGATCGAGATGCCGAAGCCCGAGATAAGCGCTTCCTTGACCGCGGCGGTGCTTCCGAGTTCCATGGCGACGTTGAGTAAATCGTCGGCGGAACGCCGACCTTTGTTGATAAGGTGGCGCAGGGAATCGAGGGTGCCTGATCCGTGTTCGCGCGAAATAAAATTCTCTGAGCGTAAATCACTCAACTGAACGAACTTCCGACGGCTCCACGAATGGCTCTTGGGTACCGTGAGCACCATGACATCCTGCCAGACCTTTTCAAAGGAGAGCCTGGCATCGGCATTCTTGAAACCGACAAAGCCGATCTCGACTTTGCCGTCGAGAACCTCCTCGACCATCCCTGCCGAATCGCCGATTCGCAGTATCGGTTTGACCCGGGGATTGGTTCTTCTGAATTCGCCGAGTTTTTGCGGCAACAGATACTCGCCGGGAATATTGCTTCCGCCGACCCACAGCTCTCCGCTGAGCGTGCCGTGAAACTGTTCGATGGCCGCCACGGTTTCACGCTTGAAAGCCAGTAGCTGTTTTGCTTGCTCCAGAAGCAGCAATCCCAACGCCGTCATCGTGACCTTTCCGGGAATTCGATAAAAAAGCTTGCCGCCGAGAGTCTTTTCCAGCTCCTGAATGTGGGCGCTTACGGTGGGTTGTTTCAACGACAACCGCTGTGCGGCCTCGGAGAAGTTCTTCAACTCCGCGACCCAGTAAAAAACCTCCAACTTGTGCAGATCGAGATCGCCTTTTAACTTTCCCATGACGGCTTAAAAATCAGCGCCGTCACCTTACAAGACAGTAAGGTGACGTTGTCAAGCGTGCCGCTTGGCGTTATATTTTCCTCCAGATGTCCAAACAATCATCGTTTGTCAGTTTACATCAAGCCAATGGCGCCTTACTAGCGGATTATGCCGGATGGCTGCTGCCAAGCCATTTTGGCGATCCGGCGACTGAGTACCAGGCCGTTCGTAGCAATGCCGGCTTATTGGATTTAAGCGATCGCGCCGTACTCACGATCACCGGTCCGGACCGGATGTCTTATCTTCAGGGCCTGATCTCGAACGATCTCCGCCCTCTGTTGCCGGGGCAAGGACTGTATGCGGCGTTTTTGAACCAGCAGGGCAAAGTGCTGGGCGACTGCCGGGTCCTATGTACGGAGGACTCGCTTGTCCTCGAGCTATGGGAACCGATCAAGCGAAAGATTCTCGATCATCTGAACCGTTACCTGGTAGCCGATGAAGTTGAGATCGACGATTTGGCCGGCCGTTACGCGAGCTTTTCACTGCAAGGGCCCGCCGCCGAGGCGATCCTGCAAAATTTTTTACACAACGACCGTTGCCCGCAGCAGCCGCTAGCACATTCAATGGTGCAGCTTGACGGAGTCGAAACGCGACTTTGCCGCTACAGCCACACCGGCGAAAATGGTTTCGACCTGACGGTTGCCGCAATGGAGGTGGAAACCATCGCACGCCGTTTAAGCGACGCCGGCTTTTCCTCTTCGATCAGATGGGTCGGACAAGAAGCGCGCCAGCAACTCCGCGTCGAGGCCGGCATCCCGCTGTACGGCATTGATGTGACCGAAGAAAACCTCATTTTGGAAACCGGTCTGAACCATGCGGTCAGCTTTACAAAAGGCTGCTATCTAGGTCAGGAAGTCGTCGAGAGGATTCGCTCGCGCGGCCACGTCAACAGACAGCTTGCCGGGCTCCTCATCGAAGGCGCAAACCCCGCAAGCGCCGGCAGCAAGATCATCTCCGCGGACAAAGAGATCGGCTGGATTACCAGTTCAGTCTTTTCACCCGCTGTACGCGCGCCCATCGCGCTCGGGTACATACGTCGCGACCAATGCTCTCCCGGTACCCGCCTTGTCGTTCAAGATGACGGCACGGCTTTGAACTCCACAGTCACGGCGCTGCCGTTTATAGCGCGTGCACCCAGTGCTCCTTCATCGTGATCGCGTTGCGCGGCAGGCGATCACGACGATGCGCCGGCTGCTTGGAGCACTTGAATAGCGGTAGTGAGTCCGTATATTAATTGAAAATTTGCACCATCGAGAAAGGATCGAGCATGGCTAACTTCGTGAAGGTTTGTAAAACCGATGATATCAAAGCCGGTTGCGGTAAAAGCGTCGAGGTCAACGGTAAGGCCATTGGTGTGTTTAATGTGGACGGCAACTACTATGCCATCAATGATATTTGCGGCCATCGCGGCGGTCCACTGGCGGAGGGAGAATTGGACGGTCAGACCGTGATCTGCCCCTGGCACGGATGGCGCTACAATGTTACCACCGGTGAGAACGAGCTGCTGCCGGCATTGCCGACAGAGAAATACGAAGTCAAGGTTGAAGGCGACGACGTGCTGGTTGACCTTTGAACGATAGCAATCCAGACGTGCGAAGGCCCGCTACATCCTGCGATGTAGAGGGCCTTTTTGTTGAAGCCGTATTTTCGATCGACCGCTGTTATGCTTTGTTGATCTTGTCCAGGGCGGCAAACAGCTCCGCGTTCTCGGGAATCCCTTTGTCATATTCTTGGGCAAATTGAACCGTTCCCTGCTTGTCTATGATGAAGACGGCGCGCTTGGGCATACCCTGGGGCCGCAGGCAATCGTATTGCGTGCACACCGCGCCGTGTGGCCAGAAATCCGAGAGCATCGGGAAACCGATGCCGCCCATCCTTTCGGCAAAAACCTTATGCGAGAATACGGAATCGACACTGATGCTCAGGACCTGAGCGTTGCGTGCTTCGAATTCTTTCCGGTCTTTTTCGAAGCCG
>CAYZXN010000163.1:0-6494 GCA_964482425.1 uncultured Syntrophobacteraceae bacterium | reverse complement strand
TTCGGTTGGCGAGAGCCAGCAAGGCCGGCTGAACGCACTTCATCGCGGTTCGGTGGCGGCGACCGCGCTCTTGCCGCCGTTTAGCGGGATGGCGAGGCAGCTGGGGTTTCGCGAACTCGCCGACATGAGAAAGCTCGACATTGAATATGCCGGCACCGCAATCGCAGGCATGACGAGCTACATCAAGAGCCATCCTGTGATGGTCAAGAACTTCCTCAAGGGCTACGTCGAGTCGCTACATTATTTTCGCACCCAAAGAGAGAAGACGATCGCCGGCATCATGAAGTTTTTGAAGATGAGCGATCGCTCCCGCGCCGAAGAAGGCTACGACTTTTACGTTGACCTTATGCCGATCATGCCCTATGCAACCCCCAATGGAGTCAAATCCGTTGTGGAATTCCTGGTGACGAGTCAGCCCAAAGCTGCTACGGCAAAGCCGGAAGAATTTTACGATATGAGCTTTCTCAAGAAGATTGAAGCTGGCGGTTTTACAAAATCGCTGGCGGTTCGGCGATAATCCAGCAGCATCGCTCCTCGTTCTGTCCTGATGAAGGGAGGGGGTGACGCTGCGAAGCGGGTTGAACGAGCGCCTGACGAACCAGAGGTTTTGCTCAAATCAGTTCAATCAAAGGAGATAATTTATGAGGACAACGATCGCTCGATATTCTCCCGTATTGTTCCTCTTGTTCGGCCTGGCGTTTTTTTCCTCCTCTGCGCAAGCGCAGGACCGGCCGCTTAAAAAGATCAGCTGGGGCGTTACCTCGTTGTCGGCTTCCAACTGGATTCCCTGGATCGCCAAAGAGGCGAAGATTTACGAGAAACACGGTCTTGACGTCGAGTTGATATTGGTCAAGGGCTCGGGACAGACTTCGGCGGCGATTCTAGGCGGTAGTCTGTTTGCCGCGCCGGTTGCGGTGCCGCAGGTGATGATGGCCAACCTGGGCGGCGCCGACCTGGTCAACATCGCTCACACGGTACCCGGAGTTCAAAGCAAACTGCTGGTCAAACAGGAGATTAAAAAACCCGAAGACATCAAAGGAAAGAGGATCGCCACCTCGAGCCTGGGATCGCTCGGCGATTTCCTGTTCAAGTATATCATCCGGAAACACGGTATGGACCCGATTCGTGACGTGACCTGGCTTTCGATCGGAACGCCGGGCGAGCGGTTACAGGCGTTATCGTCGGGCCGCGTGGATGCCGCGGATCTGTCCTATCCCACCGACGCTCAGGGACTGCGCTTGGGGTATCGAGTTCTCTGGGACGCAAGAAAAGAGGTGGTGTATCCGTCGATGTCAGTGGTCACCCGGCGCAAGACCGTACAGGATGATCGCGATACCGTCATGCGGATGCTCCGATCTCACGTCGAAGCCATTGCCTATTTCAAAGCAAACAAGGATTTCAGCATGAAGGTTTTGAGCAAGTATCTCAGAACCAACGATCAGGAACTGCTGCAAGGTTCGTACGAGATCTTCAGCCAGGATTTCATCTCCGTACCTTATCCGATCATGCATGGGCTGGAAGCTACCTACGATTACGTCGCGCAAACCCGGCCGGAGATCCGCGGCCGCAAACCCGAGGAATTTATGGATCCGAGCCTGATCGCCGAGTTGGACAAGAGCGGTTTCATCAAAAAGCTTTATGCGCAGAAGTGATCGGTAAGTAGTAGGCAACAGCAAAGAACCTCGAAGGAAACACTGAACGAAAGCAGATCCTTCGTTTCACTCAGGATGACATGATCGTTAGCCGGTCTGATCTTTATAAACCGATGAATGGTGGAACGACTGTGATTAAGAACTGACCAGGACGGGCGCCGCTATGGACTCATCGCACGACGTTCATGAAGAAGCACAGAATAGTAGGTGAGAAAGGGTACGACAAGGATTGCTTTTATCGTCAAGCCGTACAAGAAATGCCGCGATCGTTACCCGCCGGCAAAAATTTTTAATTTCTCCGCTTCGCCAATAATTCTCTCGGCGTCATCCCACAGCAACAGCCTCTGATCCACAAGTCTCCGGGCGGCGCGCGCTACCTGGCGGACGTAATCGGCTTGATCTGTGTAGCGCTCTTCGATGGAAAGGCGCGGGTCACCGTTCTTTTTTCGTTCGGCGCGATTTCGGCTGAAGGGAATAAACGATCCAAGCAGGCCGCTTAATTCATCTTCAGCCAGACCGGCAGGTTGTAAATTCCAGCCGGTATAGGTGCCGACCGGCGCGGCGATGCCGGGTAGTCGGATGCCGGCGATGTCGTTGCCGTCACGGTCCACCTTCGGCACGAGGATGGCGTACCTGCCTCTAGCGATCTGCCGCGGCGGATGAATCTCCATACGGCCGCGCTGCAAAGCAGCGCCGTAATCGAGAAACAGCTGGCGGTTGTGCAACCCGGCATAACGGACTCCGGGAATCATCGGAAATCCAGTGCTTTTTTGATCCGGTCGCACGAGAGTGCGGTCTCTGACTCTGGGATATTGACTGGGCGGCGGCTGAATCCCGAGTGTGACCCAGTGATCGAGCGCCACCATCAGCGCGCGCAATACGTCGCCGGCGGGCAACGGGTTGATTAACTGCTGGGTGCCGTCTTTGTCCGGCTCGGAGCCATAGGGGCTGTTATGCTGCGCGCTGGCGATGACGTAGATGCGCACCCTGTCCGGAATATCGAGATCATTGCCACTGCCGTCCGTGTGCGCCAAGCAGCCGCGCTTCTGCCAGTATTCGGTCGATGTCTGAGTGTGAAACACACGGGGATCGGTTTTCGGCCGCTTGAGTATGCCGTCACGCCGTCCGGTTTGCGCGTCCTCGATTACGTTGTAGGCATGGGGAAACACTTCGGGCTCGAGCTGGTTGGTATGTTGCTGCGAGGAAGTGACCGGCCGGGCGAATTCGTAATTTAAAAACAATCTGCCGCCGCCGGCGACGTGCGGTGCCACCGCGTCGAATACTTTCCGGCCGCTCTCGTCTTCGTTAAAACACTGGTAAACGAAGTCTCGCAGGAACCTGCCGCTTTGCGAGCGGCCCCAGGCGTACGCATAACGAATAGCGGCTACGTTCTTGTCTCTCGCCAGCGGGTGAGTTTTGCCGCTGTCGTAGCGCAGAAATGAAACCAAGTCGCGCACAGCGGCGAAGCCCAGGCCCAACACCAACGGGTTCTTTGCCGGATAAATGAACTCATAAATATGTCCGGGCTTAAAGCCTGAGCGAAGATAGAGATCCGTGGAGCTTGGCTCGAGCTTCTCCTCGCCGTTGAGTGAATTCTTCTCGACCGTCGCAAACTCCCACTCCTGCGGCGGCACCGGTACGCGTTTGCCGTACGATTTACCGCGCACTGTAAGCGATGCGAGGTTTTTATCGAATGATGCCGCCGGATAACTCTTGACGCGCTCGTCGCCGCTCAACGCATGCGCCTTGACTCCTTGGCCGGTAACGACGATCTCGGTGCGGACGTTGCGGACGATCTCGCGGCCGTGATCCGTCGCAACCGGCACATCCATCACCAGCCAATTTTTCAGGGGCATGAGATCGCCCTGCCAGCCGCACCAGACAATGGTATAGCCTTGGCGCATGAGAAAGCCGTTGCCGGCGTGAGTCACCGCGGTTGGATCGTTGGTTGCCGGCGCATCGTTGAGAAAACTCAGGATCCGTTTGCTGCCGCGGTTCGGCGCGTCGAAGAAAATCTTGCCGTTGCCGCGCGCCGCATCCAGCGGCCGTAAAATACAGACGTCGCTCCAATACTCGACCCTGCCGCTCCCATTGCGTGGCGCCTTATCCAGATTGACGATGATGTTGTTCAGCCGGTGCCTCGGCTCGACCGCGCCGTAGACGCGCCCGATGATCTTCTCATAAGCGCCGGTGATCGGAAATTCGCAGCCTTCGGCAAATAGTTCTTTTCGTTGTTCGACAAAACGAGAGATCATGGCCGGTTCCTCAGGACTGATGCTGTATCCACAGCTTTCAGGATAGTCAAGGACGCTCGAAGACTCGCGGAGATTGCCGGATAGCCTTGACAGCGTTATGGGTTTCAACTACAGGTCGGAAAAGATTTGTTCTCATGAGTTTTTACAACGTTGAGTTTAACTTTGCTTCCGGCGAACGTGTGCGGCAGTGATATAGAGGGTGCTGACTTCGTTTCGTGCGCAAACCGTCTGCGCGTCCTCCGTCATCAGGTCCGTTCATCGCGGTCGGCAACAAACATCATCAGGAGGTCTAAATGGGTTTGACACGAGTTTTTCTAGGTTTGCTCGCAGGCTTGTTTCTCGTCGGCCATGCATCGGCTCAGGATCAATTCTATAAAGGTAAAAATGTCCGCATCGTCGTCGGTCTTTCTGCCGGCGGCGGCTATGACGTCTACACGCGCACAATTGCGCGACATTTAGGTAAGCACATTCCCGGAAATCCTTCGATCCTGGTGGAAAACATGGTTGGTGCGGGCAGCCTGATCGCCGCCAACCATGTTTATAAAGTTGCCAAGCCCGACGGTCTCACCATCGGTCATTTTTTGGGCGGTCTCTTTTTGCAGCAGGTCTTGGGCAGACCGGGGATCGAATTCGATGGCAGAAAATTCGGCTACATGGGCGTGCCGGCGCAGGACAGCCAAATGCTGGCGATTTCAAAAAGAACCGGAATTACCAGTGCCGAGCAGTGGTTTTCGTCAAAAACGATTGTGAAATTCGGCGGAGTCGGAGCAGGTTCGGCAACCGACGATCTGACTAAGATAGCCATCGCCACCATCAACGCTCCCATCCAACTGGTGTCCGGTTACAAGGGAACGGCGGATGTGCGTCTGGCATTCAACGGCGGCGAGATCGACGGTTTAACCAGCGCCTGGGAGTCTTTCAAATCGACATGGCAAAAGGAATTGGCGGCCGGCGAGGTACGCATGATCCTCCAGGCGATTCCGAAGCCCCATTCCGAGCTTCCCAACGTCCGCCGGGTGATCGACTTCGCCAAGACCGAGCTCGACCGCAAAGTCATTCAAGTCGGCATGCACAATTATAACCCTGTCGCCCGGCCCTATGTTCTGCCTCCCGGCACTCCCAAGGATCGTATGGCCATTTTGCGCAAGGCTTTTACCGATACGATGAAAGACCCGGAATTTATCGCCGACGCGAAAAAGTCCAAGTTGGACTTGAGCCCGCTTAGCGGCGAAGAGCTGGAAAAAACGGTGCTGGAAATCTACGACGCCGAACCTGACGTCGTGGCCAGGCTCAAGGACATTCTTAAATAATAGCCTTATCATCGATACTGCTCGAACGGAGGTGTGAAGATGATTCGCCCGCGTCTTTCAATCAAGTTAACGATCGCAGTATTGCTCGCAATGGTGCTGGCGCCGTTGGGTGTAACAATCTCGCGGGCGGCTTCAGTCGAGGAAGTTGCCCTGCTCAACAAGCCGGATCGGCAAAAGATTCTCGTCGAAGGGGCCAAGAAGGAAGGGAAAATCTCCTGGTACACGTCCCTGATCGTCGATCAGGTCGTGCGGCCGGTCAAAGAAGCGTTCGAAAAAGAGTACCCGTTCCTCCAGGTTGAATTTTTCCGCGGCAATTCCGAACGCATCGTGCAGAGGATGTTCAGCGAGTATCAAGCCAAGCGCCACGACGTCGATTTGCTCGACGGCACGGTGACGGCGGCGATGATCCGGCGCGCCAACCTACTGCAGAGATTTCATTCGCCGGCCCTGGCGGAGCATTCGGCCGAAACAAAAGACCCTCAGGGACACTGGGCCTCGACCAACGTCTATTTCTTCTCTCTCGGCTACAATACCAAGATGGTCAAGCCCAACGAGGTGCCGAAAAGTTACGAAGATCTTCTCAATCCACGTTGGAAGGGGCAGATGATGTGGTCGACCAGCCGCGGTTCGGGCGCGCCGATGCTTATCGGCAACATTCTGCAAACGATGGGCGAAAGCGCGGGCAAGGCGTATCTGCAAAAGTTAAAAGCGCAAAACGTTGCCAAGACCACCGCCAGCAACCGGCAACTCCTGGACCTGGTGATTGCCGGCGAGTATCCCCTTGCGCTGCACATCTTCAACCATCATGCTCACATCAGCAAAACCGCAGGAGCGCCGGTGGATTGGCAAGTGATCGAACCGGCCACCGCAACGCT
The DNA here is from genome assembly GCA_964482425.1 of uncultured Syntrophobacteraceae bacterium. Classification (GTDB taxonomy): domain Bacteria; phylum Desulfobacterota; class Binatia; order UBA9968; family UBA9968; genus WHTF01. The sequence continues at coordinate 402 of CAYZXN010000163.1, read as the reverse complement.
CAACACCATCGCGTTGGCGTCACGAGCGCCGCATCCGCATGCCGCGATGCTGTTTCTCGATTTTGTCTTGTCCGAAAAGGGGCAACGGGTTTTTCAACAAGTGAACTACCTGCCCGCTCATCCGAAGGTTCCGGCCAAGCAGGTCGATCTGAAGCCGGGCGGCGGGCGATTCAAAAAAGCGCTCTACATTACGCCCGAAGCTCAGTTTGAGAAGGGCAATGACTGGGTGGATTATTTTCAAAAAGAGTTCATGAACTAGCAGACGGCCTCGCGCATGCCGGAACGGTAGCGATCATGCCCTATGGCTTCCAAGCGAGGGCCACGCGGCGCCCATGAACCGCCAACAATCAACCGAGACGGCTAAAATATCCGTGAAACCTGCGGCGGTCCGGGAGTCGCGCC
>CAYZXN010000162.1:0-4891 GCA_964482425.1 uncultured Syntrophobacteraceae bacterium | reverse complement strand
CATTGGCGGCGTGGAGCTCCTGCCCGTCGCGGGCGAGGACAAAGCCGCGCCCGCGGCGGCCGGCCCGGTAATGCAGTTGGCACAAACCGGCAGCGTCTTGCTGCAAGCAACCGAAGTTGGCAAGCAGCAAGTCATGCAAGAGCGGCTCGCGGCAGTCGATCTGCACGTCAATTCCGCAAACGCGCAAAAAAAGCGTCTGGCAAAACTCCTCACCCACGCATCGCTGTGCTGCGGGCACCTCCACGCTGCTCGATTGTCGAGAAATCATGAAAGCCTTTGAGTCAGCGCCTGCGTTGCATCCCTTTATTTGGGATAATTGCGCGACGTGGAAGTCTGCGGTTGCTCGTTTGCGGGCGGCGTCTGTTCATGAGAGCCCGACCCCGATGCGGCAAATGCCGGCATCGCCTTAAGCGAGAGAATCAGCGGCACCGCATAGGCTGACTTCTTGATGAAATCGCGGCGATCGAATCGTTGGTTGTCCATGGCACACCTCCTCTGGTTGCGCGTAGTTGTTTACCTGTCCTTGAGAAGCTTCATTTTCTCGAGCTGTTCGATGGTATTGAGAACGTCTTGAAGCGCCGTTGCATAGTCGATTTCGAAATTCTGGCAGACTTCCTCGGCGATTTTCGCCGCACTGGATTCGCCGTCGCAGTGCTGCCAGATGTAACTGGCGGTTAGGTTGAGTTGGTGCACCATCTCCCCTTCCCGATCCAGCACCACCAGCTCTCCTTCGAGCAGCCGGGTCTTCAAATCCGTCCGGCAGCGTGGATGACTATCCCTGGAAGTCGGCGACGGGTCATCGCGCTGTTTATTGTCATGTCCGTGTAGCTCTTTTACCATCGCTCTCCTCCTCGTTGTCTTTTCAACCGCTACAATCCGCTCCTGTGCGCTCGATAATAGGCTCCGTCCGCGCAAGAGCCCTTACGTTGCTTATTGAATTGTTCCTGGTTTAGAGGTGAGATAACCGACATGCCCGGTACTTTGCTTTATGCACCGGCGCAGTCTCTATAACTGTTCGGACGACGCCCGTGTTGTTTCGTAGAGCAGCGTGTCACTCCACGCTTCATCACGACCATGAATATTTCATCGCCGGAAGGTCTCCAGCCTGCCCTGAATCCCGACAAATATGGGCAAACGAAGCTTCTTTCGTTTCTGCTCTCCGCCATCGTTGTAGGCGGCGCTGCCTTGCGACTCCTGCAGTACCTGGCGAACCCGGCCCTGTACATTGATGAGATCGCCATAGCGCGCAACGTTCTGGAGCGTGATCTATGGCATCTGCTGGCGGCGCCGCTTGCTTACGATCAGACGGCGCCGAAAGCTTTCCTGCTGGCGCAAAAGCTCGCCACTACTGTATTGGGACAGAGCGACTATGTCCTGCGCCTGTTCCCGTTAATTTGTTCGCTGTTGGGGCTTTTTGCATTCCGGCGAGTTGCCGAGCACGTTCTCGACGGCTTCGGGCCTGCCATCGCGTTGGCGCTGTTTGCCACCGCGTTGCCGTTCCTGTTCTACGCGGCGCAGGTGAAACAATATTCGGCGGACGTCGCGGTTGCCGTGCTTTTGCTCTGGCTGGCGCTCGAGATCCAGCATCGTACCCTCTCGCGCGGCTTCGCTGTGTGGGCTGCCACAGCGGGAGCGGCAGCGGTCTGGTTTTCGCAGCCTGCGGTCTTCGTGCTTACAGGATTGGGTTTCGTGCTGGTCGTGACCAGACATTTCCGCCCCGGCGAAAACGTCGAACGCGTCCGGCTTGTGCTCGTGTTGACCCTTTGGGCTTTTGCGGTGCTCGTGTCGACGTTGGCAGCGGTCGCAACCATGAGCCCTGACACTCACGAGTATATGCGGCGGGTCTGGGCAAGAGGGCTGCTACCGCTTCCGCCGGTTAACGCGATCAAGTCGCTCTGGCCCTGGACACAGCTAAAAGCTCTGTTCGGCGATGGCACCGCGGCTGCTCTCGGTTATCCATTTCCGGCTTTTTACCTCGGCCTGACAGGTGTTGGCTTCTGGCTGCTTTGGCGTCGTCGGCGCCGGCTCGCGCTGCTGATTTTCGCGCCGATCGCGGTAACGCTGCTGGCCGCGGCGGCACGCCAGTATCCGTTCATCGATCGTTTGATTCTGTTTCTCGTGCCGAGCTTTCTACTTGGCATAGCCGCAACAGTGGAGTGGGTACGGCGAACGATGGCAGTTTATTTCCCGCGATTGGCCGCGGTCTCCCTTCTGCTGATAGCGCCGGCTCTTTACGCGATTATCGCGAAGCTCCCGGTCTACCAGATGGAGAATATCAAACCGGTCCTGACGCATCTCCAAACCGAACGGCGCCCGGGCGATATGGTTTACGTGTTTTATGGTGCCGCTCCGGCGGTCAGCTACTATGGCGCGCAATACGGGTTTACAGAAAACGACTACATGATTGGCGCCTGCCGCCGTGGCGATAACCGGCACTACATCGAAGAACTCGACACGTTTCGCGGTCAAGAACGCGTCTGGGTGGTGTTGACCCACGCGCTGCCGAGATACCGGGAGAGAGAGGATATCTTGCGCTATCTCGACACCATCGGAACACGACGGGACCACCTTTCTGTACCGTCACAGATTGCCGGGCCGCTGCGTTTTCCTGCGGAAATATTTCTCTATGATCTCAGCGATCCGGCGCTGCTCCGCAAGGCGTCGGCGCATTCATTCGTCTCGACCGGTCCCGCTTTACCCAATCCCCGCTTTGGATGCGATGACGGGCCGCAAGCGATGGTAGCGCCAAACTTCCTGCCAGAGTAGTTTTCCCGGTTAACTCCCAAGCGACCGAAGGTCGGACCGCTCATTGGCTGGCCCAGAACAGCCGCGATTTGCGTCTACGCCGGATGGCCGACGACGCGAAATGCCCGCCCGCTTTCCTGCTTGCCACGCCGCTGGCGGATTTGCCGGGCCGTATCGGCGTTAAGCGGCCGGAAAGTTGGCACGGTCTCATAGAGAAGCTCCAGCACCATACGAGTCTGACCCTTGACGGCATACTTTTCCATTTCGTCGATCTTTTGGGTGATCAATTGGATATCAAGAACCGAGGCGGATTGAACCCGCAGGATTTTGTCGACCTCCGATGGCACCAGCATCTCGTCCATGCCTACCAGTTCCTCGCGCAACTTCTCGCCCGGTCTGAGGCCGACGATTTGAATCGGAATATCCTGTTCCGGCACCAGTCCGGCCAGCCGTATCAGATGATGCGCCATTTCGAGGAGCCGGATCTGCTCGCCCATCTCGAGGACAAAGATTTCACCACCGCGGCCCAAGGAAGCAGCCTGGAGCACCAGAACCACAGCTTCGGGAATGGTCATGAAGTAACGGCGGATTTCGGGATGGGTGACCGTCACGGGTCCGCCGTCCTCGATCTGCTTGAGGAAAAGAGGCACGACGCTGCCGTTGCTGCCGAGAACGTTGCCAAAACGTACCGCGGTGAAAACTGTCCGGTTTTCTTCACAATTCTTTGCCAGGGCCTGCACACACATCTCGCCGATTCTTTTGGTGGCGCCCATAACATTGGTCGGATTGACCGCCTTGTCGGTGGAAATCTGGACGAATTTTTCCACCCTGTACTGAACCGCGAGCTGCATCAGCCGGTAGGTTCCCACCACATTGTTGAGCGCTGCTTCATCAGGATGCTCTTCCATCATCGGCACGTGCTTGTAGGCAGCCGCATGAAAGACGATTTGCGGCGAGTGCTTGATAAAGACTTCTTCCAGAGACCGCGCGTTTTTGATATCGGCGAGAACCGCAACCCGCTCGACACCGGGACACGAGCGATGCAGCTCCATATCGATGTCGTAGAGGGCGCTTTCGCCGTTATCCAGGAGGACTAACCTGGAAGGCTCATATCTGGCGATCTGCCGGCACAGCTCCGAACCGATGGAACCGCCGGCGCCGGTGACCAGGATGCTTTTACCGATCAGGAAATTTTTGACAGGCTGCAAATCCAATCCCACGGGTAGCCGTTCGAGCAGGTCTTCGATGGAAAGGTTTTGGATCTGGCCGACGCCGACCCTGCCGTTTTGGATCTTGTCCGCCGATGGCAGAGTTTTGATCGGAACCTTGTAGGGCTCCAGAGCGGTTAAAATTTTCCGTATCAACGGAGCCGAGGCGCTGGGGATAGCGACCAGAACTTCGTCCGGCTGACGGGATTCGAAGATAGCCCCGATATCGGCGATGGAGCCAAGAACGGGTATACCGTGAATATGTGAGCCCGTTTTCCGCGGATTATCGTCAATGAAGCCCACCGGTTGATAGAGGTACTGGTTGCCATTGTTGATCATGTCGCGCACGATCATCTCGCCGGCGTCGCCGGCGCCGTAAATGAGAACCTTCCTTTCGCCCTTTTTGAGGTTGTGGACGACAAAGTGGAGACGTCTGGTCAAGCGCACCCCGCCCATCATAAAGATCAGGAGCAGCGTGTCGACGATGAAAATCGAGCGCGGGTAGTCCGTCAGCCCGAAATAGCCATGCACCGTAAAATAAAATATCACGGTGCTCAGCCCCACGCCGGCAATGATGTTGCGTAAATCCATAATACTAGTGTATCGCCACAGGCCTTCGTAGAGGCGAAAGGGAATGAAAACCAGACAGCGTATGACCAGCAGCCAGGGCAGCATGGCGCTGAACTTTTGCAGATAGCCGGCTGAAATCTCGCCGTCGAACCTGAGCCAGAAGGCCAGGTAATTGGCAAGGACGATCAGAACGACGTGCAAAGCAACGATAGGTAAGCGCCGGTATCTGAGGAGCAAGCTGCGTTTACCGGAGCTACTTTTCGGCACCGGAGCGGATTCATGTTGTGAAGAAATGTTTGTCTCTGGAGTCGACACGGATACCTCCCAAAACTAGCGTTCGTTGTTGATCAAATGCTTTGAAAATAACT
>CAYZXN010000161.1:0-10552 GCA_964482425.1 uncultured Syntrophobacteraceae bacterium | reverse complement strand
GCAGACGTTATCCAAGGAGCTTACCGGTCAACCACCGGAGGTTGTCGATCGCCTGAAAAAAGTTTTGGGAAATTAGTTCCAGCAACAGGTCATAAGTAAAGGCACTGTCGCCGTTGCGGCAGTGCCGACCAGTTACGCCAAGGCCTTCTCTGTTCCTTTCGAGTTAAGCTCACTTGTATCACAAGCCCGAGTTTGACTCCGTCCGACGGCCCGCCCTAGAATATACCGGTGCTTTTCGGCAGGAGGCCGACCGATGTCCGCCCCGCAGTATGCCTGTTGGGTCCTTCTTGTGTTCTTGCTCGCACCCGTTGTTGCCTGGGGACAGGCCGAGCGTCTCCCGGCGGATGATCGCCGAACTCTGGAGCTGGTTGACCGCATCAAAGAATTGATCCGCCGCTGGGAGCAAAACCGTACCGCCAACCCGGCCCTGCTCAACGAACTTCGTGAGCTGGCGCGGCGGTACGACTGGCCGTGGCGCGCACGCTTGCTGGTCGACGACTTTGGAGATGGCGACTACACAGCCAATCCGTCGTGGACTGTGCGCCGAGGTCAGTTTCAGGTTGTTCGAGGCGGCGGGTTGCAGACATCGGTCAGCCCGCGAACCATGGGTGGTGGCGAACAGGGCGAACGAACGCGCGAGTTGTCGCCGAGCGAACTTTTCGGCGCCATTCTTAAGCAGGCTGCCGAGCCACCCGGCCGCGTGCCGCTGCGCGATTCTACCGGCAGCTCGGAAATTTCAACGGCAGTGGCCATCGGTAACTCGTTCGCAATCAGAGTGCGGATGGCTTCAGCTGACAAGAATTCGAGTCGCGCCCGCATAGAGTTCGGCCCCTACCGCGGCGATGGGCGGGAATGGGGGGTCCGGCTTGCTTACAATCCCAGAGAGCGGCCTTCCTTCGAAATGTTGCGACTGTCGCCCGGCCGTTCGGTGATCGTGGAAACCTACGACGTGTTTTCCAATCTCGAAGACGGCAGCACTCACGAGATCGAATGGCGGCGCGAGGACGACGGCGCCATGTTCGTGCTGCTTAATGACCGAGAGATCATACGGACGGTCGACCGTGCAACGGATTTCTTCGATGGCTTCACGATCGTCAATAGCGGCGGTGATTATGTTTTTGAACGCATCGAGATTTTCGGTATGGAACGGTGACTAGGCCGGCACTAGCGATGCTCGATGGCCCACGTCCGGGATGGGTGACGCTAGGAGCGACCGACTGGCTTTTTGTCCACTAAAACCTGGATTGCCGCTGCGCTGATTTCACCTTCCCTGACGATCTCGATCTTTTCTCCCGTAATTTTGACTACAGTTGAGCCGATTTTCGATGGTAGTCTACCGCCGTCGATGAAAATATCGACCTGCCCCGTAAAGTAGTCCTTTGCGGCTTGAACGGTGGACGCTGCTTGACGGCCCGACGGATTAGCGCTGGTAGCCGTTAACGGCCGGCCCAGTTCTTTTACGAGTTGCGTCGCGATCGGTTGGCTCGAGATGCGTACGCCGATGCCGCCCGTTTTATTCAAGAGCTGCTTCGGAGTGCCGGCGCGCGCCGGTAGCACCAGAGTCAGCGGACCGGGCCAGAAGTGTTTCATTAGCTTTTGCGTTATTGGCGAGACTTCGGCAACCAGCAGGCGCAGCATCTTTTCGTCAGCGACGATCACCGGTATCGGGGTCTGCGGGTCGCGGCCTTTGAGCTGGAACACTTTTCCGACGGCCTTCTGGTTAGAAGCGTCCGCACCCAGACCGTAAAGGGTCTCAGTAGGAAAGACGATAACCTCGCCGCGCTCGAGCGCGGCAATCGCTGCGGAAAGGTCCATGAGAAAAACGATGATTGCTCAGATATGCGCGAGTTGCAGGTACGTGCGGCGATCCTCTAGCGCAACTCAGCCTGGATTGCGTTATTTTAGCGCGCGCCGGCCGATGTCCTTACGGTAATGCATGCCGTCCCAAGAAATCTCGCCGACCGCCCGGTAAGCTTTCTTCACCGCCTGACTGAGGTCGCGATCGCGTGCCGTGACTCCCAATACCCGGCCGCCGGAAGTCAGCCAACGGCCGTTTTGCTTGGAGGTTCCTGAATGGAAGACAAAGCCATCTTTCCAGCCAGTCAACTTGTCCAGTCCATAAATTTCATTGCCGCTGGCGTACAGGCCGGGATAACCGCCGGCGCTCAATACCACGCAGACCGCGGAGTCCTCGTGCCACTCGGCTTCAACATGGTTCAGCGTTCCATCGACTGTCGCCTGCAGCAGCGGCACGACATCGTTTTTCAAACGCATCATGATCGGTTGACATTCCGGGTCGCCAAAGCGAGCGTTGAACTCCAAAACCTTCGGGCCGTCTTGGGTGATCATCAGCCCAACGTAGATAACGCCTCGATAGACAATGTCATGACGCTTTAACCCTGCCAATAGCGGTCTGACCACTTCTTTTAAGATACGATCGTGCAACTCCCGAGTTACCACGGGCGCGGGCGAATAGGCGCCCATGCCGCCGGTATTCGGTCCCTGATCGTTGTCAAAAGCGCGCTTGTGATCCTGCGAGGATGCCAGAGGTAGAATATGCTCGCCATCGGTCAATACCATGAAAGACGCTTCTTCGCCCTCGAGAAATTGCTCGATCACGATTTTTTCGCCGGCTAGGCCGAAAGACTTGCGCACGAGAATCTCATCGATGGCGGATTCGGCTTGATCGCGACTAGCGCAGATCAGCACGCCTTTGCCGGCGGCTAGCCCGTCCACCTTGACAACATGGGGAGCGTCATTATGAGCCAGGTATTGCCTGGCTGGTTCCGCGTCCGCAAAGGTGCCGGACGACGCCGTGGGAATGCCGCATTGGTTCAAAATGTCTTTGGCGAACGCTTTGCTTCCCTCGAGCTGCGCCGCTGTGCGGTTGGGTCCAAAGATTTTCAGGCCTCTTTGTGCGAACACATCGGCAACCCCGAGGGTCAGCGGCAGCTCGGGGCCGACAACGGTCAGATCGATCTTTGCTTTCTCGGCGAAATCAGCGAGTTTCTCAATTTGCTCCGGCCCGATATCGACGAGCTCCGATATCTCACCGATGGCGGCGCTACCCGGCGCACAGTATATTTTACCGACCTTGGAGCTTTGGCTGATTTTCCAGACCAGCGCATGCTCGCGACCGCCGCTGCCGATGACCAGTATTTTCATGTTACAAAATGATCAGAATCCGCGAACCGGAAAGCAAAAATGCACGGGCAAAATTTGCTTTCTGATTTCCGGATCTGTTTCGGCGTCAGTGTCTGAAATGTCTCATGCCGGTGAAGATCATCGCCATGCCGTGTTCGTTGGCGGCGGTAATGACTTCATCGTCTTTAATGGATCCGCCCGGTTGAATGACCGATTTCGCCCCCGCGTTAGCCGCTGCATCGAGCCCGTCCCGGAACGGATAAAACGCGTCAGAAGCCACGGCCGAACCGCCAAGATCCAGACCATGCGTCGCGGCGCGCAAGACGGCGATCTTTGTCGAATCGATGCGGCTCATCTGGCCGGCGCCGACACCAAGAACTTGATCCGGCGCGGCAAAGACAATGGTATTGGATTTGACGTGACGGCAAACACGCCATGCAAAATCGAGCGCCAGATATTCTTCTTCGGTGGGTTTTCTTTCGGTCACGACTTTACAGGCGCGCACATCCACCGACCCGGTATCCCAATCCTGCATCAACATACCGCCGCGTACCCGGCGCAGGTCGTAGCCGCCGCCTTGCGGTTCGCCCATGTCGAGTTCCAGAAGGCGAATATTGAGCAACCGCTTGGCCGAAGCCAGCACAGTCTTGGCCTGCGGTGTAAAACTCGGGGCAATGACTATTTCGAGAAATATTTCTTTCAGTTCCCGGGCGGTCTCTTCATCGACGGGGCGATTGAAAGCAATCACGCCGCCGAAAATGGACACCGGATCGCAGGATTTTGCTTTGCGAAACGAATCGGCCAGGGAAGTTTTAGATAGAGCGACCCCGCACGGGTTGTTGTGCTTGATAGCCACCGTGGCAATGTCGGGGAATTCCAAGACGGTGCTTAAGGCAGCGTCGGCATCCAGAATGTTATTGAACGATAGCTCCTTGCCTTGAAGTTGCCGGGCGCCGGCGATGGACGGGCCGCTATCGCCTTGGGTGCCGTAGAAGGCGGCGCTTTGATGCGGATTCTCGCCATAGCGCATGTCCTGGATCTTGGAGAGTTGAATGTTGACCGTCTCGGCCCATCGCCTCGGTTGTTTTTTTTCGTCCAGGGAAGCGAAGTAATTCGAAATCGCCCCGTCGTAGCGCGAGGTGTGTTGGAACGCCTTGCGGAAAAGCCGCAAATGGGTGTCGGCCGAGAGCGAACACTTGTTCTCTCGCAGTTCGACAATAATGGGCTGGTAATCTTCCGGATCGACCACCACGCCCACGTGCCGGTGGTTCTTGGCCGCCGCCCGCACCATGCTCGGGCCGCCGATATCGATGTTCTCGACGATCTCCGCGAAAGAGCCGCCGCGCGCAACGGTCGCTTCGAATGGGTAAAGATTGACGACCACCAGATCGATGGGCCCGATACCGTGCTCTTTCATCTTGGCGACATGCTCGGGATTGTCCCTCAACGCCAAAATCCCGCCGTGCACCTTCGGATGAAGGGTCTTCACGCGCCCGTCCATCATTTCGGGAAAACCGGTGATTTCGGAAACATCCGTGACTGCGATTTTGTTGTCGCGCAGCAACGCTGCGGTACCGCCGGTGGAAATAAGTTCGACACCGAGTTCGGACAAAGCACGGGAAAATTCGACGATGCCTTGCTTGTCTGAAACGCTGATCAGGGCCCTGTGAATCCTGGCCACGGGTAGGGATCCTCCTAAAGATTGTGATGAATACGGGGAACTCGAGCGCCGATGGAAGTGAGAATCTCGTAAGAGATTGTGTTTGCCCAGGCGGCCATCTCGTCGACGGTGATTACTTGTTCGCCTTGACGGCCGAGGAGAACAACCTCATCGCCCTGCTGTACTCCCGCTATATCGGTAACATCCAGCATAGTCAAATCCATGCACACTCTTCCGGCTACTGGCGCGCGCTTGCCGCTGACCAGCGCTTCTCCACGGTTCGAAAGCAGCCGCGGATAACCGTCGGCGTACCCTATCGGCAGAGTCGCGATCTGGCTGTCGCGCTTGGTAACGAAGGTTTGACCGTAGCTGATGCTAGTATTTCGTGGCACTTTCTTGAGCTGCAAAATCCGGGTTCTCCACGACAGTACCGGTCTTAACAAAATCCGCTCGGTCATGGCAGCCGAAGGGTAAACGCCATAAAGCATCAGACCGGGCCGCACCATGTCGAAGTGAGCCTCCGGCAAAGTAATCGTCGCGGCGCTGTTAGCCAGATGAACCAGCGGCGGATTGATCCCTTGGGACCGCAAATCACTGACAACGCTCTGGAAGACGTCCAATTGGCTGCTGGTGTATTGACCCTCGACACTTTCTGCATGTGAGAAGTGCGAGAATACTCCCGCAAGTTTTACGGCTTTAAGATTCTTCAGCGGAGGCAACCATGAAGCTAGTTCAGCCGGAACGAAGCCGATCCGTCCCATGCCCGTGTCTATCTTTAGATGCGCTGGCAGCGCCGCGCCGCGCCGCGACACTTCGGCCTCCAAGCGTCGAAGGCCATCCATATCATGCACCACCGGGGTCAAGCCGTACTCAAAAAATAAATCCAGCTGCCCGAGATAGATCCCGGCGACTACAAGGATGGGCACGCCTATATCATGGCGGCGAAGCTCGATGGCTTCCTCGACGGTTGCGACTCCGAAAGCATAGCTTCCTTCCGCCGCCAGGGTCTTAGCGATGGCGGCGGCGCCATGGCCGTAACCGTTGGCCTTGACCATTGAGAGAATTTTTACTCGGGGACTGACCCTAGATCGTGCCTGGCGGAAGTTCCAACGCAGATTCTCATGATCGATATAGCAGACAGTGGGTCGGCCGAAACAACGGTCAAGCATTGGCTTAGTTTACGACCGGGGCGGTGAATGCTCAAGAAATTTTCGCGCCCGGATGAACCGGCTTGTCAGGAGTCAGCAAAATGATGCGGTCTTCATCGGAGGCAGCCAAAAGCATTCCCTGACTCTCCAGACCGCGAAGCTTAGCGGTTTCGAGGTTCGCGACCACGATGATTTGCCGGCCGACGAGTTCTTCGGGCGTGTAGTAATTTCTGATGCCCGCGCAAATCTGCCTTCTTTCAGTGCCCAGATCGACCTGCAGCACCAGAAGTCTGTCGGCGTTGGGGTGCGGCTCCGCGCTCTGGATGGTTGCCACTTTGAGTTCTACTTGTCTAAATGCGTCTATCGAAATCATTAGCTTCCTCTCTCCATCATTAACGAGAGCACCATAACAGACAGCCTTACAAGCACGCAAAGCATGGCGGTCATTATCCGGTTATCTCAGGTAAGGAGAGAAAATCACGTTCGGTGTAGGTCAAGGTAGGTCAATTTAATGCTTGACAGTGTCGTGGCCTTTTACTATTGCTAACCGTTATCAATAAATAGGAGGGGTTTTATGGCAAAAAACTTAGCAGGTACCAAGAGTCACCATAACTTAAAGGAAGCATTTGCCGGGGAGTCTCAGGCAAACCGGCGCTACCTGTATTTCGCTCGGGTAGCGGACATCGAGGGCTATCCCGACGTCGGCGGACTCTTCAGGGATACTTCCGAAGCGGAAACCGGCCACGCCTTCGGCCACCTCGATTTTCTTAAGGAGGTCGGCGACCCGTGCACGGGAGTACCTATCGGCACCACGGATAAAAATTTGAAATCGGCTGTGGAAGGCGAGACATACGAATACACCGAGATGTATCCAGGTTTCGCCAAAACCGCGCGTGATGAAGGATTGCCCGAATTGGCTGAGTGGTTTGAAACTTTGGCCAAGGCGGAAAAGTCCCACGCCGGCAGATTCAACAAGGGCCTTGATGGACTCGGAAGCTGAGATCGGGACCATTAATAATTTAATAATTAATAATCACTGATAATGACCTTGGCGGGTAGGCTGAGAATCTCCGCCTATCTGCCATGGTCGAAGCAAGGAAACGGATGAGAAAAGTGATTCTCGACGATATTCGGGGTCTTGCCGCCTACGAAAAGGTACGTAATGATTCTCGCCGTCGCATCATCGAACTCAAACAGCAACGACGACTCTCGATCGGTGACAAGGTCTCGGTTGTCTTCGAAAACCGTGATACAGTCATTTTTCAAATCCAAGAGATGTTGCGAGCAGAGAGAATTACCGATCTTGACAAGATACGCGAGGAGATTGCCACTTACAACGAGATGATTCCAGGGCCTGGGGAATTGAGCGCGACGTTATTCCTCGAAATCGCGGACCAAACCCATCTTCGAGATGAATTACTGAAGTTTCTCGGCATCGATGAGGCCGTGTCGCTGAAGGTGGGAGACCATCGGATTGCCGCGCGCTTTGAAGCCGGGCGAAGCAAAGAAGACAAGATCAGCGCAGTACAGTATGTCAGGTTCCGTTTCGACGAGCCGGCGCTCCAGGAGTTCCTTGGGAGTAAAACAGCCGAACTGGTGATCGATCATGAAAACTATAAGGCGCGAGCTATACTGCCACCTGAGACGCAGCAATCGCTTGCCGAGGATTTGACACAATAATGTCGATGGCGCGCAAAAAGGGAAGAAACACGAAACAGCTGGAGGTGATCTGGGGCGCGATCAAAGACGATAAGTCTCATCCGACAGCGGACCAGATTTACGACCGAGTTCGAAAGCTGATCCCCAAGATCAGTTTGGGAACGGTTTATCGCAACCTGCAAAAACTAGTTGCCGACAACAGGCTGCAGGTATTGATGCATGGGCGTTCGCAGCATTTCGATCCTCTCCTCGGACGCCATCAGCATTTCATTTGCGAGAATTGTGACCGGGTGTATGACATATTCTATGAATCCAGTGAGCTCGATTCAGCGGCGCTTCCGGATCAAGGCTTCAAAGTGAGTTCCCGCCAGATAGCCCTGTATGGAACCTGCACACAGTGCTCTTCTTGATATTGCGACGTACGCGAGTTTCGTGATCCTTGTAAAGATTTAGCCGCAGCGTTAGAGTGAGCCGGCTTATCGTTGATACGGCCACTTACTCTAAAGCCAGGAGAATGGCGCGTTGCCGCCGTGCTGTTCAGAACGGTCTTTAATCCGGGAGGAAGAGCCATGAAATGGCGCGGCTTCGTCGCTCTCGTCGTAGCGTTGCTTCTACAACCGCTTCGTAGCGTCGCCTTAGCAATCTGCAATCCGGCGTTGGTTCGGTTGCAAAAACAAGGGCGCAGTCCCGTTCAGGTTCGCTCACGCAAGGGTCCTCAACTGGGACATTACTACCTTGAGTGGTACGGCCATTCGAGTTTTTTGATCCATTCCGGCAGCCAGACCAAAGTCGTCGCAGATCCTAACTTTAATGTCACTCCCGGAATCCAGGCCGACGCGGTTACCGTGAGTAACGATCACTTTACCCATAACAATACGGGGGCAGTCACCGGAAACCCGGTAATTTTAAGAGGTATAACCTTCCGACAGACCTGGAATCCTATAAGGACAAACGTCAAGGATATTACGATCATCAACATTCCCAGCCAGCGGGGCCAGAGTTGGGGAGGAGCGGCGAATTCCATCTTCGTCTATGAAATGGGAAGTCTTTGCCTTGCTCATCTCGGCAACATCGGGCATCTCCTAACCCCGGAGCAGGAAAAGGTGATGCAGCGGGTCGATGTCATGATGATTCCCATCGATGCAATGACCAACTTAGGCTTGGAAGACATCATGAGGGTCATCGACCAGGTGAAGCCGCCAATTGTGATCCCCATGCATTTCGACGTCGTGAAGCAGGGGGAGCTTTTTGCGGCGTTTGCCCAAGAGCGTTATCCGGTGAGAAGGTTTTCCGAGTCCCAGCTAGTTCTGAGTCGCGCAATGCTTCCTAAGTCCACCGAGATTTTTGTGCTGGCCCATCCGCGCGCCGTATCGTTCGGTGAGTGACACGCTGAGGAGCCGAATCGCTGTGGAGTTCTTTTAGCGGCCGTTGCTGTTTTAAATGCAGTTTCTTATAATGCAGTTAATTTTTGGTATGGGCAGACATCAGTGAACAAAAAAGAAGTAGAATTTTTTCGCGGTTTGTTGAATCAGCGGATCCAGGAGTTGCGGTCCGAAGCCGGCAAAACGGTCGAGGATATGGATGAAGACGAAAATTTTCCGGATCCAAGTGATCGGGCTTCTATGGAGTCCAACCGTAATTCAATTTTGCGAATCCGCGATCGTGAACGAAAGCTCATCTTTAAGATACAGGAAGCCTTGCAGCGGCTGGAAGCCGGCGAATTCGGTATCTGTGAAGATTGCGGCGAAAAGATCGGAATCGATCGTCTTAAAGCGCGTCCGGTGACGACGCTCTGCATCGAATGCAAGGCGAGCCAGGAACTCGAAGAAAGGAAAGCGAAACGGTTCGTTTAGATGTTTTCTGCTCCTATGAAGATTAGGAAAGCAGTTATTCCCGTTGCCGGTTTAGGGACACGGTTTCTACCGGCTACCAAAACGGTACCCAAGGAGCTGTTGCCGATAGTCGACATTCCTTCGATTCAGTACGTGGTTCAGGAAGCGGTCGATGCGGGAATTCAGGAGATCATTTTTGTAACCGGACGGGGTAAAGCCGCCATCGAGGATCACTTTGACGAGGCGCCTGAGTTGGAGCAAATTCTCGCCGAGCGGGGGCAGAAGGAAATGGTCGAGAAACTCCGGCGAATCGCCGAGATGACTGAAGTCGTCTCGGTTCGGCAAAAAAACCCCCTGGGTCTGGGTCACGCGGTGCTTTGCGCCCGCGATTTAGTGGGAGACGAACCTTTTGCCGTAATGCTCGCCGACGATCTCATCGATGCGGAGACTCCCGGTATCCGGCAGTTGGTAGACATATTCACCGAGACACAGGAATCCGTGATCGCATTAATGGAGGTTCCGCTCGAAGAAGTTCACCAGTACGGAGTCATCAAGGGCAAAGAGCTGAAGAGCCGACTGTATCACGTCGACGGCACTGTCGAGAAGCCGGCTGCCAAAGATGCGCCCTCGCGCATGGCGATCATCGGCCGTTATGTTCTTCGTCCGGAGATTTTTACTATTTTAGAGAAGCTTCCTCCGGGACGGGGAGGCGAGATCCAGTTGACCGATGGATTGTCCCGGCTGGTTCAGGAACGAGAGATATACGGTTGCGAGTTTCTTGGCGACCGCTACGATATTGGTGACAAATTTGGATTTGTTCGTGCCACCATCGCGTATGCAATGAAACGGCCGGACCTGAAGGCCAAAGTAGCCGAGTATATCAAAACGCTGATTGATTAATTCTGGGGCCGTAGCTCAGTTGGGAGAGCGCTAGAATCGCACGGTAAATTCGGAACCCACTTCGACCGTTTCCCTCCTAAAAAGCCCAACGAAATCTACGCTAATATAGCTCGCCCTACCGTGGGGATAGTGCATAGTATACGCGTGTCCTCGGACAAAAGACGGACAGCTATCTGGTCGAGTCACGCTCTCATGTCGATATTCGAATG
>CAYZXN010000160.1:0-10300 GCA_964482425.1 uncultured Syntrophobacteraceae bacterium | reverse complement strand
ATTGGGACCGGCCAGCATGACCAGATCAGCACCGGCCATGTTGGCTTGAATCACTGCTGGAATGGCGATCTCCGCAATGGGGATTTCTCTGGCCAGCATAGCTTGGACGACTTTGGAGCTGCCGCCGATATAGATCAGCTCAACCTGCAGGCCGTGCTTTTCGAAAAGTCGTGCCTCTTTTGTCACCCACAGAACCGCCATAGAGCCGACGGTCGTGGGATACGCGACGTTGAGCTTGATGGCGTGCGCACGCACCGCACCGGCATGAGCGCCAAAAACCAGGAATAACGCCAACAATGCGATTTTGATTTTCACAATTACCTCACAGCGCCCGGCTTGTTAAATGGTAGTTCTGATCTCGGGTCACCCTTGCGTCCGAAAACAGCGTCGAATTCAACCTATCACTTGAAAGCCATCAAGGATGAACCGACTCCAGGAACCATTCCGTCGGGATCTCGCGACCGATCCGCGCCTCCCGGGCGCGCGCCAGGACCTCGCTGCCGACTGCGGCAAACTGTAGCCCAAGACCAACGTTGTTACAAAAACAACTGACGGCATCGTCCCGGGTTCTGCCCGGATGTTGACCGTTTACCAGCTGCGAAAGCGTCGGCAGATCCCAGCACGCGGCGTCTTCTCGCGTCAGTGGATGTTGCCAGCCTTCGGCCACATCGGGGATCGACTGGGGATCGACGCCGATGGCGATTTGAAAAGGCTTGGCCTCCGTCCAGTGAATGATGAGCGGATCGGCGCGGCGATAGGTCGCCGCATCCAATTCGCAAGGTTTGACGCAGGAAACATGCATTCCCGGCTGTAAGATTTCTCCGGAGAACAGCGGCGAGATCGAATTGGTCGTGCAGGTCACGATATCGGCGCCGTCAATGGCATCCGCCGCACTGGCCGCTTCAACAAGCGTCGGTGAAATCTTTCCGCGCCATTCCTCGACAAAGCGGCGGCGTGTCTCAGGAGTCGGGCTGAAAACCTTGATCTGCTCAAGATCGCGCACCATGTTGAGAGTCACCAGGTGAGCACTTGCCTGCCAGCCGCTACCCAGCAGCGCCATGGTTTTGGCATTCTTACGCGCCAGATAACGCGCAGCGATGGCACTGGCGCCTGCGACGCGGAGTTTTTGCACGTATCCGTCGGGAAAAATCGCCAACGGTTCGCCGGTTTCGGTGCTGAAAAGCATGACTAGGCCGACAAATTTATCGCCGCCGGCAACCGGCAGCTTATCCTTGCGCACGCCGCCGGCCTTCTCGTACCACGTGACGACACTTGAGTTAAGACGCAAAGCCGCGATCTTACGGCCGGGCAGAACGCCGCTCATGGTTTTATATTCGTAGAACTCGTTCGGCTTGGTCGGACTGAAAACATCGTAGCGCGGCACGGTGGCCGCCATGCCATTGCCGAGATCGCGATAGGCCTCTTCAAGGACATCGAGGCATGCGCCAACCGGTAAGATTTTCTCGATATCCTCATTGGATAGAATCAGCATCGGAACCTCCTTAGCGGCTCGCAGCCATGTTTATTTTCATCCCTCGATTTTTTCAAGCCGGCTTAAACGGCCAAAGAGTTGACCGCAGACGCCGACTGTTTTATCAGGAGACCATGAACTTCTGTCGAGGTGCTTGCCCATAGACTCTTCTCCGGCGCTTTACAACCTGATACTTTCACGCCCGTCACTTATTTTAAGATTATTTTTGCCAGCGCTTTAACACTCGGCTCGCGCCGGCGCACTTTCCCTTCAACTCATGACCTCTTTTGCCAAGCCGGACCGCGCGAACATTCAGCCAAGTTTTTTCTATGGCTGGTATATCGTCGCCGTCGGTATCCTGGTCAACATTGCCGGCACGTTCGCTTTTTCCAGCACGTTGAGCATTTTTCTCAAACCCATTACCGAGGAATTGGGCGTTTCGCGCGGCGCGTTTTCCCTGATCCGCACTTTTGAGATCGGCGTCGCGGCAATGATCGTGCCGCTTCTCGGCCCATGGATCGACCGCCATGGCGGTCGTGGAGTCCTGGTTTTGGGCGCGCTTATGGAGGGAAGTGGACTGTTGCTCTCGAGCCTCGTGCAAAACTTCTGGCAATTCGCCCTTGTGCGCTGCTCGCTGGTGATTGCCGGTGAAGCCCTGCTTGGATCATTGGTGATCAACGTCACGATCGCGCAGTGGTTCGTGCGCAAACGCGGCCGTGCCATGGGCATAGCCAATCTGGGGACAGGCATCGCCAAGCTCGCCATACCGCTCCTGGCGGCGTCTCTGTTCGTCCTGGTCGGGTGGCGCGGCACCTGGGCCGTCTTTGGTATGGTCGCGCCGATCCTGGTCGTCCTGCCAGCGCTCCTCTTCATGCGCCGAAGACCGGAAGATCTCGGCCTCGCGCCCGACGGCGAGGTACCAATCGAACGATCTGCACCTTTGCAAAATGCCGGAGAAACGCCGGCGTCAAGCCGCAGCCGAAGAGCGCCAGCGGAAACTTTATGGAGCCGCTCGGAGGTCCTGCGACTTCCAGGATTTTGGCTTCTCGTGGTCACGTTCGGTATCGCTAGCGTCGGCATTGCCGGTCTTAACCTGCATATTTTTTCTTACGTCACCGATATCGGCTACTCGCCGCTGGTCGCCGCTTCCTTCATGAGCACGATCGCGCTGACGCAACTCGGCTCGACCCTGGTCTGGGGCATGCTTGCCGATCGCTTCGACGTCAGGAAAATTTCCTGTATGCAGTTTGTGATCCAGGGGGTCGGGCTCGTGTTGGCCATATCGAGCTTGGATATCCGTCTGGTATACGGGGGCTTCTTTCTCTATGGCACCGGCTTGGCGGGAAGTTTTGTGCTGCGCGAAGTGATCTGGGCGAATTTTTTTGGCCGTGCCTCTCTGGGAACCGTGCGCGGCCTGTCACTGTTCTTTTCTCATCTATTCGCCGCCAGCGGAGCGCCGTTTTTCGGTTTTCTGCATGATCGAACGGGCAGTTACAATTTATCGTTTACGATTTTTGCGTGCGCCCTGTTTTTATCCGCGTTTTTGATATTGCTCGCGAAAGCGCCGCACAAGCGGCCGCCTTCTTTTGATTTCTCCGCGTGAGGATAAGCGCGACGAATTCTAGTCAATCGCTACGAACAGCTCTTGCGGCGAGAGCCGGCGGTGGGTCAGCCCCTGTTCATGGCTGTAAAGCGCGAAGCGCTCGATATTTTTCCGATTCGCTTCAAGACCGTTGCGCCAAGGATCAAAGGCGCACAGCTTTTGTTGGCGCTCTAGTTCGCGCCGGCCCCACAGAATCATCGACCAATTAGGATCCGCCCATCGCTGCATGGCGCGTTGCCGTGCCCGCTCAAAAATCTCGTACAAGGCTGCGGGCAATTCCGGATACTGTCGCGCCAATTCGCTTTTAAAGGCCAGCACGTGCATGACGGGAAAATAGCCTTCCGTTCGCAGGTAACGCTCCTCTTCCGTCTGCGGCTCGGCAAACAACCGGGCGACATTTGGATTTCCATCGCGAAAGACTTTCGGTAGCCGCGATACGAACATCGCCTGGATCTTGCCTTGAACGAGGTCGTCTTCGATCTCTGCCATGCTCTCCCTGGTTTCAAGCTTCACGTCGGCCGGCAGTTTCACATCGAGAACTTCTTTGCCCGGCGTTATCCAGGTCACTGTCGCGCGCGGCACGCCGTAGAAATGAGTCAAGTCGCCCTTGGCGCGCACGCCCAAGGTATTTTGATAACCGCTCAAGCCTATTCTTTTGCCGGCTAAATCTGCGGGCGATTCGATACCGCAGTTGACGTTCTTGTACATCTGCGACTGGCTGAACAAACGCCGTGGAAAGATCGGCACCGCATGCACCGGCATGCCCCGATCGATGGCGATCAGATAGGAAGAGAGAGACAGCTCAGCGGCATCGAACTCGAAATCCTGTAAGAAACGCTCGTGCCGGCCCTGCTGCGGATCCAGTTCGATAAATTGGACATCGAATCGCGGATGATCGACAGTGCCTTCGAGCAGCGGTCCATGGCGATCGTAAGAGCCCAGAGCCAGCGTAATTTTCGCTTTTCCCATGGACGGACTTTTATCCGAACCCGAGCCTCGCTGTCAAAAGCGCTCTACGCCTCCCCTGGCATTCTCCTTTGTGGCCGAATAACTTTTTGCTACCATGCTCCATCAATCAGGAGGCCAATAACCGTGCACTATTTCGCTTATGGTTCCAATCTAAATTGGCCGCAGATGCAGCGGCGTTGCCCTTCTTCGCGATTCGTTTGCGTCGCCCGGTTGCCCGGCTATCAGTTCGGCATCACCCGCCACTCGCGTTTGCGCGACTGCGGCACCGCCAATGTTTTTCCTGCCGCCGGAAAAGAAGTCTGGGGCGCCGTCTACGACATTTGCGATGAGGATCTGATCGTTCTCGACGGCTTCGAGGACGGCTATCGCCGCGAGGTGTTGCCGGTATATGCCCGCGGCGACGGACACACTTCAATTGACGCGCTTGTCTACGTCGCCGAGTTGGAGCCTCACGTTCCGTTGCCCAACGCGGAATACAGAAGGCTGATCCTCGAAGGGGCCAGACACTGGCGGCTGCCCGTCCCCTATGTTTCTTTACTTGAAGAAATCAAAGCTGCGATGTGATCCGCGAAAAAATTGATTGTGTTGGCCGAAGACTGAATATCCAAAAAAGTCATCCGTTATAACAGCATGCCCCGCATCGTCGCAGCGGAATAAAATCCCTCACCATCTTTTTTTCAGCAACGGCTGCTCGATAGACAAGCCTGATATCGTGCGATAAGATTCTGCCGGTTCTGAAATCAAAGTTCCGCTCATGGCAATCAACGCACATCGGCTCCGCAGTAGCGCCAGTGACTTTGCGCGTCATCCCCGCACACGCAAGATAGCCGTATGGGCGGTGTCAATCACGGTCGCGCTGGGTATCCTGATTGGGCTTGTGGCGCCGCCGCTGCTGCGCGGCTGGCTTGCCGGTGATCTTTCCAAACGGCTTCACCGCGACGTGACCATCGAGCAGATTCGTTTGAATCCCTATGCTATGACCGCAACGGTCCGCGGCTTTTTGATGAAACAGCGTGAGAGCCAGGCGACCGCGGTTTCATTCGATGAGCTGCACGTCAACCTGCAGATCGCATCGCTGTGGCGTTGGGCACCGGTCATCAGAGAGCTGCGGCTTGTAAAGCCGTACATCCATATGGTCCGCAATGAGGATTTCAAATACAACTTTCAAGATTTGATCGACGAGTTCAGTTCGGACGCTCCGGCGGGGGATACGCCGCGGTTTTCCGTAAATAACATCCAGATCGCCGACGGCGCAGTTGAGTTTGACGATCGGCCGGAACAAACCAAGCATTTGGTCTCATCGATTCACATCGGCTTGCCGTTTGTATCGAGCCTGCCGTCCTACACGGATATCTTCGTCAAACCTTCTTTCTCGGCCAACATTAACGGGGCCCCCTTGCATATTACCGGTGAGTCCAAGCCGTTTCATCGCTCGCTCGAAAGCACCGTAGATCTCAATATCGATAAGCTGCAGATCAAGCGTTATCTCACGTATTCGCCTGTGGACCTGAACTTTGACGTTCTTTCAGGCGAGCTCAACGGCAAGCTCACCGCATCTTTCAGGAGCGCCAAGGACCACGCCTCGACATTTACCATTGCCGGCAACTTGGCGCTGGCCGAGCTGGCGGTGGGGAAAAAGGACGGAGCGCCCCTGCTCAAGCTGCCCGGCCTGGAGGTTGCGATCGATGCCGTGGACATCTTTGGCAACAAGACCGCCGTGCAATCGGTCAAAGCACAAGGGCTGGAAGTGCATTTGGCGCGTAGCCGCGATGGCGAGCTTAATTTTGCCAATCTCATCGCTGCGCCGGCGCGCAAAGCTGAGCCAGAAGTAAAAAAAGAGAGCAACCCTTATCGGTATGAGATTGGTGAAATCCTCGTGGAATCCGCGATCGTTCATTTCAAAGACGAATCGCTCACGCGTGCTTACCAGACCCGTTTGGATGACCTGCGGCTGGCGATCAGCGGATTGTCCAACGAAGCGGACAAGGAAGCGTCGGTCGAGCTTTCTTTCGTTTCCGCGGGCAAAGAACGTTTCAACCACAACGGCCACATTCAACTGACGCCATTGATCGTGGACGGCAAAATTGAGATCGCAGGTCTCAAGCCAGGCGAGTTGACTTCCTATTATCAGGACGCCACTGCGCTAGAAATCAAAGATGGCTTGCTCGATCTCTCGACCCATTACCATTACGCAGCGAAGGATGAGCAAACCGACCTGAAGTTTACCCAACTGAGCGCCGATCTGCGCGCGCTACGGTTGGAGCTTCCCGGCCAATCGCAACCGCTCTGGCGTATTCCGTCACTGGCGATCAAGGACGCGGCTGTCGACGTGTCGAATAAATCGGTGCTCATCGGCGCGCTTGAAGGCAAAGGCGGCGGTGGCTATCTGCAAAGAGACAGCGATGGCACTCTAAATTACGCGCGTATTGTCAAAGCCCAGGCTCCGGCGCCCGCCACAAAAGAGCCGGTTAAGAAGGACGAAACCGAGTGGAAAATTCAAGCCAAAACCATCGCTCTGGATCGCTTCAACCTCGCCTTCGACGATCGCGCGGCTGTCACGCCGGCCAAACTCAATGTCTCTGACGTTTTCGTTCGGATCGAAAACTTTTCCAACCAAAAAAATCAGCATGCTAAGACCAGGCTGCGTGCTCGCATAGAGAAGCACGGCTCCTTGCGGCTGGCTGGTAGCGCCGGGACCAATCCGGCTGCGGCCAAGCTCACGGTCGAGGCCCATGATATCGATGTTCTTGCCATTCAGCCGTATATGGGCGACGAGCTGAACTTTCTTTTGACTGGCGGGCGTCTGAGCACCAAGGGCAACCTGACATTCGATGGCGGCGGCGCTGCTCCGAAAGCGGATTATCGAGGGGCCATAGATCTCCACGACTTCGCCACCGTCGAGAAAGACAACAAACAGGATTTGCTGAAATGGAAAGCCCTCGGCGTCGAGCAGTTTCAGTTCAGTTCCGAGCCGCTACAAGTAGCCATCGGCGAAGTCAAACTGACCGATTTCTATTCGCGTCTGATCATCGGCGCGGACGGCAAGGTCAATTTGCAAAATTTAACCACTCGGAAGGAAGTGAAGCCGGACGCCGTATCACCAACAGCTGCTGCCACTCCGCCCGCAGAGACTCAACCAGCCGAGACGCAGGTAACCATCGGTAAGATCCATCTTCAGGGCGGCAACATCAACTTCAGCGATTTTCTGATCCAGCCCAATTATTCCGCTAATCTCACCGATGTCGAGGGAACGATTTCGGAGCTCAAGCCGGAAATACCCGGTGACCTTGACCTAAAAGCCAGGCTCGACGGCGCCGCCCCCGTCGATATCAGCGGCAAAATCAACCCGCTGGGCAAAGATCTGTTTTTGGACATCGTTGCCGATGCGCGGGAAATAGAGATGAATTCTTTTTCACCCTACTCCGGAAAATACGTGGGCTACGGAATCGAGAAAGGCAAACTCTCCTTCAACGTGAAATACAAAGTAGAGAATCGCAAGCTTAGCGCGCAAAACAAGATCATTCTCAACCAACTGACCTTCGGAGAAAAAGTCGAAAGCCCGCAAGCCACCAAGCTGCCGGTGCTACTAGCCGTTGCGCTGCTGAAAGATCGCAACGGCGTGATCGATGTCGAGCTGCCCGTCAGCGGTTCTCTTGACGACCCGCAGTTCAGCGTCGGCGGCATTATCCTGCGTCTCGTCATCAACCTCATCACCCGAGCGGTGACCGCTCCTTTCACGCTCATCGGCTCGGTCTTCGGCGCAGGAGGAGGCGGCGGCGAAGAGCTGAGTTACGTCGAATTCGATAATGGGCGCGCCACCCTCACTCAGAATGCGAAGAGCAAGATCGAGACGCTGGCTAAAGCCATGATCAACCGCCCGGCGCTGAGGCTCGAGATCAGCGGGCTCGCCGATCCGGTCACCGACCTGGAGGGACTCAAGCGCGTCGGCATCGAGCGCAAGGTCAAGACTCAAAAGCTCAAAGATCTGTCGCGCAGAGGCGAAGCGCCGAAGTCAGTCGACGAAATCCAGATCGAGAGCAGCGAATACCCGCAATACTTGAGGGCAGCTTACCGGGAAGAAAGTTTTCCGAGACCGCGCAACGTTATCGGCCTGCTTCGGGATCTGCCCGTTGTCGAGATGGAAAAATTGATGATGCAGCACGCGAGCGCCAGCGACGATGACTTGCGTCAACTGGCCAACCAGCGCGCTCAGACCGTCAGGTCCTCGCTCATGGCCGACGGCCAGATAAGCGCGGACCGCTTAGTGATCGCCGAGGCCAAGCCCCTGACCGACGAACAAAAATCCAAGCTCAAAGGCAAACCGAACCGTGTCGATTTTTCGCTGCGATAATCCGGTTGGGCAGTTCAATGTCGCCTTGGGTACACAGTAGTCGTTGAATTTGAATTAAATACGCGGCGTGCCGGGCCCGGGTTTCCATGACGGCACGGCGCAGTCATTTTTTTCGGGTAAGTTGTGTAGAACAACCTTCTGGTATAAACTCTTTTCGATTCAGGAGGCGCTTCATGACCCATCCGAAGAAATCCGCAAATCCGAAAGTAACCATCATCGCCAGCAAAGGCGCCAATCAGGCCATTAATTACCTGCTGGAGGACCGGGACGAACTCGAATGGCTGGTCGCCATTGGGCGCAATAAAAAAGGCGATATTTTCTTTTATGACACCGGCGGCGATATCATTCAGGATCTCGGCGCGATCTCCTACATCAAGGAAAGAATTTTGCGGGATTACTTCGGCGAAACGGAAGAATAGGCTCTCCTGCGGCCAACGGCACCGCATAACTGTCGCTTCAAGGTGTTCCGGCACCCGCCGTCGGCTAATTAACCACGGCCAAAAGTCACCCGACTCATCGAACGCGATGCCCGTGAAGCGTTCTTGAAACGCCTGGCCGTAGCGCTCCCATCGCTGGCTCCCTTCTCAATCTGGCCGCGATTCCTACGAACCGTTCGGGCGCTTGCCTCGACTTGCGCACAGTTTGACTCACCGGACGGCATAGTCTAGCTTCGGGCGGATGTCGTTTATCAGTAGTTTTTTCGGTCTCGGCGTGCTGTCGCCTGAGACGCGGCGCGCACTCAGTCTCGTCTATGGCGCCAGTCTGGCGCTGATGATGGGCGTCAACTTCATCCAGCCCGCTTTGCCGGCCATGATCGAGCCGTTCGGCATCAGCGACTCCGAATTGTCTCTTGTCATGACCGTGTTCACCGCACCCGCCATTGTTCTGTCGCCGATCTTCGGCGTAGTCGCGGATCTCTACGGTAGAAGATTGCTCCTTGCCGGCGGCCTGATACTGTTCGGCATCAGCGGCACGGCCATGGCATTCGCGACGAGTTTTACCGAGCTGTTGGTTTTTCGCGCCATCCAGGGAATCGGCTTCAGCGCGGTGATTCCGCTGACCATTGTGCTGATCGGCGATCTGCTCGAAGGCAACGAAGAAATCGGCGGCCAGGGTTTGAAAGTCTTCCTCGATCGCATCGGCTATATGATCCTGCCGCCGCTCGGCGGCCTGCTGGCCGCCTTTGCCTGGCATTGGCCGTTTCTCCTGTACATCCTCACGGTGCCGTTGGGCATCATGACCTTTATCTGGATGCCGGAAACCAAGGCCAAGGCACGCACTGGAACCAGGGCCTATCTCGGGGAGATACTGATCTTGACACGACATCCTCGATTGCTGGTGGCATTCTCGGCGGGCTTTTTGCGGTTTTTCCTCGACTACGGTTTCCTGACGTACTTTCCTCTCTTTCTCGTCCGCACGCATGGAATTTCCACCGCAACGGCGGGGTTGCTTTACGTGTTTTTTTCGGTGGGCGCGATGCTGACTTCGAGTCAAGCCGGTCGAATCGCGGCGGGAAGAGACAAGGCGCAGGTCCTGTTTATCGCATTCCTGGTTAGCGGCATCGCTCTCATCGGCGTGCCGTTTATGCCGGGCGGCTGGATGGTCGGCGTGTGCCTGTTTTTTTACGGCGTTGCCAACGGCGTGATTTCGCCCATGCAAAAGAGCCTGCTCACGCAAAACGCGCCGGTGGATCTGCGCGGCGGCATCGTGTCTTTCGATCGCTTGATCCAGCAGACATCCAAAACGATATCGACGAGCGTGGTGGGGCTGCTGTTGGTGAGCGCCGACCT
Organism: uncultured Syntrophobacteraceae bacterium; assembly: GCA_964482425.1. GTDB lineage: Bacteria > Desulfobacterota > Binatia > UBA9968 > UBA9968 > WHTF01. The sequence goes on along the minus strand of CAYZXN010000160.1, from coordinate 116 downwards.
ACCGACAATCTTCTGGATGCTGGGGTTACTCTCACTGGCAAGCGTCGCGCTGATGGCGCTCTTATTGCCTTCTCGCAAATCCGCCGTGCCGAGCCCCGGCATCTCGTGAAACCTAG